>NZ_BAABKB010000015.1:0-7299 GCF_039543605.1 Streptomyces siamensis | reverse complement strand
TCGACCGCCCCGTACACACCCTGATCCTGATCGGTGGTGATCACGGCGACATGCGGCGCACCGAAGAACTCGAAGTTCCTCAGCCGCTGCGCCTCACGGGCGTCCCAGTCCTCCCGCGCGATCCCCAGACTGGCGTACAGGGCGTAACCCGCCCCGCGCCGACGCTCCTTGTAGACACCGCGGTACTCCGCCGGCGTCTCCAGGTCGGGCGTCGGCTGATGGGTCTTCGCGTGGTCGGTCAGACTCGCCGCGAACCGTCCGGTCGCCTCGCCCTTCGTCAGATACACCTGCCACGGCTGGGTGTTGCACCAGGACGCCGTTCGCTGCGCGATCCCGAACATCTCCGCGATCACGTCGTCGGAAACCTCGTCCGGCAAAAACGCACGGCAGCTCCAGCGATCACCGAGCAGCCTCTTGAACCCGACGGGTGCAGCCGCCACCGCGGACCCACCCGTGGGGCGGTCGGCCACGGAACGTACCTGGACTTCGAGGGCTTCTGACGTGCTCACAAGGTTCCCTTCGGTTGCCGCAGCGTGGCGGCCTTTCTGTGCCGATCAGTTGGGGGGAGTCGTGTTTCGTTCACCGAGCTCCCCGGCGGGAGAGCCAGGACGGCCGGCATCAGCCGGCCATCCTGGTTCAGAGAGCGTGGCCGTCAGAACTCGATGACGGCCTTGCCCCGCACCTGCTTGTCGAACTCCTTGTACGCGGCGTCGGCGTCCTCGATGCTCCAGCGATCGGTGAACAGCTTGTCCACGTCGATGCCGTTCTTGGCGACGAACCTGGCGCAGTCGCCCAGTCCCACGTTGGAGAAGGTGTAGGAACCGATGAGCGAGATCTGCTTGATGATGATGTCGGGGGACACATCCAGAGTGATGTCGCCACCGAGCCCGACCAGCGCCACACGACCCCAAGGACCGAGAGATCGCGTCGCCGCGGCACGTGCCGCGGGAGCGCCGGAACATTCGATGGAGACGGTCGCCCCCCTGCCGCCGGTGATCTCCCTGATAGCGGCTGTCGCGTCGGTGTCACTCGAGTCGACGACGTGGTGAGCCCCGAGTTCACGTGCCCGGGCGAGCCGGTCGGCGGCGATGTCGACCGCGATCACCTCGGCGCCCATGGCCGAGGCGAACTGGATGGCCGACTGGCCGATCGGCCCGAGCCCGAACACCGAAACGGTGTCCCGACCTGTCACGTCCGCACGCCTCAGCGCACCGAACGCCGTACCGGTACCGCACGCGATGGCGGCGCCGGCCGAGAAGCTGATCTCCTCGGGCAGGCGGACGAGGGTCTCGGCGGGCGCGACCATGAAGTTCGCGTGGCCGCCGTGGGCGGTGGCGCCGTAGATGGTGGCCCCCTGGGGACACATCTGGCTCCATCCGGTGCGACACAGGTCGCAGTATCCGCATCCCTTGTAATGGAAGACCATGACCCGGTCCCCGACCTTGAAGCTGCGGGGATCGACGTTCGGGCCGAGCTCGGCCACCACGCCACAGGGCTCATGCCCTGCGATGATCGCGGGGACCTCCGCCATGCCCCGGGAGGCGAAGTCCTTGAACCCGAGGGCCTTCAGGGCGGCCTCGGGCGGGTCGCGGTAGAACTTGAGGTCGCTGCCGCACAGACCCGAGGCCTTGATCTCGATCACTACTTCACCGGGGCCGGGAGTCGGGTCCGGGAAGTCCCTGACCTCGAGCTCTCGATTCCCCTTGAACACCACGCCGCGCATCAGATGACTCCAGTCTCGCCGTCAGGCTGTGTTGCGGGCCGAGCAGTCGTCCGACGCGTCACCGCTTGGCCGCCGTCATCGTCGCCACGATCACGACCGGCTCGGTGGTCCGGTTGCTCCAGATGTGCTTGACACCCCGCGTGACGAACGTGTCGCCCTGCTTGAGGAGGGTCTCCCCTGTCTCGGTGACGGCGTGCAGCTCGCCCGAGATGACCGTGACGACGTCCACCGTGTCGGTGAGGTGCCAGACCCCGCCGGCCTCACTGGTGTCACCGTCGTGGGTGTCGCCGCCGCCGAAGGCGTCGAGCGACGCGGCGTAGTCGGCCGCGTCGAACTCGCTGTCCGGCGGGAAGCTCGCCAGCCGGACCACGAGGCCCTCCGGCGGCGGTGCGATGACCGCGTCCGCACCGAGCGTGTTGGGCCCGTCGACGCGCGAGGGGAGGCTGTCGAACTGCCACACATCCATGACCGTGAAGCCCGGCGCCGCCATCCGCGTCGGGGTCAGCTCGTCGGCTATGATCGCCGACTTGCCTTCGGCGTCGAGGCCGGACACCACACGTCGCGCCTGAGCCTTCAGGTGCTCTCCGCTCACTTCCCACTCCCTTGTGGTTCGGTGCTCTGCTGTTGTTATGTGGTTCGGTGCTCTGCTGCTGCCTTGCGGTTTGGTGCTTTTCTGCTGTCCGGCGACTTCACGCCGGGACATCGAGCCCTTGCGGCAGGCCGATGGACTTCAGCTCGACGTACGCGTCGAACCCCTCCAGCCCGGCCTCACGGCCGATACCGCTCGACTTGAACCCCCCGATGGGGGCGTGGAATCCGACCGGGCTGCCATTGACCTCGATGGTGCCGGTGCGGATGCGGCGCGCGAGCTTGACGCCACGTTCGGGGTCTGCCGTGAACACGGAGCCGTTCAGGCCGTAGGACGAGTTGTTGGCGATCGCCACGGCCTGGTCCTCGTCGTCGTAGGTGAGCACCGAGACGACCGGACCGAAGATCTCCTCCTGGGCGATGGTCATCGACGGGTCGACACCGGCGAACACCGTGGGCTGCACGAAGAAGCCCTCCGAGAGGTTCGCGGGGCGCCCGCCACCCAGCACGACCCGGGCGCCCTGCGCACGGCCGGCCTCGATGTAGCCCTCCACGCGCTCCCGCTGGCGGGCGCTGACGAGCGGGCCGATCTGCGTGCTCGGGTCCTTGGGGTCACCCACCGGCATCGAGGAGACGACGGCCTCGAAGGCGTCGAGGAACTCGGCCTCCCGCGACCGGGGAACCACGATGCGGGTCTTGAGGCTGCACACCTGTCCGCTGTTGCGGAACGACCCCACGCGCAGCGACTCGGCGGCGGCCGCGAAGTCGGCGTCGTCCAGGAGGATGGCGGCGGACTTCCCTCCCAGCTCCAGCGTCACCCGCTTCAGGTCGTTCCCGCACAGCGAGGCGACCCGGCGGCCGGCCGCGGTGGAACCGGTGAAGGTGACCTTGTCGACGCCTGGGTGGGTGACGAGGTACTCGCTCGCCTCCCGGTCAGCGGGGACGATGTTCACGACGCCGGCCGGAAGCCCTGCCTCCGCCAGGAGCTCGCCGAGCAGATAGGCGTCGAGCGGGGTGTCCGGGGCGGGCTTGAGCACCATCGTGCAACCGCTGAGCAGGGCCGGAGCCAGCTTGAGCATCGTGATGAGGAGGGGCGCGTTCCACGGGACGACCGCGGCGACGACTCCGACCGGCTCCCTCAGCACGAGCGCCCGCCCCGTCGCCGACTGGCGGACGTCGGTGAACGGGTACTGCGGAGCGAGTTCCAGGAAGCTGTCCAGCAGTACCTTGGGGCTGGCGGCCTGCATGGACCGCGACAGCGTGATCGGACAGCCCATCTCGTCCGTCACGAGCGAGGCGATGTCGTCCGTCCGCTCCCCCATCAACACGCTGAGCCGACGCAGGACCCGCATGCGCTCCTGCAGCGTGGTCCGTGACCATTCGCCTTGGTCGAACGCCTGCCGCGCGGCGGCCACGGCGCGGTCCATGTCCTCGGCGGAGCCCGCCGGCACGTTGGCGATCGGCTTCCCGGTGAAGGGGTTGATCACCTCGATCGTCTCGGTCGACCGCGGCTCGACCCACTCGCCCCCGATGAAGAACCGCGCGTAATTTCCTTGCCAGACCACAGCTTCGTCCTCCCGCCGAACGGCGACCCGGGTGTCTCCTCGCGGCCGCGCAGTTCGTAAGATGGCGCCACTTTATACAATATATTAAATGCGTCAACCCCTCTGTGGGCTGGGATTTCCCCACCGCCGACACAGCCGGGCGCCGACCTTGAAAGTCGGCACCCATGGGCAACCCGCACCGCTGACCGCCCAGTTCAGTGGGCGCGGAACTCGGCCAGGTCGGACCGGACCCGGGAAGGCTCGTCCTCCAGCGGCATGTTGGCCGTGTCCTCGACGGCGTCCAGTGCCCCGCCGGCATCCTCGACTGCCCGTCCGAACAGGGCGGCCCAGTCGCGGGTGACCCTGCCGGGTCCGGAGTACGCCTCGAAGGTCTTGCCGAGCGCGTCCTTCGTCAGCAACGCCTCCACCAGGAGGTTGGCGAGGACCTCGCGGCTGATGCCGCCTTCCCCGGTGTCGCCCTGCTCGATGGTGACGTGGCGGCCGGCCTCGCCGCCATCCAGCCAGCCCGGACGCACGATGGTGTACGGGGCGCCGCTGAGCCGGACAACCCGCTCCGAGCGGCGCTTCCAGTCCAGGGCGTGGCCGCCCACGTTGAAATAGTGGTCGCGGCGGGTGACGAAGATCGAGGTCTGGAGCACGATCCGGGGCTTACGGTCGCCCAGGGCCCGCATGACGTTGACGACGCCGCCATAGTCGACGCGTCGCACGGAGTCGGCCCGGCTGTCGTTGTCGGAGCCGTGGACGAAGATGATGCCGTCGACGTCTCGGACCGCGCCGGCCAGGCTCGCGGTGTCTTCGAGGTCGCCGACGATGATCTCCGCGCCGGGCAGGACGTCGCGGGCGTGTTTCTCGTCGCGGGCGAGCGCGACGGGGGTGAGACCACGACCTGCGGCCGCGGCCATGACGTGGCGTCCGGTGCGTCCGGTGGCTCCGACGACGAGAACGCGGGTGGGAGTGGTGTCCATGAGCTGATCTCCTCTGCGAGCCTCCGGGCGGCGGGGCTGCCGTGCGCCTGCGGCCAGGAGGCGGTGGGGCTACTTCGGGGCGTACGGGTCCGCGTTCTCGGCACCGTCCGGCGTCGGTGCGCCCTGTTCCGTCGCGGCCCAGCTGGAGAGCAGCATGAGCGCTTCGTGTGAGGGTGAGCCGGGTTCGGCGGTGTAGCCGATGACCGTGAGGCCGGGGGCGCTGGCGACGTCGAGGGCCTCGAAGCGCAGGGTCATATCGCCCACCGCACGGTGGTGGAAGTCCTTGCTGCCGCTCTGGTGGGCCCGCACGTCATGGGCCGCCCACCGGGTCCGGAACTCGGCGCTGCGGGTTGCCAGTTCTCCGACGAGGCCGGTGACGGCCTTGGAGTAGGGCGACCGCGTGGCTTCGACACGCAGCAGTGCCACGGCGTCGTCGGCCGCCTTCTGCCAGGCGGGGAAGACCTCGTCGGCACGGGGGTTCAGGAAGATGAAGTGGGCGAGGTTCGGCGGCTCGGCCTGGTGCTCGAAGACCGGGCCGTACAGGGCCCGGCCCAGTGGATTGGCCGCCACTATGTCGAGGTGGGCGTTCTGCACGATGGTCGGCGCGGTGACCATCGTTTGGATGAGTGCCTGGACGCTCAGCGGTACCTGCCGGCGCGGGCTACGTGCCCGCCCCTGCCTTCTGCCCGCCTTGGCGGTGGCGGCGCGGGCAAGGTCGAACAGGTGGGTCGTCTCGACCTCGTCGAGTCGCAGGGCCGTGGTGATGGCGTGGAGGACTTCGTCGGAGACGCCGGCGACCTGGCCGCGCTCGATCTGGATGTAGTACTCGGCACTCACTCCGGCCAGGAACGCGACCTCCTCACGGCGCAGGCCGGGCACCCGGCGGCGTCCCGACGAGGGAAGTCCCACCTGGTCGGGGGTGATCTTCGCGCGCCGGGTCGTCAGGAAGTCTTTGATGTCCTTGGCGGTCTCCACGGTGTCCATGCTCCGAGGCTAGGTGCCTCCTGGGCCGCTATGGAGAGGCTGCCAGTACCCCCGATAAGCAGCGTCTCCCACCGGCGCGCGAAAGCCCGCAGTCTGAATGTCGTCGCCCGAACCAACCGGTCGAGCGCATCAGGACAGCACATGGAGCAGTCAGTGGAAGCCATCACGTTCCCCAACGGCCCGATCGACATGGCCGGCAACCTCTACCTCCCCGCCGGCTTCGACCCCGAGGGCAGCTACGCCGCGGTCGTCACCGTCCACCCCGGCGGTGGCGTGAAGGAGCAGGCGTCCGGCCTGTACGCGAGCAAGCTGGCCGAGCAGGGCTTCGTCGCGCTCGCCTTCGACGCCTCCTTCCAGGGCGACAGCGGCGGCGAGCCGCACCACCTGGAGGACCCCTACGCCCGCGTCGACGACGTACGCGCCGCGGTGGACTATCTCCAGTCCCTCCCCTACGTGGACGCGGAGCGCATCGGTGCGCTGGGCATCTGCGCCGGTGGCGGCTACGCCGTGAACGCCGCGATGACGGACTACCGCATCAAGGCCGTCACCACGGCCAGCGGCCTGAACATCGGCACGTCCTTCCGCCGGAACTGGTACGGCACCGACTCCGACGCGGCCGCCGTGCCCACGCTCCAGGCCCTCGCCCAGCAGCGCACCGCCGAAGCGCAGGGCGCCGAGGTCGCCTACCTCCCCTACGTGCCGGCCGAGCCGGACGAGACCACCCCCCGTGACCTGGTCGAGGCGCACGACTACTACCTCACCCCGCGCGCCCAGCACCCCAACGCCAAGAACAAGTTCCTCTTCACCAAGAGCGTCTCGCGGATCTTCACCTTCGATGCCTTCCACATGGTCGAGGACCTGCTCACCCAGCCCATCCTGATCGTGGCCGGCAGCGAGGCCGGCTCGCTGTGGATGTCCACCGAGCTGCACGGCCGCGCCCGCAGCCCCAAGAAGCTCGTGGTCGTCGAAGGCGGCGCCCACATGGACTTCTACGACGTCCCGAAGTACGTCGACCGCGCCATCGAGGAGGCCACACCCTTCTTCCGCGAGCACCTCACCGTCAAGCCCGCCGACGCGAGCTGAGCTTCCCGGCGTCGGTCCGGGCTCCCCTCCCCTGGCCGACGCCCCCGGCGACCCCGCCGCTCTCCGGAACGGCGGGTCTCCCCCTCCGGCCACCGTCGTCGGGCACCCACGATCGATGGCACGACCCGCGTCGACCTCTACGACGACGAGTACGTCAGCCGGGCCGTGGATCGGCTGACCGATTTCTTCGGTGAGCATCTCTCCAAGGCCTGACCGGAACACCCGGCCACAGGCCGGACAAAATCTCCAGCGGCGTGGTGGCTGAGCGGCCTCCCACGCCGCTGGGCGTCTCGACGGGGCCTCTACGCGGACTGCCGGTTGCCGGTGATCAGGCGCCGTGCGGCTCCGGCGGCCTTGCGTTCGATGTCCTCAGCGGTGCGCTGGTGTTGTG
>NZ_BAABKB010000014.1:0-45037 GCF_039543605.1 Streptomyces siamensis | reverse complement strand
CACAACACCAGCGCACCGCTGAGGACATCGAACGCAAGGCCGCCGGAGCCGCACGGCGCCTGATCACCGGCAACCGGCAGTCCGCGTAGAGGCCCCGTCGAGACGCCCAGCGGCGTGGGAGGCCGCTCAGCCACCACGCCGCTGGAGATTTTGTCCGGCCTGTGGCCGGGTGTTCCGGTCAGGCCTTGGAGAGATGCTCACCGAAGAAATCGGTCAGCCGATCCACGGCCCGGCTGACGTACTCGTCGTCGTAGAGGTCGACGCGGGTCGTGCCATCGATCGTGGGTGCCCGACGACGGTGGCCGGAGGGGGAGACCCGCCGTTCCGGAGAGCGGCGGGGTCGCCGGGGGCGTCGGCCAGGGGAGGGGAGCCCGGACCGACGCCGGGAAGCTCAGCTCGCGTCGGCGGGCTTGACGGTGAGGTGCTCGCGGAAGAAGGGTGTGGCCTCCTCGATGGCGCGGTCGACGTACTTCGGGACGTCGTAGAAGTCCATGTGGGCGCCGCCTTCGACGACCACGAGCTTCTTGGGGCTGCGGGCGCGGCCGTGCAGCTCGGTGGACATCCACAGCGAGCCGGCCTCGCTGCCGGCCACGATCAGGATGGGCTGGGTGAGCAGGTCCTCGACCATGTGGAAGGCATCGAAGGTGAAGATCCGCGAGACGCTCTTGGTGAAGAGGAACTTGTTCTTGGCGTTGGGGTGCTGGGCGCGCGGGGTGAGGTAGTAGTCGTGCGCCTCGACCAGGTCACGGGGGGTGGTCTCGTCCGGCTCGGCCGGCACGTAGGGGAGGTAGGCGACCTCGGCGCCCTGCGCTTCGGCGGTGCGCTGCTGGGCGAGGGCCTGGAGCGTGGGCACGGCGGCCGCGTCGGAGTCGGTGCCGTACCAGTTCCGGCGGAAGGACGTGCCGATGTTCAGGCCGCTGGCCGTGGTGACGGCCTTGATGCGGTAGTCCGTCATCGCGGCGTTCACGGCGTAGCCGCCACCGGCGCAGATGCCCAGCGCACCGATGCGCTCCGCGTCCACGTAGGGGAGGGACTGGAGATAGTCCACCGCGGCGCGTACGTCGTCGACGCGGGCGTAGGGGTCCTCCAGGTGGTGCGGCTCGCCGCCGCTGTCGCCCTGGAAGGAGGCGTCGAAGGCGAGCGCGACGAAGCCCTGCTCGGCCAGCTTGCTCGCGTACAGGCCGGACGCCTGCTCCTTCACGCCACCGCCGGGGTGGACGGTGACGACCGCGGCGTAGCTGCCCTCGGGGTCGAAGCCGGCGGGGAGGTAGAGGTTGCCGGCCATGTCGATCGGGCCGTTGGGGAACGTGATGGCTTCCACTGACTGCTCCATGTGCTGTCCTGATGCGCTCGACCGGTTGGTTCGGGCGACGACATTCAGACTGCGGGCTTTCGCGCGCCGGTGGGAGACGCTGCTTATCGGGGGTACTGGCAGCCTCTCCATAGCGGCCCAGGAGGCACCTAGCCTCGGAGCATGGACACCGTGGAGACCGCCAAGGACATCAAAGACTTCCTGACGACCCGGCGCGCGAAGATCACCCCCGACCAGGTGGGACTTCCCTCGTCGGGACGCCGCCGGGTGCCCGGCCTGCGCCGTGAGGAGGTCGCGTTCCTGGCCGGAGTGAGTGCCGAGTACTACATCCAGATCGAGCGCGGCCAGGTCGCCGGCGTCTCCGACGAAGTCCTCCACGCCATCACCACGGCCCTGCGACTCGACGAGGTCGAGACGACCCACCTGTTCGACCTTGCCCGCGCCGCCACCGCCAAGGCGGGCAGAAGGCAGGGGCGGGCACGTAGCCCGCGCCGGCAGGTACCGCTGAGCGTCCAGGCACTCATCCAAACGATGGTCACCGCGCCGACCATCGTGCAGAACGCCCACCTCGACATAGTGGCGGCCAATCCACTGGGCCGGGCCCTGTACGGCCCGGTCTTCGAGCACCAGGCCGAGCCGCCGAACCTCGCCCACTTCATCTTCCTGAACCCCCGTGCCGACGAGGTCTTCCCCGCCTGGCAGAAGGCGGCCGACGACGCCGTGGCACTGCTGCGTGTCGAAGCCACGCGGTCGCCCTACTCCAAGGCCGTCACCGGCCTCGTCGGAGAACTGGCAACCCGCAGCGCCGAGTTCCGGACCCGGTGGGCGGCCCATGACGTGCGGGCCCACCAGAGCGGCAGCAAGGACTTCCACCACCGTGCGGTGGGCGATATGACCCTGCGCTTCGAGGCCCTCGACGTCGCCAGCGCCCCCGGCCTCACGGTCATCGGCTACACCGCCGAACCCGGCTCACCCTCACACGAAGCGCTCATGCTGCTCTCCAGCTGGGCCGCGACGGAACAGGGCGCACCGACGCCGGACGGTGCCGAGAACGCGGACCCGTACGCCCCGAAGTAGCCCCACCGCCTCCTGGCCGCAGGCGCACGGCAGCCCCGCCGCCCGGAGGCTCGCAGAGGAGATCAGCTCATGGACACCACTCCCACCCGCGTTCTCGTCGTCGGAGCCACCGGACGCACCGGACGCCACGTCATGGCCGCGGCCGCAGGTCGTGGTCTCACCCCCGTCGCGCTCGCCCGCGACGAGAAACACGCCCGCGACGTCCTGCCCGGCGCGGAGATCATCGTCGGCGACCTCGAAGACACCGCGAGCCTGGCCGGCGCGGTCCGAGACGTCGACGGCATCATCTTCGTCCACGGCTCCGACAACGACAGCCGGGCCGACTCCGTGCGACGCGTCGACTATGGCGGCGTCGTCAACGTCATGCGGGCCCTGGGCGACCGTAAGCCCCGGATCGTGCTCCAGACCTCGATCTTCGTCACCCGCCGCGACCACTATTTCAACGTGGGCGGCCACGCCCTGGACTGGAAGCGCCGCTCGGAGCGGGTTGTCCGGCTCAGCGGCGCCCCGTACACCATCGTGCGTCCGGGCTGGCTGGATGGCGGCGAGGCCGGCCGCCACGTCACCATCGAGCAGGGCGACACCGGGGAAGGCGGCATCAGCCGCGAGGTCCTCGCCAACCTCCTGGTGGAGGCGTTGCTGACGAAGGACGCGCTCGGCAAGACCTTCGAGGCGTACTCCGGACCCGGCAGGGTCACCCGCGACTGGGCCGCCCTGTTCGGACGGGCAGTCGAGGATGCCGGCGGGGCACTGGACGCCGTCGAGGACACGGCCAACATGCCGCTGGAGGACGAGCCTTCCCGGGTCCGGTCCGACCTGGCCGAGTTCCGCGCCCACTGAACTGGGCGGTCAGCGGTGCGGGTTGCCCATGGGTGCCGACTTTCAAGGTCGGCGCCCGGCTGTGTCGGCGGTGGGGAAATCCCAGCCCACAGAGGGGTTGACGCATTTAATATATTGTATAAAGTGGCGCCATCTTACGAACTGCGCGGCCGCGAGGAGACACCCGGGTCGCCGTTCGGCGGGAGGACGAAGCTGTGGTCTGGCAAGGAAATTACGCGCGGTTCTTCATCGGGGGCGAGTGGGTCGAGCCGCGGTCGACCGAGACGATCGAGGTGATCAACCCCTTCACCGGGAAGCCGATCGCCAACGTGCCGGCGGGCTCCGCCGAGGACATGGACCGCGCCGTGGCCGCCGCGCGGCAGGCGTTCGACCAAGGCGAATGGTCACGGACCACGCTGCAGGAGCGCATGCGGGTCCTGCGTCGGCTCAGCGTGTTGATGGGGGAGCGGACGGACGACATCGCCTCGCTCGTGACGGACGAGATGGGCTGTCCGATCACGCTGTCGCGGTCCATGCAGGCCGCCAGCCCCAAGGTACTGCTGGACAGCTTCCTGGAACTCGCTCCGCAGTACCCGTTCACCGACGTCCGCCAGTCGGCGACGGGGCGGGCGCTCGTGCTGAGGGAGCCGGTCGGAGTCGTCGCCGCGGTCGTCCCGTGGAACGCGCCCCTCCTCATCACGATGCTCAAGCTGGCTCCGGCCCTGCTCAGCGGTTGCACGATGGTGCTCAAGCCCGCCCCGGACACCCCGCTCGACGCCTATCTGCTCGGCGAGCTCCTGGCGGAGGCAGGGCTTCCGGCCGGCGTCGTGAACATCGTCCCCGCTGACCGGGAGGCGAGCGAGTACCTCGTCACCCACCCAGGCGTCGACAAGGTCACCTTCACCGGTTCCACCGCGGCCGGCCGCCGGGTCGCCTCGCTGTGCGGGAACGACCTGAAGCGGGTGACGCTGGAGCTGGGAGGGAAGTCCGCCGCCATCCTCCTGGACGACGCCGACTTCGCGGCCGCCGCCGAGTCGCTGCGCGTGGGGTCGTTCCGCAACAGCGGACAGGTGTGCAGCCTCAAGACCCGCATCGTGGTTCCCCGGTCGCGGGAGGCCGAGTTCCTCGACGCCTTCGAGGCCGTCGTCTCCTCGATGCCGGTGGGTGACCCCAAGGACCCGAGCACGCAGATCGGCCCGCTCGTCAGCGCCCGCCAGCGGGAGCGCGTGGAGGGCTACATCGAGGCCGGCCGTGCGCAGGGCGCCCGGGTCGTGCTGGGTGGCGGGCGCCCCGCGAACCTCTCGGAGGGCTTCTTCGTGCAGCCCACGGTGTTCGCCGGTGTCGACCCGTCGATGACCATCGCCCAGGAGGAGATCTTCGGTCCGGTCGTCTCGGTGCTCACCTACGACGACGAGGACCAGGCCGTGGCGATCGCCAACAACTCGTCCTACGGCCTGAACGGCTCCGTGTTCACGGCAGACCCCGAACGTGGCGTCAAGCTCGCGCGCCGCATCCGCACCGGCACCATCGAGGTCAATGGCAGCCCGGTCGGATTCCACGCCCCCATCGGGGGGTTCAAGTCGAGCGGTATCGGCCGTGAGGCCGGGCTGGAGGGGTTCGACGCGTACGTCGAGCTGAAGTCCATCGGCCTGCCGCAAGGGCTCGATGTCCCGGCGTGAAGTCGCCGGACAGCAGAAAAGCACCAAACCGCAAGGCAGCAGCAGAGCACCGAACCACATAACAACAGCAGAGCACCGAACCACAAGGGAGTGGGAAGTGAGCGGAGAGCACCTGAAGGCTCAGGCGCGACGTGTGGTGTCCGGCCTCGACGCCGAAGGCAAGTCGGCGATCATAGCCGACGAGCTGACCCCGACGCGGATGGCGGCGCCGGGCTTCACGGTCATGGATGTGTGGCAGTTCGACAGCCTCCCCTCGCGCGTCGACGGGCCCAACACGCTCGGTGCGGACGCGGTCATCGCACCGCCGCCGGAGGGCCTCGTGGTCCGGCTGGCGAGCTTCCCGCCGGACAGCGAGTTCGACGCGGCCGACTACGCCGCGTCGCTCGACGCCTTCGGCGGCGGCGACACCCACGACGGTGACACCAGTGAGGCCGGCGGGGTCTGGCACCTCACCGACACGGTGGACGTCGTCACGGTCATCTCGGGCGAGCTGCACGCCGTCACCGAGACAGGGGAGACCCTCCTCAAGCAGGGCGACACGTTCGTCACGCGGGGTGTCAAGCACATCTGGAGCAACCGGACCACCGAGCCGGTCGTGATCGTGGCGACGATGACGGCGGCCAAGCGGTGACGCGTCGGACGACTGCTCGGCCCGCAACACAGCCTGACGGCGAGACTGGAGTCATCTGATGCGCGGCGTGGTGTTCAAGGGGAATCGAGAGCTCGAGGTCAGGGACTTCCCGGACCCGACTCCCGGCCCCGGTGAAGTAGTGATCGAGATCAAGGCCTCGGGTCTGTGCGGCAGCGACCTCAAGTTCTACCGCGACCCGCCCGAGGCCGCCCTGAAGGCCCTCGGGTTCAAGGACTTCGCCTCCCGGGGCATGGCGGAGGTCCCCGCGATCATCGCAGGGCATGAGCCCTGTGGCGTGGTGGCCGAGCTCGGCCCGAACGTCGATCCCCGCAGCTTCAAGGTCGGGGACCGGGTCATGGTCTTCCATTACAAGGGATGCGGATACTGCGACCTGTGTCGCACCGGATGGAGCCAGATGTGTCCCCAGGGGGCCACCATCTACGGCGCCACCGCCCACGGCGGCCACGCGAACTTCATGGTCGCGCCCGCCGAGACCCTCGTCCGCCTGCCCGAGGAGATCAGCTTCTCGGCCGGCGCCGCCATCGCGTGCGGTACCGGTACGGCGTTCGGTGCGCTGAGGCGTGCGGACGTGACAGGTCGGGACACCGTTTCGGTGTTCGGGCTCGGGCCGATCGGCCAGTCGGCCATCCAGTTCGCCTCGGCCATGGGCGCCGAGGTGATCGCGGTCGACATCGCCGCCGACCGGCTCGCCCGGGCACGTGAACTCGGGGCTCACCACGTCGTCGACTCGAGTGACACCGACGCGACAGCCGCTATCAGGGAGATCACCGGCGGCAGGGGGGCGACCGTCTCCATCGAATGTTCCGGCGCTCCCGCGGCACGTGCCGCGGCGACGCGATCTCTCGGTCCTTGGGGTCGTGTGGCGCTGGTCGGGCTCGGTGGCGACATCACTCTGGATGTGTCCCCCGACATCATCATCAAGCAGATCTCGCTCATCGGTTCCTACACCTTCTCCAACGTGGGACTGGGCGACTGCGCCAGGTTCGTCGCCAAGAACGGCATCGACGTGGACAAGCTGTTCACCGATCGCTGGAGCATCGAGGACGCCGACGCCGCGTACAAGGAGTTCGACAAGCAGGTGCGGGGCAAGGCCGTCATCGAGTTCTGACGGCCACGCTCTCTGAACCAGGATGGCCGGCTGATGCCGGCCGTCCTGGCTCTCCCGCCGGGGAGCTCGGTGAACGAAACACGACTCCCCCCAACTGATCGGCACAGAAAGGCCGCCACGCTGCGGCAACCGAAGGGAACCTTGTGAGCACGTCAGAAGCCCTCGAAGTCCAGGTACGTTCCGTGGCCGACCGCCCCACGGGTGGGTCCGCGGTGGCGGCTGCACCCGTCGGGTTCAAGAGGCTGCTCGGTGATCGCTGGAGCTGCCGTGCGTTTTTGCCGGACGAGGTTTCCGACGACGTGATCGCGGAGATGTTCGGGATCGCGCAGCGAACGGCGTCCTGGTGCAACACCCAGCCGTGGCAGGTGTATCTGACGAAGGGCGAGGCGACCGGACGGTTCGCGGCGAGTCTGACCGACCACGCGAAGACCCATCAGCCGACGCCCGACCTGGAGACGCCGGCGGAGTACCGCGGTGTCTACAAGGAGCGTCGGCGCGGGGCGGGTTACGCGCTGTACGCCAGTCTGGGGATCGCGCGGGAGGACCGGGAAGCCCGTGAGGCGCAGGGACTGAGGAACTTCGAGTTCTTCGGTGCGCCGCATGTCGCCGTGATCACCACCGATCAGGATCAGGGTGTGTACGGGGCGGTCGACTGCGGCGGTTACGTCGCGAACCTCATCAACGCCGCCACGTCGCTGGGCGTCGCGACGATTCCGCAGGCGGCGATCGCGATGCACTCGGACCACGTGCGTGAGTTCTTCCGGATTCCGCAGGACCGGCTGATCGTGTGTGCGGTCTCCTTCGGCTACGCCGACACCGAGCATCCGGTCAACCGGTTCCGCACCACTCGTGCGGACGTCGAGGACACGGTCGTCATCGTCGACCACTGACCGCTGTCACCTGATCGCCGACCACCGACCCGGACAACCGACCGCACGACGGACCCGGGGCTCCCGTTTTCGAGGCAGAGCAGAGAGGGCGCGCAGATGATGAAGCCGTGGGCCGAGGCAACTGTCCTGGATGTCTTCGAGTCCGCCGTACGGGACCGGCCGAGAGGCGAGGCGGTGGTCTGTGGGTCGGAGCGCCTCAGTTACGAGGACCTCGATGCCCAAGTCGACGGGTTCGCACAGGGGTTGAGGGAGCTCGGCGTCACCGGAGGCGACCGGGTCGCGGTGTGGATGGTCAACCGCACCGAGTGGCTCGTCACTTACTTCGCGGTGGCCCGACTCGGAGCGGTCCTGGTCGCGCTGAACCCCCGGTACACCGTTGACGAGTGCCGGCACGTTCTCGACGCCTCCCGGGCGAAGGCCGTCGTCATGCAGGACCGGTTCCGGCGGCACGACTACCTCGACGCGCTCCGCTCGCTCTGCCCCGAGATCGACGCGGCCGGGCCCGGCCGGTGGTCGAGCGTCGCCGTGCCGAGCCTGCGCGAGGTCGTCGTGGTGGGTGAGACCGGTGCGCGGGGAACACGCTCGTTCTTCGAAGTGGCGGAGCGCGGCCGCCGCTCACTCGACGCCGGCGAACCCGCACCGAGAGCCGATGTCTCCCCGGATGACATGTTCCTGCTCCTGTTCACCTCGGGGACGACGTCGCGTTCCAAGGGGGTGATGCTGAGCCATCGCAACATCGTCGCCAACAACTTCCTGAGCGGGGAGCGGCAACGGCTGACCCCGGAGGACAGGATGCTGTTCGTGCTGCCGCTCGCCTCGGCGTTCAGCTGCGCCCACGGGCTGATCGCGATCCTCAGCCATCACGGTACGTTCGTGCTGCTCGACTCCTTCTCGGCACCGGACTGCATGCGCCTGATCGAGCAGGAGCGATGCACGACGATGTACGGCGTCGCCTCGATGTTCCAGGACATCATCGACGCGCCGGAGCGTCCGGACTACGACCTGGGCTCCCTGCGCACGGGCGTCGGCATTCTGACACCCGAGGTGGCGGCCGCCATCAGGGAGATACTCGGCGTTCCCGAGTACCACAACGGCTGGGGCATGACCGAGTCCGGCGGCGTCAGCACCATGACCAGCGTCGCCGATCCCGTCGAGATCCGCACGGCCACGGTCGGCACCCCGTTGCCCGGAGTGGAGCTGAAGATCGCCGACCCCGGGACCGGTATGGCAGTCGCCGAGGGCGAGGCCGGGGAGGTCCTGGTGCGGGGCACCGCGGTCACCCAGGGCTACTACCAGGACCTGGAGGCGACCGAGGCGCTGATCGACGAGGACGGCTGGCTGCATTCCGCCGACCTCGGCCAGGTACTGCCCGGCGGTTACCTGAAATACCTCGGACGGCTCAAAGACCTGATCAAGCCGAACGGGTTCAGCGTGTCTCCCGCGGAGATCGAGACGGTGCTGTCCACGTTGCCCGGTATCAAGACCGCCGCGGTCGTCGGGGTGCCCGACCGCCGGACGATGGAGGCCGTCTTCGCCTTCGTCGTACGCGATCCCGCTGCGCGAGAACCCCTCGACACCGAGGACGTGCGGGAGTACTGCGCCCGCCGGCTCGCCGGATACAAGATCCCCAAGTACGTCGAGTTCCTCGAGGACGATCTGCCCCGCAACGACCTCGGAAAGGTACTCAAGAACCGGCTGCGTGAGGATGCGGCGCGACGGATCTCCGCACGGGCGGCCGGCCGTGGGTTCCCGCGGGCAAGGACGACCGCATGAGCGGGCCCCTGGAAGGCATCCGGGTGCTGGAACTCGCCGGGATGGGACCGGGTCCTCATGCCGGAATGCAGCTGGCGGACATGGGGGCCGACGTCGTACGCGTCGTCCGGCCGACGGCGGCCGTTCACGAGCGCGAGGGCAACGCGTACGTGCAGCGTGGGCGCACCATCGTCGTCGCGGACCTGAAGGACGAGCATGCCCGCGGCGGCCTCACGGACCTCGTCCGCCACGCGGACGTGCTGATCGAGGGCTTCCGGCCAGGGGTGGCCGAGCGCCTCGGGCTGGGACCCGAGGAGTGCCGGGCGATCAACCCGCGCCTCGTGTACGCGCGGGCGACGGGCTGGGGCCAGGACGGTCCGCTGTCCGGGCGCGGCGGGCACGACATCAACTACATCGCCCTGACCGGCGCGCTCCACGCCATCGGTACGGCCGACGAGCCGGTGCCCCCACTGAGCCTGGTGGGCAACTACGGCGGTGGCGCCATGTTCGTCGTCACCGGCGTACTGGCGGCACTGCTGCAGCGGAGCCGCACCGGACAAGGCGACGTCGTGGACATCTCCACCGTCGACGGCACCTGCACCCTCCTGCAACCGATCCTCGAACTGCGCGGTCAGGGGTTGTGGTCGGACCGTCGGCAGGACAACCTGCTCGACGGCGGACGGCCCTATTACCGCACCTACGCGTGCAGCGACGGCCGGCACATGGCCGTGGGCGCCATCGAGCCGCAGTTCTACGCGAACCTGGTCGCAGGACTAGGGCTCGACGGGGTGGATCTCCCGGCGCAGGACGACCCCGACGGCCGACCGGTCGTGGAGAAGGCGTTCGCCGACGCGTTCGGGCGGCATCCCCGCGGCCACTGGGAACAGGTCTTCCGGGATCTCGACGCCTGTGTGACGCCGGTCCTCTCGTTCGACGAGGCCGTGACGCATCCGCACATCGAGGCGCGGGGGACGCTCGTGGACGGCCCGGAAGGCCTGGTCGCGGCCGGTGCGCCCCGCTTCTCGTCCACGGCCGGCACTACTGCGCCGACTCCACCGGTCTCCCGGACGGCGACCCTGGCGGAGGCGGCCGAGACATGGCGGAGCTGAGAGATCGTCAGGAGGACGGTCGTCCTTCGACGACAGGGAGGTGGCCCGCCCCGCCACCTGGTGCTGAAGACGCCGGCGCGCCGTTGCACGGGATACGGGTGCTCGACTTCTCCGCGTTCCTCCCCGGCCCGTTCGCGTCGCTGGTCCTCGCCGAGGCGGGCGCGGACGTCGTACGCATCGAGCCCGCGGGATCCGGTGATCCGCTGCGGTTCTTCGAACCCCTGCTGGGACCGGGGCGGGTCAGTGCGATGTACGCGATGCTCAATCGCGGAAAGCGTGCCTTCGGCGCCGATATGACCGATCCCGGGGACCGGGCTTCGGTCCTGGAACTGGCCGCGGCCGCCGACGTGGTGATCGTCCAGGAGCGGCCCGGTGTCGCCGAACGCCGGGGCCTCGGCTACGACGAGCTCAGCCGGAGGAACCCGAGGCTCATCCACTGCGCGATCACCGGATACGGCTCGTCCGGGCCGCACGCCGAACGGGCCGGGTTCGACCTGGCGTTCATGGCGGACTCGGGGCTGCTCGGCGCCGCACTGTCCGCGGAGGGCGCCCCGGTACTGCCGGCGACGAGCGTGGCGGACATCGCGGGCGGCACCTATCCCGCGCTGATCAACATCCTGTTGGCGCTGCACCGGCGAGAGCGCACCGGGCGGGGGACCTCGCTGGAGATCTCCATGGCCCACAATCTCCAGGCGCTCGGCTACCGGCACTTCGTGCAGCGACAGGCACGGGGCTCTTGGCCCGATCCGCGGCAGGACTTCCTGGGTGGCGGCAGCGCGCGCTATCACATCTACCCCACGGCCGATGGTCGGTTCGTCGCGGTGTACGCACTGCACGACCGTTCATGGGACCGGCTCGTCGCCGTACTGGGTCTGACCTTGGAGGCCGCCGGGGACGGGAACGGCCGTGATGCGGTGAGGCTGTTGACCGACGCCTTTCTCCAGCACCCGGCGGCCCGTTGGCGGGACGTTTTCGCCTCCACGGGCATCAAGGCGACCGTGGTGTCCCACTTCGGCGAAGCCGAACGGTCCGGGCTGATCGACACGGACTCCGCCGACCGGGTCCGCTGCGGGGACGACGAAGTCGGAACCCTGCCGAGCGTCGTCGACCCGAACCTCCGGCGTCCGCCCGGCACGCTGGACTGCCCCGAGCTCGCCGAGCTCGGCACACCGCACGGCAAGGAGGACCGATGACCGCACTGCTTCTTTGGTGAATCGGTCTGTCACACGCACAAAGTACAAGGAGGCAATCGTGAGGACTCGAGCCGCGATCATTCGGAACAGCCCTGGGAAATTCGAGGTCGTGGACCTCGACCTGGACGAGCCGCGTCAGGGCGAACTCCAGGTCAAGCTGACGGCCGCCGGTCTGTGTCACTCCGACGACCACGCCCAGACGGGCGATCTGGTACTCGCTCACTATCCCATCGTCATGGGGCACGAGGGGGCCGGAGTCGTCGAGGCCGTGGGCCCCGACACGCCTGGCTGGGAGGTGGGGGACCACGTCGTGTTCTCCTTCCTTCCCAGTTGCGGGCGTTGCCGGTGGTGTGCCGAGGGCAGGAGCAACCTGTGCAATCTCGGCGCGTACACGCTGCGTGGGTCGCGGTTCGACGACCTCGACAGCTTCCGGTTCAGTCTCGACGGGCAGCCGGTGGGTCAGGTGTGCGGGCTGGGCACGTTCGCCGAGCGCACGGTGGTGTCGACCCAGTCCGCGGTCAAGGTGGACCAGGACCTGCCGCTGGACAAGGCGGTGCTGGTCGGGTGCGGTGTCGGTACCGGCTGGGGTTCGGCGGTGTACGCCGCCGAGGTGATGCCGGGCGAGGTCGTGATCGTGATGGGCGTGGGTGGCATAGGCATCAACGCGGTGCAGGGCGCGGCGCACGCGGGCGCGGGCACGCTGATCGCGGTGGATCCTGTCGAGTTCAAGCGGGAGACTGCCGAGAAGCTGGGGGCGACGCACTCCTTCCCGACGATCGAGGAGGCGGCCGATTTCGCGCGGTCCGTCACAGACGGGCAGGGGGCGGACAAGGCGATCGTGACGGTCGGTGTCACCACGGGGGAGCATGTCGCCCAGGCCTTCCAGGCGATCCGTAAGGCGGGCACGGTCGTCGTGACCGGCCTCGGAGACATGAACTCCACGGACGGGATGCCGATCAACCCGTGGGAGATCGCGATGCTCCAGAAGCGTATCCAGGGGTCGCTGTTCGGCCAGTGCAACCCCAACGCCGACATCCCCCGGCAGCTGCGCATGTACCGCGACGGGCAGCTCAAGCTCGACGAACTGATCACTCGGACCTACCGCCTCGACGAGGTCGGGCAGGGCTACGACGACATGAAGGCCGGCAGGAACGTCCGCGGCATCATCGAATTCGACTGAGGAGCGGGACAGTTGTGGACGCCGATATCGTCGGTAAGACCAGTCCCTCGTTCACGATGCTCGTGGAACTCGGCAAAGTCCGCGAGTTCGTACGAGCGGTCGGCGCGACCGATTCCACGGACTCGCCCGACGAGACGCCTTGCGTCCTTCCGACCTTTCTGTGCACCCAGGACCTCTGGCACGACGAGTCGGCCGACCCGATCGCCATGTCGGGGTTGGATGTGACGCGGGGACTGCACGCGGAGCAGGAGTTCGTCTTCTTCGGCCAACCTCCTCGCGTGGGCAGCCGCCTGACGTGTGCGACGAGGGTCGAGGAAGTCTTCCGCAAGACCGGACGCCGAGGCGGGGACATGACCTTCATGGTCGCCGTGACCGAATTCAGAGATGAGGAAGGTCACTTGGTGGCGGAGTCCCGTAAGACGTCCGTCGAACTGGGAGAAGGGCACGCATGAACGCGCGGGACATCCCGGCGCGCCCGGATCCTCTGGTCGTCGGGCCGGTGACGCGGACCGACTTCGTGAGATACCAAGGTGCGTCCGGAGACATGCAACCGGTCCATCACGACGAGGAGTTCGCTCGGCAGGCCGGCCACCCCAGCCCTTTCTCCGTCGGCATGTACCAGGGCGGCCTGCTGGGCGCGTGGGTGGCGCGGTGGTTCGGCGTCGAGAACGTGCGGCGGTATCGCATGCGGTTCGCGGAGCGGGTCTGGCCGGGGGACGTGCTGACGTGCACGGGCGAAGTGACCGGGTGGCGGACGGGTGACGACGGTCTCGAAGTGGACCTGGAGCTGCGCTGCATCCGGCAGAACGGCGACGTGGCCGTGGAGGGCTGGGCGATGTGCGTGGTGCCCTGTGCCCGGGCGGCCTGACGGGCTGCCCACCCGCAGGACGACGGCCGCCCGGCAACTCGGAGAACGAGTTGCCGGGCGGCCGCGGTCAGTGGTGGTGTGCTCAGGCGGTGGCGGGGGGTGTGCCGATGACGAGTCCGTACGCGCGTCGGGAGACGTGGCCGGTGAGGTCGATCGTGATGGCCTTCTCCTCGGTGAACTCGTCGAGGGCGTCGGGGCCGAGTTCCCGGCCGTTGCCGCTCTGCTTGTAGCCGCCGAAGGGCATGTGCTGGGAGATGTTGTGCCAGTCGTTGATCCAGATGCTGCCGGCCTGGAGCCGGCGGGCGACGTCGAGTGCGCGCTGGACGTCCTGGCTCCACACGCCGGCGGACAGGCCGTACTCCGTGTCGTTGGCGATCTTGATGGCTTCGTCCACGGAGTCGTAGCGCAGCACGGACAGGACCGGGCCGAAGATCTCCTCGCGGGCGATGCACATGTCGTTGGTGACGTCGGTGAAGACGGTCGGCTCGACCCAGAAGCCCTTCTCGAAACCGGGCCCGCTGGGGCTGGTGCCGCCGTGGGCCAGGGTGGCGCCCTCCTTCTTGCCACGTTCGATGTAGCCGAGGATCCGGTCGCGCTGCACGGCGTTCATCACGGGGCCGATGTCGGTGCCCGCGTCCAGTGGGTTGCCGATTTTCAGCGTCTTCAGGCGGGCGATGAGCCGCTCGACGAACTCGTCGTGCAGCGCCGTGGGCAGCAGCAGCCGCGTGCCGGACTCACAGGCCTGGCCGGCGTGCAGGAGGAAGGCGTAGAGGGAGCCGTCGACGGCCGCGTCCAGGTCGGCGTCGTCGAGGACGATGTTGGGACCCTTGCCGCCGAGTTCGAGGGTGACCTTCTTGATGGTTTCCGCGGCGGTGCGCATGACCTCGCGGCCCACCTCGGTGGATCCGGTGAAGGACACCTTGCGCACGTCCGGGTGGGCGACCAGGTGGGCACCGACGGTCTCACCGTCTCCGGTGACCACGTTGTAGACGCCGTCGGGCAGGCCCGCCTCCCGCAGCATCGTGGCGAGTTCGAGCTGGGCCGTCGGGGTCTTCTCGTCGACCTTGATGACCACGCTGTTGCCGGCCGCGAGCGCCGGGATCGCCTTCCACGCGCCCAGGACCAGAGGGAAGTTCCAGGGCACGATGCCCAGGCAGACACCGATGGGCTCCCGGCGCACCAGCTGGGCGTTGAGCACCTGCCCGGTGACCGGTCCGGGGCGTTCCCACTCGTAGGCGCGGGTCAGGTCGGCGAAGTGCTGGATGTGCATGAGAGGGAAACCGACACTGATCGCCTGGGACAGACGCAGCGGGAAGCCGCATTCGCGGGAACCGAGCTCGGCGAGTTCGTCCATCCGGCTCGCCAGCGTGGCGAGGACCCGGTCCAGGACGGCGGCCCGCTCCACCGGCGGCGTATTGCGCCACACCCCTTCTTCGAACGACCGCTTCGCCGCCGCGACCGCCGCGTCCGCATGCGCCGTCGTACCCTTCGCCGCGGTGGCGACCAACTCCTCCGTAGCGGGATTGATCACCTCGTACTGCTCATCGGAGTCCACCCACTCGCCCCCGATGAACATCCGGTAGTGCGGAACACCCTGCCGCTCAACGGCAGCCTTCTCGGTCACAGTCGACACTGTCTGCGCCCCTCTGGTCGTGCTGGCGAACCCCTTCGGCCGCTCCCGCCCAAAGGTAGGAAGGATTCAGGCGTGTGAACGTCCAGGAAATTGGACACCCCCACGCGCTTCACGGCTGACGTAGCCGGTGGAGGAACAGGCAAGACGGGGCGTACGCCGACCTGTCGCAACTCGTAGTTGTTATATAATGTTTCCTGAGGATTACGTGCTCCAGAACACTGAGCGGGACTGCATCGGCGTAGCGAGTGCGAGTCAGCACCCCCGGGCGGGCGCCACGAGTCAGAGGCCGATGTGTCCGGCGAGAAGAGGTGGCCTCGCGTGTACAGGACCTCCCGGGAAACCCACGTCGGACAGGCACGGCCCGAGATCGCGTCCTCGTGGACCCGATCCCGGCTGAACGGCCTGCGCGCGGATGACACTCCGGGGCTCAAGCAGGAATCGGTCGCCGGAGCGGGAGGTCTGACCCGCGCGGCCGGTCCCGTGCTGGAACGGGTGCGGGCGGAACTCGACGACACCCCGTTCGCCTTCGTGCTCGCCGACCGCACCGCACGTGTCGTCGACATCCGCTGCGCGGACAAGGCGTTCGGCGGGGCCCTCGTCGATCTGGGCATCGTGCCGGGCGTCAGGCTCGGTGAGGACCAGGTGGGTACGAACGCCGTCGGTACACCGGTGGAGACCCGGAAGGGACTCTTCGTACGTGGAGACGAGCACTTCATGGCGGCGTTCCACGAGTTCGCCTGCTACGGGCATCCGATCATCCATCCGATCACCCGCCGCCTCGAAGGCGTTGTGAACATCGGAGGCCGTGCGGGGGACGAGCACCGGCTGTTCTCGCCCCTGGTGCGACGCGTCGTCCGGGACATCGAGGACCGGCTTCAGCTCGACGCCTCCGGCGCCCAGCGCCGGTTGCTGGCGGCGTTCCAGGCGGCGGCGCGCTCTCCCAGGCGGCCGGTTCTGGTGGTCGGGCGCGGCCTCGTGCTGGCCACGCCGGCCGCGCTCGACCTGCTGGAGCCTGCCGACCACGCGGCGGTCCAGGCGTGCGCGGAGGGAATGCGCGGCGAAGGCGAAGTGACCCATCGGCTGACCCTGGTCTCCGGCCGGACCGTCTGGCTGAGGTGCGCACCGGTCGACGGCGTCGAGGGGGCGTTGGTCGACATCGTCCCGGAGCAGCCCGGCCGACGCGGCACTCGGGGTGCGGGCACCGCCACCGGCTGGCCCTTGCTGGTCGTCGGGGAGCCGGGCAGCGGCCGCACGACCGAGGCACGTCGGGCCGTGGGACCGGGTTCGATCACGCTCGACGCGACGGATGTCGTTCGGCACGGCGAGCAGGCCTGGGTCTCGAACCTGGTGGCACTGCTCGAGAAGGACGGACCCGCCGTCGTCATCGAGGACATTCAACTGCTCTCCGAACAGGTGACGTTGCTCCTGGCGAGATGCCTTCGGGGCACCCGGCGGATGACTGTGATGACCACGACACCGGGAGGTCACCTGGACGGCGTCCACGCGTCGTTGGCAGCCCTGTGCGGCGCCCGCCGCGATCTGGTACCCCTGCGCCGTCGCAGGCACGAGATCCCCGGGCTGGCCCAGCGCATGCT
Organism: Streptomyces siamensis; assembly: GCF_039543605.1. Lineage (NCBI taxonomy): Bacteria > Bacillati > Actinomycetota > Actinomycetes > Kitasatosporales > Streptomycetaceae > Streptomyces > Streptomyces siamensis. Next base: position 28,170 of record NZ_BAABKB010000014.1, on the reverse strand, counting down.
GGCCGACGCAACCGGCCCCGGACACAGGCGACTCACGCCCGACAGCCTGCGGGTGCTGGCTGCCCAACCCTGGCCGGGCAACCTCGCGGAGCTGCACCGTGTGATCCAGATCGTCGCCAGGACCCGCTCGGCGGGCGACATCATCGCCTCGGACCTGCCCGCCTCGCACCGCGGGGTGCCGGCACCCGTCTCGCCCTTCCGCCAAGCGGAGCGGGAGATCATCGTCGCGGCCATCGAGGCCGCCGGGGGCAACAAACTCCAGGCGGCACGCGCACTCGGCATGAGCCGGTCCACGCTCTACAACCGGATGCGCGCGCTGCGCATCCACTGACGCCCGATGCATGAGCCGATGCCCGTTCGGCAGGCGATCACGTCACCGCGTCCCGACGGCTCCACTTTCTTCCGTCTCGGGTAACCTCCCCTCCTGACCGGGAGGGAGTGCGTGTGGAGTCGCGGCCGAACGGTGCCAGGACGGGGCGTCCGCCGGCCACGTCGGTCCAGGCACTTGAGCGGATCGGGTTCGAGTTGTTCGCCCGGCAAGGATTCGAGCGGACAACGGTCGACGACATCGCCACCGCCGCCGGCATCGGTCGCCGTACCTTCTTCCGCTACTTCGCCTCGAAGAACGATCTCGTGTGGGGTGACTTCGGGCGTCAACTGGCCCGCCTGGAGCGCCTGCTCGCGGCGGACCCCACGCTGCCGATGATGGACGCGCTGCGCTGCGCGGTGATCGCGTTCAACCGTTTCGACCCCGCCGAAGTGCCGTGGCACCGCCAGCGCATGGAGCTGATCCTCACCGTTCCCACGCTCCAGGCGGACGCCACGCTGCGCTACCGGGCCTGGCGGAAAATCGTCACGGAGTTCGCGGCACGGCGCACCGGCTCGCGTCCGTCCGACATGGGGCCCCGGTTGATCGGTCACGCCTCCCTCGGAGCGGCTCTCGCGGCGTACGAGAGTTGGCTGGCCGAGCCGGAATCCGATCTGACGGAGTTGATGGACAGGGCCGTTCGGCAGCTGACGGTCGGCCTCGCGGTCATGGATGCGGGAGTCACGGGAACCAGGTGAGCGGCGCTCGGGGCTGCTGCCGGTGCTGCGCTCAGGTGAGGTCGCGGCGCATGGCGTCGGCCGTGAACTCCCCGATGAGTACGGCCGTAGCCGCAGGACCACGCAGCGGAGCCGTGGGGAGGAGGGAGGTGTCCGCCACCCGGAGCCCGGGCACACCATGGACTCTGCCGTACTGGTCGACCGCCGCTGTGCGTCCGTCCGGTCCCATCGGCGCGGTCCCACAGGCATGGTGGGACGTACCGAGGTTGCGGCTGATCCACTGGTCCAACGCGTCATCGCTGTCGAGGAGTTCGAGGCCGGGCTGGAGCAACCGTCCTTCGGAGACGCGGTCGAAGGCGCGGGTGGCGACGAGTTCCGCCGTGGCGCGGACGACCTCACGCAGGCGGCGGCGGTCGTCCGGCGTCGCGAGATAGCCGTACTCGATGAGCGGGGGCAGGGCGGGGTCGGCGGACTGGATGCGAAGCCGGCCGGTCGAGGCCGGTGACTGGACCGAGACGAGGAACGCCAGCGGTGCGCCGGCGACGGACGGAGTGCCGCCGACGAGCCCGGCGATCGGCACGAGGGACTGCAGGATCTCGAGGTCGCCCGGATGCGTGCGGTCCGAGGAGGACAGGTGCAGGCAGCCGCCGAGCCACGATGCGTCGGGCGCGCCCGCATCCTGCCGGGGAGCCCACTCCAGGACGAGTTGGGGGTGGTCGCTGAAGCGGGTACCGACGGCGGGGGCGTCCTTGACGACGGGGATGCCGAATCGTTCGAGGGCGGGCCGGGGCCCTATGCCGGACAGCTGGAGCAGTTGAGGGGTGACGAACGAGCCGGCACACAGGACGACTTCCCCGCAGTGGAGGACGGTGTCTCGGCCGCCTCGCCGGACGACCACCCCGCATGCGCGGCCGCGCCGGACGACGACCCGGCGAACGGGGCAGTCACCGATGGCGGTGAGGTTGGGGCGAGCCAGGGCAGGCAGGAGGTAACCGATGCCGGTGTTGAGCCGCAGACCGTCGACGGCGTTGGAGGGTACGGGGCCGAAGCCCGGCGGTGCCTGGTCGTTCTTGTCGGGCTCGAGAGGATGACCGAGTTCCTCCGCCGCCGCGCGAAAGGCCGCCGTGGCGGGATGGGAAAGCGATACGCGGCGTATGCGCATCGGACCGTCACCGCCGTGCAGTTCACCGGCGCCGTAGTCGAGATCCGTCTCCAGTGCGCGCAGCAGGGGGAGCACCCGCTCGTAGGTCCAGGCCGGGTTGCCGGCCGCCGACCAGCGGTCGAAGTCCTCGCGCCGGGCCCTGATGAAATAGCCGCCGTTCACGGTGGTCGAACCGCCGAGACCGCGCCCGCGGACCACTGTGTAGGGCCGCTCGGGCGTGAGATGCGCGGCGTACCGCTGGACGGCCGGGTGGCCGGGCTGCGCGCCGGGGACCAGCCGTGCGTCCAGCAGCTCGGGCGGGAAGGCGTCCCGTAGCCCGGCAGGGACGGCGCCGAGAAGCTCGGGCGCGAAGAGCGGTGGACGCTCGGGGATCGGCCCGGCGTCGAGCAGGAGTACGGTTCGCGCGGAGTCCTCGCTCAGCCGTGCCGCCAGAGTCGCGCCGGAGGCTCCCGCCCCGACCACGATCACATCGGCGGTCCTTCGCCCGGCGCTCTCACCCACGGGTGGGCTCGGGAGGAGGAGTGATGCCGTCGGCGGAGAACCACCAGAGCTTCGGCCGCAGCGGCTCTGTCGTGCGCTCCCGAAGGCAGCCCCGCCAGACGCCCAGGCTGTAGGCGACGTCATCGGCGAGGCGAATCGCCGTCCAGGGCAGCACCGGAAGGCCGGGGCGGCTGCGCCGGTACTCCATCAGCGGGGCGAGCACCGCGGCCGCGGTCAAGGGAAGCCTCGTCCGGGGTACGGCCGCCACCAGCGGCAGGGCCAGCGGCCACCAGGCCCTGGTCAGCGTCCGGCCCAGCTGCTCGCCCGCCAGCAACGTACCGCCGCCGCCCAGTCGGGCCGCCGTGGCCCACGGCCGGTCGGACCAGGCCGCGAGCTTACGGGCGAGCAGCGCGGTCGTGCCGACGGTGACCAGGGCGCCGGCGAGGGGCTGTCGCGCGAGTGTCAGACCCCACGCGACCGCGCTCCACCCAGCCATCGCCGTCGCCGGGAGCGTTCCCGGGTGCCGGGCGGCGAGCGGCGCGGCGGAACCGCCGTACTGGATGCGCTGGGCGACCCACTGGCGCGGGCGGGTGCGGTGGACATGGGCCACGGTCACCGACGGGTCGTAGCGCACGTGGAGTCCGGCGGCCGCCAGCCGCCACACCAGGTCGACGTCCTCCCCGACACGCAGGGTCGTGTCGAACCCCCGTCCTACCGCGGCGCGGCGCACGAGCAGCGCGGCGCCGGGCACGTAGGGCACGGCCGAGCCAGGACGGACGATCGACTCCTCGGTCCCCATGTCGAGGGCCGAGCGCTCGGCTTCGTACGAGGCGAGAAGCCCATTCCCGGGCCCGTCCGCCACGATCCGGGGCGCCACCGCGGCGACGGCGGGGTCCGCGAAGTGGGGGAGCAGGGCGTCGATCCAGCCGGGACGCGGAAGGCAGTCCGAGTCGACGAACGCGACCAACTCCGTGGTGGCGTGGGCGAGTCCGGTGTTCCGCGCGGCCGCGGGTCCGCCGTTGACGGCGCGGCGCACCAGCCTGGCACCGGCCGCCCGTACGACGTCCGCCACCGCCGCGGGACGCAGTGAGGCATCGTCCACGACGATCACCTCCAGGCCGTCCCGGAGACCGGACAGACACCGCGCGAGCTGTTCGGCCCGGTCCCGGACCGGCACCACGACCGTCACCGACGGGCGCGGGGAGGCCTGCGGGGGCAGCGGATGCATCATCCCCGCCTGGACCAGACGACGTGCCAGCAGCCCGGCCGGCCGCCTGTCCCCGACCGGCTTCCCGTCGAGCCATCCGGTGATGACCGGAACAGCCTGTGGCGTCAGCCGCATCAAACGGTACGGAGCGCCGCCGAGCAGGACTCTTCCGTCCCGCAGGACGTTCAGGCCGGGGTCGGGGTGGAGTCGAAAGGCGGCAGGCAGCGGTGGAACGTCGATCACCAGGCGTCCTCGGGCAGCACGGAGAGCCGACCATGGGGTCGGTGCGGGAAAGGGGGACGGGTCCTCAGCATGGCCCTCCGGCTGCCTCCCGACAAGCCTTCGCCGCCGGCTTCCTCCGCCTGTCATATTTTCCATATCAAATTTTGTGCATGGTCTTCATTTCGGCACTCGGTGCCGTTACGTTGTGCCTCCGACGCGGCGAACGGCCGCGTCCGGACGACGAGGGGTTCTCTCATGGGCAATGAGCCGCAGACTTCCGCCCCGACAGCCACCACCGACCTGCGCGCCGTGACGGACGAGCAGCTCATCGAGGACGAGTTGCTCATCGAGGACGTGTCCATCGACGGCATGTGCGGCGTCTACTAGAACGCCCGCGATGCCCGCGCACACCTCCGTGGACGCCGGCCCGCGTACCGCCGGCGCGCGATTCGACCTCGACGCGGCCTGGGATGTACATCCCCAGGTCGCCGTCCGCCCCGAACCCTTCGGGGCGCTGCTCTACCACTTCGGCACCCGGCGGCTGTCGTTCCTCAAGGACCGCAAGCTGCTCGCCGCCGTGACGTCGCTGGCCGACCACCCGAGTGCGGCGGACGCGTGCCGGCACGTGGGTGTCGAACCCGCCGAGTGGAAGCGCTATCGGGACGCGCTGGCCACGCTGGCGGCGTCTCACATGATCACCGAGCGCGCGGGGCGTGCCACGCCGCGCTGACGCCCATCGTCAAGAGAGGAGGCGACGTGTCACTCGCTTCCGCGAGTCCGGCGAGGCCGGTCCGGGCGGCCCGCCTCGTGGACCACTTCCAGCACGGCCTCGACGCTCCCATCTGCCTGACCTGGGAGCTGACTTACGCCTGCAACCTCGCCTGCGTGCACTGCCTGTCCAGCTCCGGGCGGCGCGACCCGCGCGAGTTGACGACCGACGAATGCAAATCGGTCATCGACGAGTTGGAGCGCATGCAGGTCTTCTACGTCAACATCGGAGGCGGTGAGCCGACGGTCCGCCCCGACTTCTGGGAGCTGGTCGACTACGCCACCGCCCACCACGTGGGCGTGAAGTTCTCCACCAACGGGGTCCGGATCACCCCCGAGGTCGCACGGCGGCTTGCGGGCAGCGACTACGTGGACGTTCAGCTGTCCCTGGACGGAGCCACCGCCGAGGTCAACGACGCGGTGCGCGGCGAGGGTTCGTACGACACCGTGCTGCGCGCCATGGAGAATCTCGCCGCGGCGGGCTTCGCCGGGTTCAAGATCTCCGTGGTGGCCACGCGCCACAACATCGGGCAACTGGACGAGTTCAAGGACCTCGCCGACCGGTACGGGGCGCAACTGCGGCTCACCCGGTTGCGGCCCTCCGGCCGCGGTGCCGATGTGTGGGACGAGCTGCACCCCACCGCCGAGCAGCAACGACAGCTGTACGACTGGCTGGTGGCGAACGGCGAGCAGGTGCTCACCGGCGATTCCTTCTTCCACCTCTCCGCCTACGGTGAGGCGTTGCCCGGGTTGAACCTGTGCGGTGCCGGCCGGGTGGTCTGTCTGATCGACCCGGTGGGCGAGGTGTACGCCTGCCCGTTCGCCATCCACGACGCCTTCCAGGCCGGCAGTGTGCGCGACGAGGGAGGCTTCGCCCGGGTGTGGCGGGAGTCGCCGCTGTTCCTGGAACTGCGGGAGCCGCAGACCGGCGGCGCCTGCACCAAGTGCTCTGCCTACGACGCCTGTCGGGGCGGATGCATGGCCGCCAAGTTCTTCACCGGTCTGCCGCTGGACGGGCCGGACCCCGAGTGCGTACAGGGCCACGCGGAGGCGGCGCTCGCCGGCGACCGCTCCGGCGCGCCTCGCCCCAGCGAGAATCACTCCCACAGGGGGCCGGTGCGGGGACAGCCCGTACTCCTCGGCATCCCCACGCGCAGGGACAGCCGCCCCGACCGAATGTGCGACGAGAGTCCGCTGGCCGGACTCGACATCCGCTGAACCAGCACGAGTTGACGTCACGCCAGCCGCGTACGAGAAGGAAAGGAGCGTCATGCCCAACGCATGGTTCGAGACCGTCGCCGTGGCGCAGCGCCGGGCGAAGCGACGGTTGCCGGGATCGGTCTACGGCGCGCTGCTCGCCGGATCCGAGCGCGGCACGACCTACCAGGACAACATGGCCGCCTTCGCGGAGGTCGGTTTCGCTCCGCATGTCGCGGACCTGTCCGCCGAGCGCGAGCAGGCCACCACGGTCCTGGGCCAGCCCGTCTCGCTCCCGGTGATCATCTCTCCGACCGGAGTGCAGGCCGTGCACCCCGACGGCGAGGTCGCCGTGGCCCGCGCGGCGGCGGCACGGGGCACCGCGATGGGGCTGAGTTCCTTCGCCAGCAAGCCAGTTGGGGAGGTCGTCGCGGCCAACCCGCATACGTTCTTCCAGATGTACTGGATGGGCGGCAAGGACTCGATGCTCGCCCAGATGCAGCGTGCCCGTGAGGCGGGAGCCAAGGGCCTGATCGTCACCCTGGACTGGTCGTTCTCGCACGGCCGGGACTGGGGCAGCCCCTGGATCCCCGAACGCCTCGACCTGAAGGCCATGGCGCGCTTCGCCCCCGAGGGCATCACACACCCGCGGTGGCTGCTCGCCTTCGCCCGAAGCCGGCGGCTTCCGGACCTCACCACCCCGAACGTCACCGCCGTCGGCGACGAGGCCCCGACCTTCTTCGGCGCCTATGGCGAATGGATGCAGACCCCGCCGCCTACCTGGGACGACGTGCGGTGGATGCGCGAGGAGTGGGGCGGACCGTTCCTCGTCAAGGGCATCATCCGCCTCGACGACGCCCAGCGTGCCGTGGACGTGGGCGCCGACGCGATCTCGGTCTCCAACCACGGCGGCAACAATCTCGACGGCACCCCGGCCACCATCCGCGCCCTGCCCGCCATCGCCGAAGCCGTGGGCGACCAGGTCGAGGTGCTTCTGGACGGCGGCGTCCGGCGGGGCAGCGACGTGGTCAAGGCCCTGGCGCTCGGCGCCCGCGCCGTGATGATCGGCCGGGCCTACCTGTGGGGACTGGCCGCGGGCGGACAGGCCGGTGTGGAGAACGTGCTCGACATCCTGCGCAACGGAATCGACTCGGCCCTGCTGGGCCTCGGGCGCTCCTCGGTCCACGAACTGACCCCCGACGACGTCGTCCTCCCGCAGGGCTTCACCCGCGTTCTTGGAGGGCCGTCATCGACCGGGACGCACCGAGGATGAGGACCGAACTGGCTTCGGTGACGTGGATCGAGGCCGCCGGTCTCGCCCGGCGGCGGGCCACCCTCGCCGTGCCCGTCGGCTCCACCGAGCAGCACGGGCCGCACCTCCCGATGTCGACCGACACGGACATCGCCGTCGCCCTGGCCGAGCGCCTGGCCCGGCAGGTCCGCGATGTGGTCGTGGCCCCGGCGGTGGCCTTCGGATCCAGTGGGGAGCACCAGGGGTTCCCCGGCACGCTGTCGATCGGTCAGGAAGCCGTCGAACTGCTCCTGGTCGAGCTGGTGCGGTCCGCGACCCTGACGTTCCCCCGGGTCATCCTGGTCTCCGCACATGACGGCAACGCACAGTCCGTCACCCGGGCCGTGGGCCGGCTGCGTGCCGAGGGACAGGACGTCCTGGCATGGGGCCCACGCTGGGGAGGCGATGCGCACGCGGGCAGAACGGAGACCTCCGTCATGCTGGCGCTGGCGCCCCACCTCGTAAGGCTTCAGGCGGCCGAGGCCGGAAACACCGCCGCCGTCGAGAGCCTCCTTCCGAGGCTCCGCGAGGCCGGGCTGGCCGCCGTCACCGCCAACGGTGTCCTCGGCGATCCCACCGGGGCGAACGCCGAAGAAGGCCGGCTGCTGATCCAGCGGGCGGCAGCCGATCTCGCGGATCTGGTGACGGGAGATCGCGGACGAACAGCGGCCGAATGAGATCATCTCGCGGCTCTGCGAATGGTTTTTGACCCTTCGGAACCAACATCCCCTCTGGTGCGGAGACAGCTATGCCGAAATCGAAGACGATCAGGCGCGTATGGGCGCTCGACGCCCCCACGATCACCGTTGACAAGAGCATTCTGCTGGTGGGCAGCGGGGGAGAGAACGTGACGGTTCCCGCGCCGTCCTTTCTGATCGAGCATGACGAAGGGCTGCTGCTGTTCGACTCCGGGCTCGCGTCCGAAGCCGCCGGAGATCCGGCAGGCGCGTACGGACCTTTGGCCGCCATGTTCGAGATGCACTTCCCGGAGGCGTGCCGTCTCGACCGGCAGCTCGAGGCGCTCGGTTTCAGCACGGCGGACGTCAAGCGTGTGGTGCTCTCGCACGCGCACTTCGACCACACCGGCGGACTTCAGCATTTTCCGCACGCCGAGGGCTTCATCGGGGCCGGTGAACTGCGCTACGCCCGCAATGCCGACAGCCACACAGCGGCCTTCTTCCGGAACCAGGACCTCGAGGCGGCCGCGAGGATCCAGTGGAACGAGCTGCCGGCCGGCTACGACCACGACATGTTCGCCGACGGCAGCGTCACCCTGCTCTCCCTGCCCGGTCACACACCTGGAGCTCTCGGCCTCCAACTCCGTCTGGAGGATCGCACGTTGATCCTGACCGGCGACGCGGCGCACGTGCGGGAGAACATCGACAACACGGTGGGTATGCCGTTCGACGCCGACATCGTGAACAAGCTGGACTCGCTGCGCAAGCTCAAACTCCTCAAGACGCGGCCGGGCACCACTGTGTGGGTCAATCACGATCCGCAGGACTGGGAAAAGCTGCGTTCCGCGGGCAAGGAGATCACGGCCGCGTCCTTGCAACCCGCATAGCACGGAACCCGATTGAGCATTCGGTTCCGGCTCATGGCAATCGAATCCAGCGCGATATCCAGCACACACCGAAGGAGAGTTGGCAATGACAGTCCACAGCGCGGTGTCGGGGCTCAGCTCCTTGGTGGAGCCGGAACGGATGCTGGTCGGCAGCTCGTGGATTCCGTCACGGTCGGGAAAGACGTTTCCCGCGGTGGACCCCGGCACGGGTGAGGTGGTCGCACAGATACCAGAGGCCGACGCGGACGACGTCGATGCCGCGGTGCGGGCCGCTCGGCAGGCCTTCGAGGAAGAGCGCTGGACGGGGCTTTCCGGTCAGCAGCGGGCGGTGGTGCTGTGGCGCGTCTCCGATCTGCTGGAGGCCAACGCCGAGGAACTGTCCCGGCTGGAGAGCCTGGACGTGGGCATGCCCGTGTCACAGGCGCGGGCCATGCTCGGCGAGGCGGTCAACCTCTTCCGTTACTACGCCGGTTGGGCGGACAAGATCCACGGCCGGAACGTGGAGATCGGCCCCGGTGAGCGCCGCTTCCAGGGCATCACGCTCAAGGAGCCGGTCGGCGTGGCCGGACTGATCGTGTCGTGGAACGCGCCACTGATCGGCGTCTCCATGAAGCTGGCACCGGCGCTGGCCGCCGGCTGCGCCTGCGTGGTCAAGCCGTCGGAGCAAGCGTCCCTCACGGTGCTGGCGATGGGGCGCGTCCTGCTGGAGGCGGGTGTCCCCGAGGGCGTGGTCAACGTGGTGACCGGGCACGCTCGGGTCGGTGCGGCTCTGGCCGCGCATGACGACGTGGACAAGGTGAGCTTCACCGGCTCCACCGCGGTCGGCAAGAAGATCGTGCAGGCGGCCGCCGGGAACCTGAAGAAGCTCTCCCTCGAACTGGGCGGCAAGTCACCCGTCATCGTGCTCCCGGACGCGGACCTGGACCAGGTGATTCCGGGCGTCGCGATGGGCATCTTCTGGAACACCGGCCAGATCTGCACCTCCGGGACGCGCCTGTTCGTCCACCGGGACGTCTTCGAGGAAGTCGTCCAAGGGGTCGCGGAATACGGACGGTCGCTCAAGGTCGGCTATGGCACCGAGCCGGGTGTGGACCTCGGTCCGCTCGTCTCGCAGCGGCAGCTGGACCGCGTCACCGGATATGTGGAGAGCGGCCTCAGGGACGGTGCCCGGCTGATCAGCGGGGGATCGCGCATCGGGGAGAAGGGCTACTTCTTCGAGCCCACGGTGCTGGCCGATGTCGACCAGTCGATGCGGGTGGTGCGCGAGGAGATCTTCGGCCCGGTGCTCGGCGCGATGCCGTTCACGGACGTGGCCGAGGCGGTGGCCGCGGCCAACGACACCGAGTACGGCCTGGCGGGCAGCATCTGGACGCGCGACATCGCGAGCGCTCACACCATCGCGCGGAAGCTGCGTACCGGCCGCATCGGCATCAACGTCCACCGCGCGGGCGGCGTGCAGATGCCCGTGGGTGGTTACAAGCAGTCCGGCTGGGGCCGCGAGAACGGCCTGGAGGGTCTTGAGGAGTACCTCGAGACCAAGTCCGTGATCACCCTGCTCGACCGCTGAGTCCGCACAGCAGAAATCGTCAACAAACAAGGAGCTCATGCCATGCGCACGCGTGGAGCGGTGATTCGCCAAGCCCCCGGCAAGCTGGAGGTCGTCGACCTCGAACTGGACGATCCGCGTCCCGACGAGGTCCAGGTGAAGCTGGTCGCCTCCGGTCTCTGCCACTCCGACGACCACCACGTCAACGGCGATCTGCCGTGCGGCACCTATCCGTTCGCGCTCGGTCACGAGGGTGCGGGCATCGTCACGAAGGCCTTCCCCAACGCCAAGGGCATCAAGGAGGGCGACCACGTCGTCTTCTCCGCGATTCCGTCCTGCGGGTACTGCCGCTGGTGCGCCTCCGGACGGCAGAACCTGTGCGACCTGACCGCCGGGATCCTGGCCGGCCCGCGCTGGACCGACGGCTCCTACCGCCTGCACACCACGGACGGAACCCCGGTCGGTCAGCACTGCGGCATCTCCACCTTCGTGGAGACGACCACGGTGTCGGTGAACTCGGTCGTGAAGATCGACGACGACATTCCACTGGACAAGGCCTGCCTCGTCGGCTGCGGCGTCAGCACCGGCTGGGGCTCGGCCGTCAACTCCGCGCAGGTGCAGCCGGGCGACGTCGTCATCGTGATGGGTATCGGCGGCATAGGGGCCAGCGCTCTCCAGGGTGCTGTGCACGCCGGAGCGTCGGTCGTCATCGCGGTGGACCCGGTGGCCTTCAAGCGGGACCAGGCCTTCGTGTTCGGCGCCACGCATGCTGTCGCCTCGGTGGAGGAAGCGGCGGAACTGGGGCGGCAGTTCACCAACGGCCAGGGTGCCGACTCCGCGATCATCACGGTCGGGGTGATCAAGCCTGAGCACGTCACCCAGGCGCTGGCCGCCATCCGCAAGGGGGGAACGGTCGTGGTGACCGCGGTGGGCATCCACGACGTCGTGGACACGCCGCTCCCGCTCTTCGACCTGACGCTCTCCCAGAAGCGCATCCAGGGCTCGCTGTTCGGCGGCACGGCCGGCAACTGGGACGTCAAGCGCCTGCTCCAGCTCTACCGCGAGGGCAGGCTCAAGCTGGACGAGATGGTCACCAGGACGTACAAGCTCGACGACATCCAGCAGGGCTACCGCGACCTGCACGACGGCAAGAACATACGTGGCGTCGTCCTCTACGACTGACCGGTGGGTACGGCCGGTCTCGATCACGCCGGTTCGTCGCGCACCCGCTTCGACCGATGTGCCCCCCGCCCCCGTCCGGGCAGGGGGCACATCTCGTACCGGGCCGTTGTTCAGCGGCACCACGGATCTCGTGGCGCTGTACGGGATCACCGAGCGGGAGAAGGCCGTCACCGTCACGCACGCCGGCGTGCCGCACCCCGATGCCGAGTGTCACGGGGTGGTCGCGCAGGCGACCCAGAACCGGGTGCTGGTGGTGTTCGTGTCCGCTCTGCAGCGGGTGGCGCACCCGCCGGCCTTCGCCGACACGGACGCCGAAGTCGGCAAGCACTGACCTGCGGCTTTCGTGATGGCCGTCGGCGTGTCCGGTGGGCCGAGCGCGGCCTTGGGGTGGCCGCGCTGCCCTCGACGACGAACGGCCACCGTCGGGTCCACCTGCCCACCGACGACGATCTCCGGGCCCACGGTTCGGCGAGCGAGGCCGCCGGGCAGGCGGGCGAGCCCCGGATCACGGACCCTGAGTGCATACTGATCCTGATCATCGAGAGTGAGCGGGTGCCGGCCATCCTTGATGACATAGTGTCCGCCGACGACCTCCGTGCGAGCGCACTCGGCCCTGGACGATCTGGCCGGACTGCTCGGGCACCCCCGACGACTTCGGGCACTCTGGCGTGAGGGCGTTCGTCGCCGAGACCGTGCGGCGCGCCCGCCGGCACGACGTCGTGGGCTTCGCCGAAATCCACGGTGGGCCGACGGCGCCCGGAAGGGGCGAAGACGGCACATTCCCTGATCACCGCCAGGCAGGGGCTGCCAGTCCCCCCGATAGAGGGCACCCCGCTCAGAGGCTGCGGATCGCCTTGTCGCACGTGAACATGGAGTTGTCGCGACAACGACCTGGAGTTCACCGTTCGACGAGGAATCGCACTCATGACCAACAACATCAAGCATGTGTCCGTCAAGGCACTGGCCTGGGACCTGGCTGCTGACATCTACTTCCCGCCCGGGTTCGACGAGAGCAAGACGTACCCGGCGATCGTCAGCGTCCACCCCATCGGATCGTGCAAGGAACAGACCTCCGGCAACGTCTACGGAACGGCGCTGGCGGACGAAGGGTTCGTCGTCATCGCCTTCGACGCCAGTTTCCAGGGCGCGAGCGGTGGAGAGCCGCGGTCGATCGAGGACCCGGTGTTCCGCGTCCAGGACATCAGCTACGTCATCGACCACCTGGTGACGCTGCCGTACGTCGACGCCGACCGCATCGGGGTCATCGGCGTGTGCGGTGGTGGCGGCTACTCCATCAACGCCGCCATGACCGATCGCCGTATCAAGGCCGTCGGAAGCGTGACCGGCGTGAACTTCGGACGCCTCATGCACGAGTCCTTCAGCGGCTACGACCCCATCGGCGCCCTCGACGCCATCGCCGCGCAGCGCACCGCCGAGGCGCGTGGAGCCGAGCGCCAGGTGACCCAGTACCTGCCGGCCTCTCCCGAGGTGGCCAAGGAGAACGGCCTCACCGAGCTCGACCTGTTCGAGGCCACCGAGTACTACCGCACCGACCGCGGCCAGGCCCCCGGCGGCCGTACCGAGGGCCTCTTCTCCCGGAATGCGACGTCGGTCGGCTGGGACGCCTTCAACCGCGCCGAGGTTCTCCTCACGCGTCCGCTGTGCGTCGTCGTCGGCGACAAGCCCGGTGCGTTCGGCGCCTACCGGGACGGCATGGAGATCTACCGCCGCGCGGCATCGAAGGACAAGGAGCTCGTCGTCGCGGAAGGCTTCTCCCACTACGACCTGTACGACCAGCCCGAGCCGGTCAAGATCGCCCTGGGCCACCTGATCCCGTTCTACAAGAAGCACCTCTGATCAACACCGAAGAACCGCTCCTGACCAGTTTCCGCAGGTCAGGGGCGGTTCTTTCATGGGTGACGGGGTCCCCTCCGCGGGTGGGTGCCGAAGAGGCCGCTTTCGGTCATTGCCTTCCTGTCCGTTACGCCCGTGTGCCGCCCGCTACTTCTTGGCGTGAATGTGCGGAACGGGGTGCGGAATCTTCTGATCCGTGGGCAGGTTGTCGATGACCATGTCCCCGGCGAAGACCTCGATCAGATACCCGTCGGGGTCGGCGGCCATGAAGATGCTGAGAGGTCCCAGACCGACCGGCTCGAACGCCACCTCGTAGCCGGCCGCCGCGAGCTCGTCCCGGGCGACCTGGACGTCGTCGACCTCCAGAACGAGCGGCGACCACCCGGGGCACGAGGGAACGGGCAGCACATCGCCGTTCATGAGGATGACGCGACGTCCCCCGGTCTCGTCCTCGAGGAGAACCTCGGTGATGTCCGGGTCGGTGAAGTTGAATCGCGCGACTTCCCGCAGGCCGAACACGCCCGTGTAGAACGCGAGAGAGCGATCGAGGTCGCCCACCACGACCTTGGTGCTGTAAAAACGACCGTTCATCAGGTGCATCTCCGTATGAGGATCGGGGAGTCCAGCGGGCCTGTTCTCGACCGCTCGTGGACGCCGGGCCCGTCCGTGGCCCGCCGAGCCATCTCATCCACTGCATCCCCCTGCGAGGAAGACCTCAGCGCGGAAGTGTCCAGGAAGTTGGACACCGGGTTTCCCGCTGGGGAAATGGGGCCGGAAGCGGGTACGCAGAGCCTTCCCAGGGGGTATTTATATGATATACGATCCTGCGGTTGGCCTTCCGGGCGACGTCGTCGGCATCGTGGCGGCGCATCGCGAGGCACTCGAATACCTGGTGACACGGCCCTGCCGGCTTCCTGCCGATCGGGGCGATCGGATGGGCCCGCGCGCCCGAAAGGATGTCAGCACATGACAGTCACGTACGACTACACGGGAAAGGTCGCGCTGGTCACCGGAGCCGGCTCTGGTATCGGACGGGCCACGGCGGTGGCCTTCGCCCGGTCGGGAGCCGTGGTCGCTCTGCTTGACCTCAACGCGGAAGGCCTCGACGAGACGGCGGCGCTGATTGCCGAAGCCGGAGGCAAGTCTCATGCCATGGTCACGGACGTGTCGGACGCCGGCCAGGTGGAACGTGCGGTCGGCTCCACCGTCGAGGAGCTCGGCCGGCTCGACGTGGCGTTCAACAACGCCGCGACCTTCGACGCGCCCCAGGCCGTGGACGAGCAGGATGTGGACGCCTGGAACCGCGTACTCGGGGTGAACCTCTCCGGGATCTTCTACTGCATGAAGTATGAAGCTGCGGCGATGCTGGAGACCGGCGGCGGCGCGATCGTCAACACGGGCTCCGTCGCGAGCGAGATCGCCTCGCTCGGCCTCACGGCCTACACCGCGACCAAGCATGCGGTCGTGGGTCTGACGAAGAAGGCGGCTCTCGATTACGCGACGCGAGGGATCCGAGTCAATGCCGTGCTTCCCGGGGCCATCGACACTCCGATGGCCGCCACCTTCAGCGGAGGAACCGAGGAGGGACGCGCCGCCATGGTCGCCCTCGAACCGATCGGGCGGCTGGGCCGGCCGGAGGAGATCGCGAACGCGGTCCTGTGGCTCAGCTCCGACGCGGCATCGTTCGTCACGGGCCACTGCCTCGCGGTCGAGGGCGGCTGGCTGGCCCGCTGATCGTCCGAGCGCTTCGGTTTTCCCCTTCCCGCCAGGGGACCAACGTGGCGGTTTCCTCGATGCGTGCCGAGCGGTCGACGAGCGACACACCGGCTGGGCCGTAGCACTCGCTGCCACGGCTCCAGTCGTGTTGTCCCGCAGTACGGCCTGCGCGACACGTCCGAGTCAACCATCAGGCCCTGGGCGCCGGTTGGGACGATGAAGCGCAGGAGTGGGAACTCAAGGTCGTCGAGGGCGGCCGGAACCGCAGGATCGTGCGCGCCACCGCGGTCTGACCGCGCTCGTACATGGGTGGGCCACCTGCCTCGGCGGTGCAGTCGCCGGCTGTAGGCCGATGCCCTACGAGTTGCCCTCTGTGAACGCCGTGACGATGGCCGACGACGCCATGCAGGGCATCGCCCTCATCGGAGAGCTCGCGATCGTCACCGGTGGCTACTGCGGCGGGTTCGCCGACGTGGGGGAGCGAGATCAAGTCCGTGGGCGTGCCCACCGGTCGACGAGGGGCACCGGCAGACCCATACTCCTGTCGACGAAGTGGCAGTGGTCGTCACCGGCGATCTGTTCGGTGACCGCTGTGCCCCGGAATCAGTCCGCTCGGGTCAGGCGACTTCGCTGGAGAAGGAGCGGCTGAACTGCTGTCCCGACCGCACCAGGTCACGGGCGCTGTGCAGGCGCGTCATCTGGTACGACTGGAGGCACTCCGCCATGGTCGATCCGGGCAGACCGGCCGCGAGGGCCTCGGCGAGGGCCTCGGCGTCCTTCACCGACTGGTCGAAGCCCTGGCCGGTCATCGGTGTCTGAACGTGCGCGGCGTTCCCGACGAGCGTGAGACGTCCGTTGGCGATCGTGTCAGGCACGTACTCCGTGATCGGGGTGCCGATGAGCTGACGTCGGCTGATGCGGTCGAGGACCGCGCTCCGCCACGGCTGGGGCCACAGGTCGCGGGCCTGGGCCTCGAGTTCGCGGTACGTCTGCTCCGGGATGTCGTCGTTGCGCAGCGAGCGCCGGACCACGTTGCCGACGATGCGGCCCTTCTCACGAAAGAGGTCGTTGCGGGTCGCGTCGAACCAGGCGAAGCCCAACTGGCGGGCTCCGACGGCGCGACTGCCGTCCTTGCCCAGGAGGGGATAGCCGACGAAGTAGTCGTCTGCGCCCGACATCATGTCGGGTCCTTCCTGGTTGCGACGCAGGCGGTGCGCCGCAGGGAGGTCGGCTTCCTCGGCGATGCCGAGCCAGAGGACGTAGCCGGCGAAGGTCGCGTCGGGCTTGTGCGGTGCGACACCTCGTCGTACGACACTGCGGTGGCCGTCGGCGCCGATGACGATGTCGGCTCGGAACGTCCTGCCGTCCGAGGTGGTCACCCAGGCGGCATCCGTGTCCTGGCCGACGCTCGCCACGACGGTGTGGTGAAGAAGTTCGATGCGGGGATCGGCCTCGACGGCCACCCGCAGCCTGGCATGGACCGCGGACCAGGAGTGCATCGCGCTCGACCCGCCGGCGGCGATGGCGATCAGAGACGGTGCGGTGCGGTTCGAGCCGTCCAGCAGTTTCGTCTCGCCGTGCAAGTCGACGCCGACAAGGCCGAGCGCGGCGCCGCTTTGCGGAGAGGGACCTGATCGCTCGAGCATCGTGACGTGGAAACCGGCCCGGGAGAGAGTCAGTCCGGTCATCAGGCCCGACAGGGAAGCACCCACGACGATGGCGGTGCCCCGGCGCTCGTGTCGGTCTGCGGCATGGTGTGTTTCGCGTATGTCTGTGCTCATGAGGCTCTGCTGTTCTCGTGGAGTGGTGGGGTGCGGCCGAAGCGGGGGGCGGCGAGTGCGGGTAGCCACCGGGAACAGTGGCTGTCCGGTGGCGTGCAGACGCGAGTCGTCCGTGCCGTGGCTTTGGTGGGGGCGTGGACGCCCGACCGCTTGTGCGGTGCCCCTGCAGGCGAAGGCGGTGTCCGGGACGCGGCGAAGGCGGCCTCGACCATGGCGGACATGACCTCCGGATTGCGTGCGGCGGCGGGTGCGAATTCCTCGGGACGGCCATGTCGGACATCCCGTCGACCACCCCGTCGAGGTTCGCACTCCCACATGTCCGGGAAAAGGGTAGATTTCTATACCCCTCAGAAGAGGGCTGTTCCAGGTACAGAAACTGGCCTCCACAGTTTTTTTGCGCACAGGAATGCGGGGCGGCATGGACCCGGTCGCTGCTGTTCTCGCAGTGGCCGGGAATGCCGCCCCGCCAGGGCTCGCGCTTTACTCGCTGTACCCTGTCAGTCGCCGGCTCCGCTCAAGCACCGGTGGCTGCCGCACTGGACCGATGGTTCGGCGCAGGTGTTCCGGCGTGTCTTCGGCGGGCGGACCATGCCGGCCGAAGACACCGCGTTTCACGCACCCGAGTAGGTGCGTACCTCAGTTCCGCTCGCCACGGTCGCTGTTCCAGTTCTGGAAGCGGCTGTCGCTGTCGCGGTACTGACGGCTGTGGCCGTAGCCGGTGTCCTTGAAGTTCCGGTAGGACGCGCGGTTGTCGTCCCAGCGGTCGGACCTGTCCTGGTGGTCCCGAACCCAGCGTTCGTCGCGGTTGTAGCGGTGTCCGTCACGGTCGTAACGGTAGGCATCGCGGTCGTAGCGGTGTCCGTCGCGTTCGTAGCGGTAGCCCGAGTTGCGGTCGTCGTCGTGAGTGCGGACTCGCTGGCCCGAACCCTCGTGACCACTCCAGTTGCCCTGTTCACCCCTGTCGTGGGTGGCGTGGCCGAGGGATCCGGCCGAGACGGTGACGGGGGCACCAGTCGACAGGGTCGCCGCCGATGCCGAGCCGCCGGCGCCGACGAGCGCAGCCGTCACCACCGCCGCGGAGGTGACGGCGACAGCAGCCCGACGCGCAATCTTGTGTGCCATGGTCTTTGCTCCTTGCTATCCCCACGTTCCTCTGAAATATGCCAGTGGGGGCTTGTTTTGATTGGCAAAGGAGACCCTACGCCCGCATAAGTGAAGGGCGAGCTGTCTTTGGCGTGATGTGTACCATGTCGGGTCATTCGCTTAATCCGGAATATTTCGCAGGCATCGATCGGCTCTGAGAACACCACGCCGATAGCCTTCGTGGCGCAAAGGAAGATCGATCCGTGGCCGGGTTGCGCCCCTCTCCGTGCAGCACGGGAAGCTCGCCGAAGCGCGGTCGCGCCGGGGGAAGCGAAGAGGGCCGGCGCTCACGCACCTGAAGGGGCGTGGTCCGCACCCGCTCGGTCCCCTCCCGTGACCGTCCGGCCTCTTCCCGGGCCTCCCTCTCCCGGGTTTCCGGCAGGTCGGGCATCGACGGCGCCAACTGCCGCCACATGTGGACCCGATCAGGCGATCCGCCCCATCGCCCTTGTCGGCGACCGGGGTTCACGCGCGCACTGCCATGGCCGCGATATGAGCGCCGGACGCAGCGACGGCTGACGTTCGCAGACCTTGCCCTGACGATCGAACACAAAATATATTCACGCGAGATGGAAGACGTGCGCGCTGATCCGAAGCCTGGCGGTCCGCCGGGACGCACTTGGAGTCGAGCTCGTGGAGAGCCCGCTCGGGAACGCTCCCGAATTCCCTTCATTCATGGGGCAGTTGGTGGCATCGCACCGACCCGCAGGATTTCCAGCAAGTGTGCGGCCAGCCGGGGGAGTGGCAGCGCGGCGCTCTTTCCTGCCCCTCTCGCAGCCCGTGGCTCGTGTCTCCCGATCATTCCGACTGAGGAGTTCCCATGGAGTTGAAGCCGGTGGCACCTGCCGCCAAAGGCCCCGCGAGCCGGTTCGTGGGGGATGTCTACTCCACCGCGATCGCCGGCCGCGAGGAACCGTCTCCCCTGATCGCCGCAGTCGTACGGTTCGTGCCCGGGGCGCGCACCCATTGGCACTCCCACGCGCTGGGCCAGACGCTGTACGTCACCGAAGGGGTCGGTCTGGTCGGCACTCGGGACGGCGAGGTCGTGTGCGTTCGGGCCGGCGACACGGTGTACGCCCCTCCTGGCGAGGAGCACTGGCACGGCGCGACGGCCGGCGACGTGATGTGTCACGTCGCGATGGTCGTCCGCGACGGGGACGCTCCGGACACCACCTGGCTCGAGGCTGTCTCCGACGAGGAGTTCCAGGCGGCCAATGAGGCTGTGGCGCCGTCACGGGTGGACGCCGTCCGATGACGACCGGAGGCATCGGCCTGGTGAACAGGAGTTGGGTGGAACTGGGTGAGCAGGCCGCGGATGCGGTTGCTTGCAGTTCTGGTACGGGATCCGGGCAGCATTCACGACTCGGTGCCGAAGTACATTCAGCTCGAAGCCCATGGCCACCAGGGCTTCCGCATGGACGTCATGCCGAGAGACCCAGTCCACGCCCAGCAACAGCTACACCGCCAAGGACGCTTGCGACGAGCATCGACCAGCTCGTTGCTGTGTGCCGGCCCCCGGTGGTCTCGGCCCACTCCGCGGCTCAGGCCGCATGCCGACACCCCGGGCGAGACGCCCCGGGAGCGGCGAAGGCCGGTGGTGATCCACCGATCACCACCCGGCCCTCGTTCTCGTGTGCGCCCTAGCCCAGGTTCATGTACACGGCCTTCGGGTACAGGTAGCTCTCCACGTGCTCCCTTGCGCCCTTCCAGCCGTAACCGCTCATCTTGGTTCCCCCGAACCCGATCGCCGGGTCGAGCACGCCATAACAGTTGACCCAGACCGTGCCCGCGTCGATCGCCTTCGACACCTTGTGCGCCGTGGACACGTTCTGCGTCCACAGGCCACCGGCCAGGCCGTACGGAGTGGCGTTGGCCAGCCGGATCGCCTCGTCCATGTCGTCGAACGGGATCACCGTGGCCACCGGGCCGAAGATCTCCTCCTGCGCGATGGTCATGTCGTTGGTGGCGCCCGCGAACACCGTCGGCTCGATGTAGTACCCGTCCGCGTGTTCGCCCCTGAGGCGGCTTCCGCCCGCCACCAGGCGGGCTTCGTTGCTGCCGATCTCGATGTAGTGCCGCACCCGCTCCAGCTGCCGGGCCGAGATCAGCGGGCCGATCTGGGTGTCCGGGTCCAAGCCGTTGCCCACCCGCACCGTCTTGGTGAACTCGCCCAGCCGTTCCACGAACTCGTCATGGATCGGCCGCTGCACGAAGATCCGCGTGCCGGCCACGCACACCTGGCCGCTGTTCGTGTACACGCCCATCGCGGCGCCGGGCACGGCCAGGTCCAGGTCGGCGTCCGCGAACACGATGTCCGGCGACTTGCCACCCAGCTCCATCTGCAGCCGCTTCATATTGCCCGCCGACGCCCGCACGATGGTCTGCGCCGTGCCCACCGAGCCGGTGAAGGCGATCCGGTCCACGCCGTGATGCTCGGCGAGCGCGCTGCCCGCGTCCTTCCCGTAGCCGGTGACCACGTTGATCACGCCATCCGGCACGCCGGTCTCGGTCAGCAGCTCCGCCACCCGCAGTACCGACAGCGACGCGTCCTCGGCCGGCTTGAGCACCGCCGTGCAGCCGGTGGCGAGCGCCGGGCCGAATATCCACCACAGGCCGATCAGCGGGCCGTTCCACGGGATGATCCCCCCGACGACGCCGACGGGCTCCAGGTACTTCAGCGTCAGGAAGTCCCCGGGCAGGGAGTTCGGTGCCGTCGCCACCGTTGTCGCGCCGGTCTGGCCGGCGAAGAACTGCAGTACCTGGCTCGTCCACTCCTTCAGTCCGCGGGTGCGGGCCAGCGGCGCGCCCATGTCGAGGGTCTCGATCATGGCGAGCTCGTCGAAGTTGTCCATCATCACGTCGTGGACCTTCAGCAGCAGCTTGCGCCGCTCGTGCGGTGTCCACCGCGACCACTCGCCCTCGAATGCGGTGCGCGCCGCCTTGACCGCGGCGTCCACGTCAGCCGCGCCACCCGCGGCGATCGCGCCGAGGGAGGACCCGGTGGCGGGGTTGATCGCGTCGATCGTCTCGCCCGACGCGGCCGGTACCCAGCGTCCGCCGATCAGGTTCTGCTTCGTGCTCCCTACGAACGCCGGGAGCTCGTATGTGGTGGTCATCGTCAATTCAATCCGTTCTCATCGGACTCGAAAGCGGTCTGGATCGGATCCGAAGTCAGTCGAACTCGAAGACGCCCTTGCCGGCGTCCTGTTTGTCGAACCACGCGTAGGCATCGGCCGCCTGGTCCAGCCGCCAGGTGTGCGAGTACAGGTCGTCCACGGGCAGGTCGTGCGCCACGATGAAATCGGCGCACCGCGCCTGCTCGATGGAGGACTGCGTCCAGCTCGTCATCACCGTCCACTGCTTCTTGTAGACCGCCTGCGTGGTGAACTTCACCTCGCCCGGCAGGCCCGTGAACACCACCCGGCCGAACGTGCCCAGCACACTGAACGCGTCATCGGCCGCGCGGCCGGACGTCTCCATCACCACGTCGGCGAGCCGCCCCCGCGTGTACTGCGCGACCACGTCCGCCAGCGACTCCGAGCGGGAGTTGACCACCACGTCCGCGCCGAACGCCCGCGACTTCGCCAGCCGCCGGTCGTCCACGTCCACCGCGATCACCTTCGCGCCCGTCGCAGCCGCGAACATCGTCGCCGAGAGGCCCACGGGCCCCTGCCCGATGACGACGGTGACGGTGTCCTCCACCCCGCCGAGCCGCTTGATCGCACCCCACGCGGTGCCCGTGCCGCAGCCGATCGCGGCGCCCGCCTTGAACGACAGCTGCTCCGGCATCGGCAGCAGCGCGGCCACCGGCACCACCGCGTACGGCGCGTGGCCGCCGTTCACGTGGACCGCCATCGTCCTGCCCGGCGCGGTCTCGCACATCTGCGGCCAACCCACCCGGCAGCGGCGACAGGTCCCGCAGCCGAAGTAGTGGTGGATCATCACGCGATCGCCCGGCGTGGCCTGCGCCGGGGTGACGCCGTCACCTACCGCGTACACCTCGCCGCACGGCTCGTGCCCCTGGATCACCGAGTGGTCGAAGTCGAAATTGCCGTGGTAGAAGTGCAGGTCGCTGCCGCACATGCCGGACGCGCGGATCTTCACCACGACCTCGCCGAGGCCGGGCTCGGGGTCGGCGAAGTCCGTCAGGGCGACGGTGCCGTCGCCCGCGAAGGTGATGCCCTTCATGATGTCGGTCTCCTTCGGATGGCCGGGTGGTTACTTCGCGCGGAGTTGGGCGGTGGCGGCGGCGTCGATCCGCAGGCCTTCCGGGTCGTGGTGCGGGTCGCCCACCACCACGACGCCGTAGTCGCGGGCGGCGCCCTCGATGCTCACGTACTCGTTGCGGACGTCGCGCAGCACCGCCTCCGGGTCGCGGGTGAGCGGGTCGCCCCAGCCGCCGCCGCCGTTGGTCAGGCAGCGCAGCACCGTGTTCGGCGCCGTTCGCCACACGTTCTGGCTCGCGAAGTAGTGGTAGCGGCCGTGCTCCGGGTCCAGGTGCTTCGCCTCCGGGTCCAGCACGCCGGCCACCGGGACGCTGTCCCGGTAGACCTCCGGCTCCGTGCCCAGCATGGTGGTGCCGGCGCCGTCAGCCTGCGGGAACAGCCACATCGCGCCGTTCGGGCCCGGACGCCCGCCGTTCGCGCCCACGCCGCTCGGCTCCTTCGTGCGGAACGGTGAGAGGTACTGCTCCGCGGCGGTCAGCCACAGCGTGTCCTTGAGGTTCGCCGCGCCGCCGCGGAACGCCCCGGGCCCGCCGCTGTCGATGGCGTGCTCCTTGCGCAGCAGCACCACCGGCGACTCGTGCTCGATGGTCTCCGTGGCCGGGTCCAGGTTGTTCAGCGGGAACAGCACCGTGTAGCTGTCGCCGTCGCCGTGCCGGGTGGCGCCCCACGGGCCGTGTTCGCCGCCGCACTGGGTGGCGCTGGTCCAGAACGTGCCGTCGTCCCGCGTGCCCGACGCGTTGTGGGTGTTGGTGGAGCCGTAGTCGCCGGCCACGCCGCGCTCGCCCAGCACCGGGTTGAGCGCGTCGAAGATCGCTGACACCACCGCCCCGGAGGCCTCCCAGAACATCATGATGCCGCCGTCGGGCGGCAGCGACGAGACGAACGAGCCGGCCGGGGTGACCACGTCGATGTTGCGCCACGTTCCGGAGGTGAACCGCACCGTCGGGTCGAGCAGCATGGTCAGCGCCACGCCGGCCGCGGTCTTGGTGTCCAGCACACCGCAGTTGATGCAGGTGCGGGCCTGCCCGGTGGTACCGGACAGGTCGACCTCGATCTCCGTGCCGCGCTTGCGCAGCGTCACGTGCACCCGGTACTCCTCGGTGTCGTCCAGGCCGTCGGCGTCCACCAGCGCGGAGCCGGGGTAGTCGCCGTCCGGGACCTGCGCGATGGCGCCGCGCATCCGCTCCGCCGAGGTGTCGCACGAGTACGTCAGATTGCCCAGGAAAGCGTCCAGCCCGTAGCGCTCGATATTGCTGTGGACCAGCTGCTCGCCCAGCTTGAGCTGGTGCAGCATGCTCTTGAAGTCGGGCAACAGCATGCTGCCCCAGCGGGTGTTGTCGAAGATCAGGCTGAACGTGCCGCGCACCGGCCGGTCCTGCGACCACAGCAGCATCGGCGGGATCACCAGGCCGTTCTCGTAGACGTTGCGCTTGGTCGCCGAGAACCCGCCGGGCACGGTGCCGCCCATGTCCAACTGGTGCGCGCACATGTTCACGAACGCCACGATCCGGCCCTCGTGGAACACCGGGCGGATGAACGCCACGTCGTTCACGTGCCGGCCGCCGCGGTACGGGTCGTTGCAGATCAGTACGTCGCCGGGGCGCAGGTTCTCCGGGCCGTACTCGACCACGGTGTTGCGCACCGCGTCTCCCATGGTGCCCAGGAACACCATGAGGCTGTTGCTCACCACGGCCATCGGGTAGCCCTGCTCCGGCGGGCCGCTGATGGTGCAGGCGAAGTCGTACCAGTCGCGGATGATGGGGGAGAAGGCCTCCCGCATGAAGCCGGTGGACATGTGCTCGACGATGTAGTCGAGCCGGTTGCGCAGGACCGACGCGGTGAATCGGTCGCTGCCGTACCGGGCTGCGAAGTCGTCGTCGGACAGGTCACGGATCCGGTCGGCCTGCCGCACGGCGGGTTCGATGGTGTCGGTCATGATCAGTGGTTCCTCCGGATGACGATCTCGCCGTACTCGCCGACGGTGGCGCTCTGGCTCGCGCCGATGTGCGTGGTGGACAGGCCCTCGTGCACGATGGCGGGGCCGACGATCTCGTCGCCTGCGCGCAGCGACTCCCGGTCGTAGACGGTGGCGGTCTGGTCACCGTCGCCGCCGTCCGAGATGTCGCCCAGGTAGCGCAGCGTGCGGGTGCCCACGGGGAGCAGTGGCTCGTCGCCGCGCGCGGGGAGCTTCGGGTACTCGATCTTGTCGGTCTTCAGCACGGCGCGGACGCGGAACGTGACGCCCTCGACGGGCATCGCCTCGAACCGGTTGTCGGACCGCGACTCGTAGGTGTCGTGGAAGCCGGCCACCATCGCTGCCACCGCGTCGGCGTCCAGCGTGCCGTCGGGCACCGGGATGAACGGCGTCTCCCAGCTCTGGCCCACCAGGTGGGCGTCCATGCTGCGCTGCAGCTCGACGTCGCCGTCGCCCACCTGGGCCCGCAGCTCGTGCTCCATCTCCACGAAGAGGGCGTCGATGCGCTCGGCGTTCGCGTCGTCGAGCATCAGGTAGGCGCTGCGGTTGACCGTGAACACCTGGTCCGCCGACAGCAGTCCGAGTGCCGAGAACAGGCCGGGGCTCGGCGGGATGATCACCTCCTTGCACCGCACGGCGTCGAGCACGGCGGGCAGCAGCATGGGGCCGGCCGCCCCGAACGCCATCAGGCTGTAGTCGCGCGGGTCGACGCCGTTCTTGATGGCCACGTTGAACAGACCCTCGGCCATGTTGTGCGCGGCCATCTCGTAGGCGTAGCGCACCCGTTGCTGCAGCGTGAACGGGGTCTCGAGCGATTCGAACGCGCGCTGGGACAGGCTCCGGTCGATGGCCACCTCGCCGCCCGCGAAGCCGTCGGGGTCCAGGATGCCGATCATCAGGCAGGTGTCGGTGGTGGTGGGTGCGGTGCCGCCGCGGCCGAAGCACGCCGGGCCCGGCTCGGCGCGGGCGCTGTCCGGGCCCACCTGGATCTCGCCGCCCGCGCCGATGTGCACGATGGAGCCGCCACCGGCACCGATGCTGGAGATGTCATTGGCGAGCGCGTTGACCACAAGGTCGTGCTCCAGCTCGAACGACGTGTTCACGAACGGCTCGCCGCCGGTCACCACGCTGATGTCACAGCTCGTGCCGCCGACGTCGGCGCACAACAGCTCGGTATGGCCGGTCAGTTTGCCGAAGTGGGCGCAGGCGACGGTGCCGGCCGCCGGCCCGGAGAACACGATGCGGAACGGCTTCGCCATCGCGTGCTCGGCCGGCACCAGCGTGGCCGCGCAGTCCGCGAAGTTCAGCGAGCCCGTGAAGCCGAGCCCGGTGAGGCCGGTGGACAACCGGTCGGTGTAGTCGGAGTAGATGATCTTCATCAGCGTGTCGATCACCGTGGTGGAGGCCCGCGCGTACTCCTTGGCCAGCGGGGAGACCTCGCTGGAGATCGACACGGGAACGTCACCCACGATCTCCCGGACCAGCTCGCGCAGCCGCAGCTCGTGGGCGGGGTTGACGTACGCGTTGATCAGGCAGATCGCGACGCCCTCGACGCCGCAGCGGGCCAGCGTCTCGATCTCGGCGCGGGCCTGGGCCTCGTCGAGCTTGAACAGCACTTCGCCGCCCGCGAGTATCCGCTCGCCGATGCCGCGCCGCAGGTAGCGGTCGATCAGCGGCTTCGCGGCGTCGCCGAAGCTGCGCCGCCAGCCGGGATCGAGCATCGCGTCGGACGGCCGCCACACGCGACCCATGTCCAGGATGTCGCGGTGCCCCTCGGTCGCCAGGAAGCCGATCTTCGGGAGCTTGCGTGTGATCACCGCGTTCAGACCGTGCGTGCTGGCGTGGTTGAAGACGGTCGATCCGTCGACACCGAGGCGCTCCGCGCCGCGCAGCACGGGCGCGGCGACGTCGGTGTACTCGGTGGACACCTTGGTGGTGAGGATCTTGCCGTCGCGCCAGCCGACGACGTCGGTGAAGGTTCCGCCTACATCAACGGCGATCATGTGGTTCTTCCTTCGGATAGTGGATCGGGGGAGGGGCCGGGGTGAGTTGGGCCCGCGAGTGGAGCCCTCCGGCTCAGAGCTGGTCGACGAGCAGGTTGATCGGTCCGAGCCGGTTCGCCGGCGTGCGGCGGACCGAGATCAGGCAGTGCCGGCACTTGACCACGTGGGTCCACCCGGTCTCGCCGACCACGTCGTAGGCGGCGAGACCGGCCCGGCCGCAGCCGGGGCAGTCGCCGGCGACGGGTGTCCGCTCGACGGGGCGTGGGGGTGCGATCTGGCTCATTCGGGTCTCCCGTGCGTGTCGTCGTGAGTTCGGTGAACGCCGGGCAACGCTAGAAATGAGTGACCTGGGGCACAATCCGCGGAGCGAAGGCCTGTCCGCTCGGCGAAATCGACGTCCGGCCGGTGCACCGGACATCCGACGCCCGAAGCCAGGGCCGCCTTGAAAAATATTGTGTACGATCACATGTGACGCCTCTCGCCACTCACCGGAGGTGACGATGCCCGGTCCGGTGCTCTCGGTCGGTGCGGTGCACCGCACGTTCACGACCACCGATCCCGACGCGGCGCACGAGTACGTGGAACGGACCTTCGCCGAGCACGAGATGACGCTCGACGGCCGCGACGGCATGTCCTTCCGGCTGGACTCCGCGGTGACACCCACGGTCACCGTCGGGCGCATGGCGTACGGCAAGCGTGCCCGCATCACGGGGCCGGCGATGCGGGACTGCTACCACGTGAACCTGCTGGTCTCGGGCAGCTGCATGGTGGAGCAGTCGGGCCGCCGCAGCGGCTTCAGGGCCGACGGTGACCGCCGCGGCGTGATCTTCGGCCCGGACGAGCCGGTGCTGATCGACTGGAGCGCCGACTCGGCCCAGTACCACCTGAAGATCTCCCGGCGCACGTTCGAGGAGCACGCGGCGAAGCTGGCGGGGCGCCCGGTGGTGGCGCCGATCGCGTTCGGCCTCACGTTCCCGCTGAACGACGCGCCCGGCCGCTCGCTGTCCTCGGCCGTGGCGTTCTACTACCAGCAGCTCGCTCAGGAGGGCGGCCTGGCCACCATGCGCGCCGTGCAGCGGGAGCTCGAGTCGGCGCTGATGACCCAGGTACTGCTGGTGGCCCGCAGCGACCTCACTCCGTCGCTGAACCGCGACGCGGATGATCAGGACGCGGACGCGCGGATCCGCTACGTCATGGACTACATCCGGGCCGGAGCGCAGGACGCCCTGACCGTCGACGACCTTGCCCTGGTCGCCGGGGTCACTGTACGCACGCTGCAGTCCGGCTTTCGCCGGTTCGCGGGGGTCACCCCGAGCGAGTTCATCCGCAACGTACGGCTCGACGGTGCCCGCGGCGACCTGCTGGCGGGGAACGGGCCGTCGGTCAGCGACATCGCGAGCCGGTGGCACTTTCACCATCTCGGCCGGTTCGCCCAACAGTACCGGCAGCGGTTCGGCGACTCCCCGTCGCAGACGCTACGCAGCCGCGCCGTCACCGTCCTGTAGCCTGCGGGCTCGTCTCCGAGCTCTGCCCCAGCGGCAAGTACGCCGAGCCCCGGTCGCGGTCCTGGTCGGGCAGCAGGCCCGATGCCGCCCGTGCGCCGAGACAGTGCTCGCGCAGTAGCGCAGAAGCCGCTGCCGGTGATGCCGTATCGAGCGTCCTGTTCGGCGAGTTGTCGCGCCGCGTCCACGTTCGCCCGGTTCAAGCCATGGCCATCAGGACCTGGGAAAGACATCTCACGGTGCTAAGAGTCAAGCCGGAGCGGCTTCGAGGAGCGGGGCGAACGCGCGGTGTTCATCGTAGGGAACC
>NZ_BAABKB010000013.1:0-369467 GCF_039543605.1 Streptomyces siamensis | reverse complement strand
TCGGCGGTGTCCACGGCGGCCTCGGCGGCGGCGGTGGTCGTGGCCTTGGCCCGGGTGCGCCGCGGCTTGGCCTCGGCGACCTCGCCCGCGGTCTCGGCCGAAGCGGCCTCGACCGTGTCGACGGCGGTCTCCGTGGCCTTGCGGGTGCGCCGCGCCTTGACCGGTGCGGCCGAAGCCTCGGCAACGGCCTCGGCCGTCTCGACGGCAGCGGTCGCAGCCTTGCGCGTCCGGCGCCGGACGGGCTTGGCGGGAGCCTCGGTGACCTCCGCGGCGACGGTCTCGACGACGGCCTCGGCCGCCGGCGCCGTCTTCACGACCGCGGACTCCACGGCCGTGACGGATTCGGCGGCCTTGCGGGTCCGCCGACGACGGGGCTTGGCGGTCTCCGCGGCGACGCTCTCGGCGGTCGTCACGGCAGCCTGAGCGGCCTCGGTCGCCGCGGGCTCCACGAAGGTCGCCGCGGGCGTGGCCGCCGCGACCGGCTCCGTGGCACCGCCACGCGTACGCCGACGACGGCGCGGTGTGCGGGACTCGGAGACCTCGGCGTCCGCGGGAGCGGACTCCGGCGTGGCCGCCGGAGTCACGGGGGAGGCGGTCGCCTCGTCCAGCGGCGCGCCGTTGCGCGTGCGCCGACGACGGCGCGGCGTGCGCGCCGGGCGCTCACGCTCGGCGGACGACGGCCCGGAGGAGCGCCCACCGCGACCGCGCGCCCCGCGGCCACCGGTCTCACCGAGGTCCTCGACCTCCTCGGCCGCGAGCCCGGCGCGGGTGCGCTCGGAGCGCGGCAGGACACCCTTGGTGCCGGCCGGGATGCTGAGTTCCTCGAAGAGGTGCGGGGACGTGGAGTACGTCTCCGGCGGGTCGTTGAACTTGAGCTCCAGCGCCTTGTTGATCAGCTGCCAGCGCGGGATGTCGTCCCAGTCGACGAGTGTGATCGCCGTACCGGAGGCACCGGCGCGGCCCGTGCGGCCGATGCGGTGCAGGTACGTCTTCTCGTCCTCGGGGGACTGGTAGTTGATGACGTGGGTGACGCCCTCGACGTCGATGCCGCGCGCGGCGACGTCGGTGCAGACGAGGACGTCGACCTTGCCGTTTCGGAAGGCGCGCAGCGCCTGCTCGCGGGCGCCCTGGCCGAGGTCGCCGTGGACCGCGCCGGAGGCGAAGCCGCGCTGCTGAAGCTGGTCGGCGAGGTCCGCCGCCGTCCGCTTGGTGCGGCAGAAGATCATCGCCAGACCGCGGCCCTCGGCCTGCAGTATGCGCGCGACCATCTCGGCCTTGTCCATGTTGTGCGCGCGGTAGACGTGCTGCGAGATGTTCGCGACCGTCACGCCCTCGTCGTCCGGCGCGGTGGCGCGGATGTGCGTGGGCTGCGACATGTACCGGCGGGCGAGGCCGATGACCGCGCCCGGCATGGTCGCCGAGAACAGCATCGTCTGGCGGCGCGCCGGAAGCATGTTGATGATCTTCTCGACGTCGGGCAGGAAGCCCAGGTCGAGCATCTCGTCGGCCTCGTCGAGGACGAGCGCCTTGATGTGCTTGAGATTGAGCTTCTTCTGGCCCGCGAGGTCCAGCAGACGCCCGGGGGTGCCGACGATGACGTCGACGCCCTTCTTGAGGGCCTCGACCTGGGGCTCGTAGGCACGGCCGCCGTAGATGGCGAGGACGCGTACGTTGCGGACCTTGCCCGCGGTGAGCAGGTCGTTGGTCACCTGGGTGCACAGCTCGCGCGTCGGGACGACGACGAGGGCCTGCGGTGCGTCGGTGAGCTGCTCGGGCTGGGCCCGGCCCGCCTCGACGTCCGCGGGGACGGTGACGCGCTCGAGGAGCGGAAGGCCGAAGCCCAGCGTCTTGCCGGTGCCGGTCTTGGCCTGGCCGATGACGTCGGTGCCCGAGAGGGCGACGGGGAGCGTCATCTCCTGGATGGGGAAGGGGTTGATGATGCCGACGGCCTCCAGGGCCTCGGCCGTCTCGGGAAGGATTCCGAGCTCTCGGAAAGTCGTAGTCAGGGTGCTGCCTCTTCTGTGTGCGCGGTGCGAGGCGAGCGCGGGGGTCGTGTCGGACCGTGCCGGGGACGTCAGCCGCTTGTCAGGCGGGCCGAGTGGCATGGGACCACTGCCGACGCTCTAGCGCTCGTACCGCTGAGGGTGTCCCTCCGGATGTCGTACGCACAGTGCCGTACGGACGAGGAGGGCTGTCGGGTCGGAGCCGATCGGGCCACCGACCGGGCATCCTCATTCGTGCGGCCCGTCGAATACTCGCCGGGCGCATTACTACCATACCCTGGAATCGCGCACATGCGATGGCCGATTCGGTCACGTCGTCGGCGTCACACTGGTTGACCAGGGACTTCCGTCCTGCGGTGAGCGGGCTATTGTGCGCTTCATGACGACGCCTGACAACGCCGCTGAGAAGCCCGCCGAGGCCACCGACGCCGCCCCGGCGGCAACCGGAGTCGCCGCCCAGGACTGGGACACGGCCTCCGCCGACCCTCAGTACCGCGCCGCGGTCGTGGACCTGCTCGGAGCGCTCGCGTACGGCGAGCTCGCGGCGTTCGAGCGGCTCGCCGAGGACGCCAAGCTGGCGCCCACGCTGAGCGACAAGGCCGAGCTGGCGAAGATGGCCTCCGCCGAGTTCCACCACTTCGAGCAGCTGCGCGACCGGCTCGCGGCGATCGGCGCCGAGCCGACGCAGGCGATGGAGCCCTTCGTCGCCGCCCTCGACGGTTTCCACAAGCAGACGGCGCCCTCCGACTGGCTGGAAGGGCTCGTCAAGGCGTACGTCGGCGACTCGATCGCCAGCGACTTCTACCGTGAGGTCGCCGCGCGCCTCGACTCGGACACCCGCGGTCTCGTCCTCGCCGTCCTCGACGACACCGGCCACGCCGGGTTCGCCATCGAGAAGGTGCGCGCCGCGATCGACGCCGACCCGCGCGTGGGCGGCCGGCTCGCGCTGTGGGCCCGCCGGCTGATGGGCGAGGCGCTGTCCCAGTCGCAGCGTGTGGTCGCCGACCGGGACGCGCTGTCGACGATGCTCGTGGGCGGTGTCGCGGACGGCTTCGACCTCGCCGAGGTCGGCCGGATGTTCTCGCGGATCACCGAGGCGCACACGAAGCGGATGGCGGCGTTGGGCCTGGCCGCCTAGGGCTCGTCGGACGAGTCATGGCCCGGGGCCGCCTGCGCGGCCCCGGTCAACTGTGGTCGTGCGGTCGGTGGTGTGCCCGGTCCCGGGCGTGGCCCAGCGCGTCGCTCAGTGCCTTGCGCAGGGGGTCACGCCGTCGCCGAGCGGCGTCGAAATCTTTCCGCCGGACGGAGCAGCAGGGACAGCAGGGCCGCCGAGACGGCGGCCGCGCCGAGCAGGATCACCAGGAAGTGGCCGGCGCCCAGAGCGGTGTGCGTCAGGAAGGCACCGAACAGGGCTCCTGCCACTCCGGTCGAGAGCACCAGACTGCGGGCGGGCAGCCGGTGCGGCAGGCGGTACGCGGCCGCCCACGCCAGTGCGAAACCGAGCAACGCGGAGCCGAGCGTCTCCAACAGCATGGTGGGGGTCCCTCCCGCACGGCCGGGTGCAAATCGGTCGTAGGCGGTCTTACCCGTGACGTGCGGAATGCAATCCTCCCCAATGATCGATCCGTGCTTCGAGCGGGGCGCTCACGACCGTGCCGGCAGCACCGCGCGCACCCGTCGCGGCCACGGCGTCGTCGGCGGAGCGGAGCCGGCGGAACGGGTCCGGCGGCACGAGCAAGGGCCCGGTGACGTCGTCACCGGGCCCTTCGTGCTTCCGCTCGCCGAACTACAGCGCGCTGAATCCCACCTTGCGCTGGGTGGGCTCGCCGAGCTCCACGTACGCGAGGCGGTCGGCCGGAACCAGGACCTTGCGGCCGTGGTCGTCCACGAGGCTGAGCAGCTGCGACTTGCCGGCCAGCGCCTCGGACACCGCGCGCTCGACCTCTTCCGGGGTCTGACCGCTCTCCAGAACGATCTCGCGGGGCGCGTGCTGCACGCCGATCTTGACCTCCACGGCTTTGTCCCTCCGACGGTCAGTGATGTGCGCGTCCGTACGCGCCGTACGCAGCACACATTAGCCCGGTGAGGGGACGTACACGCTCCGCCCGAGAACGCCAGGAGCGAACAGGGGACGGGAACAAAGTGGCGGTCAGTGATGATCCGTGCCGTGCAGCGGGAAGCCCGCGATGCCCCGCCAGGCCAGCGAGGTGAGCAGCTGTACCGCCTGGTCGCGCGGAACACTGCGGTCACTGTGCAGCCAGGAGCGGGCCACCACCTGGGCGAGTCCGCCGAGCCCCGAGGCGAGGAGCATCGACTCGGCGCGCGAGAGACCGGTGTCCTCGGCGATGACCTCGCAGATCGCCTCCGCGCACTCGTGCGTCACCTTGTCCACGCGCTCGCGGACCGCGGGCTCGTTGGTCAGGTCCGACTCGAAGACCAGCCGGAAGGCGCCGCCGTCGTCCTCGACGTACGCGAAGTAGGCGTCCATCGTGGCGCGCACGCGCAGCTTGTTGTCCGTCGTCGACGCGAGCGCCGTCCGCACGGCCTGGAGCAGCGACTCGCAGTGCTGGTCCAGCAGAGCGAGGTAAAGGTCGAGCTTGCCCGGGAAGTGCTGGTAGAGGACCGGCTTGCTGACGCCCGCGCGCTCGGCGATGTCGTCCATGGCGGCCGAGTGGTACCCCTGCGCAACGAACACTTCCTGGGCGGCGCCGAGGAGCTGGTTGCGCCGTGCCCGGCGCGGCAGCCGAGTGCCCCGCGGGCGTGCCGCCTCTGTCTGCTCGATGGCTGTCACGCCGCCTCCCAAAATCGTCCACATGCGGTGTGCGCCGCGCGGCCATCGTACTTTTCGGTAACCGTGCTGTGCGCGGTGCGAGCGCAGAATTTCACGGACCGGACGCCACCGATGGCGCGCAGAACGGCCCGAATCGGGTGAGATGCACTCCATCTCACCGCGACTTGCCTGGTCAGCGGCGTCCCGTCACCGGTACTCGTCCTCGTTCAGCTGTACGACCCTGGCCTGTTCGGCGAGATCCGCCTCGTTGGCGTTGAGGGGGTCGCCCGGTGGTACGGCCACCTCTTCCACAGGGTCCAGCTCGGTGCGCTGCTCGGCGGTGTCGGCCTCCGGGGCTTCCTCGTCGAGGATCTCCCGGAACTGGTCGTCGAACGTCCCGGGGTCTGTCGGGTCGACTGTCATGATTCCTCTTCCCGAACGGTGCGCGTGCGTTGCCGTACGCGTACGAGTGCCCTCGACTGAAGCCTAGGAGACACGAGATCCGGACGCTATGCGATCCGCACGCCATCTGTGACGGCGAACACATGAACCACTGCGTGATCGTCTCGTAACATTGCCCGCATGTCTTCGACCGAGCTGCCGCC
Organism: Streptomyces siamensis; assembly: GCF_039543605.1. NCBI lineage: Bacteria > Bacillati > Actinomycetota > Actinomycetes > Kitasatosporales > Streptomycetaceae > Streptomyces > Streptomyces siamensis. Next base: position 364,089 of record NZ_BAABKB010000013.1, on the reverse strand, counting down.
AGCGCTGGCCACCACCGTCACGCCCCGGGTCGGCGCCGTCAGGGTCGGAGACGGGGAGCGGCTGCGATCGGTCGGCCTTCCGGGCATCACCCTGACCGTGCGGTCGAGACCGGCGTCACGCAAGGGCCTGCCTCCCGCGCTGTACGTGCACGGCCTCGGCGGTTCCTCGCAGAACTGGTCGGCGCTGATGCCGCTCCTCGACGGGCTCGTGGACAGCGAGGCCCTCGACCTGCCCGGGTTCGGCGACTCCCCGCCGCCCGACGACGGGAACTACTCGGTCACGGCGCACGCACGCGCCGTGATCCGCTATCTGGACGCCGCCGAGCGGGGCCCCGTGCACCTCTTCGGCAACTCGCTCGGCGGCGCCGTCACGACGCGCGTCGCGGCCGTACGCCCCGACCTCGTCCGCACGCTCACCCTGGTCTCGCCCGCGCTGCCGGAGATCCGCGCACAGCGCACCGCGTGGCCGACCGCGCTGCTGGCCCTGCCCGGAGTGGCGGGGCTCTTCACCAGGCTCACCAAGGACTGGAGCGCCGAGCAGCGCGTCCGGGGGGTGATGGCCCTCTGCTACGGCGACCCCGGCATCGTGACGCCGGAGGGGTTCCGGCACGCGGTGGAGGAGATGGAGCGGCGACTCGCCCTCCCTTATTTCTGGGACGCCATGGCCCGCTCGTCCCGCGGGCTCGTGAACGCGTACACGCTCGGTGGCCAGCACGGCCTGTGGCGTCAGGCCGAGCGGGTGCTCGCGCCGACCCTCCTCGTCTACGGAGGTCGGGACCAGCTCGTCGGCTACCGCATGGCACAGCGCGCGGCCCGCTCCTTCCGCGACTCCCGGCTGCTGTCCCTGCCGGAGGCGGGGCACGTGGCGATGATGGAGTACCCGGAGACGGTGGCCACCGCGTTCCGCGAACTTCTCGCCGACGCGGGCGAGCAGCCCTCCCCGTCCGGCGCCGGCGCGGAAGGCTGAGGCGGGTCGTGGGACGTCACAGTCGCCGGGGGCGGAACGGCAAGACCGACACCTCCGAGATACCCGCGATACCCGCGATACCCGCGGTTCCCGCGCAGGAGGCGGGTCGCGCACGGCGGGCTGCCCCGGGGGCCGCACCGGCCCCGGCCGCGGGCCAAGCCCCGGGTACCGGTTTCCCGTCCGCCCGGCGCGGGTCGATTCCGCCGCAAGGGGCACCGGGCCCGCGGCCCCCGATGGACGGGACGCCTGCGCAGGGTGTGCCGCGGTTCTCGGACGGGACCCCCGCCCACGGTGTCCCCCGGGTGCGCGGTGGCCATCCCGAGCAGCGTGAAGCCGGCGGTGGCTGGGGCGAGTTCGGGAGCGCCGGGACGTCCGGTGCCCCGGGCGGGGCACCGCGGAGTGCGCCCCACGGCGCGCCGCCCGGTTCCGCGGGTCCCCGGATCCCCCGTCAGCGTCAGGAGCCGGGCTCCATGCCCCGCCAGGCGTACATCGACGCGTTCGACGCCGACGAGGGCGAGGACCGCGACGTCTTCGCACCGCGCGCCGGCACCTTCGCGACCCGTGGCGAGGAAGCCCACCGCGCCGACCCGTACGGCTCCGTCACCGACTGGGACGCACGGGACGCGGAGACCGGCGAGAGCCCGCCGCCGGACACCGAGGAGAAGGGGCAGGGCAAGGGTGGCAAGGGGCGCGCGTTCACCGGGATCGCGGCGGCGGCCGTGACCACCGTGCTGGCCGTCGTGGTGGCCGGACAGGTCGTCTCCGGGCGGCAGGACGCCAGTGCGCACGCCCGGTCCACCGGTGGCGACCGCCAGACGCACGACTCCGCCTCGCGCGGTGACGACCGGCCGACCCCGGCCGCGGTGCCGAGCGCGGTGACGCTGACCTACGACCAGAAGATGGCCAAGAGGTATGCGCTCGGCGCGACGCTCAAGGGCTCGGGGAAGTTCGACACCGTCCCCGGCTTCGACAAGGCGCCGGGCAAGGGACGCAAGTACACCTATCGCGTCGACGTCGAGCGGGGCCTCGGACTGGATGCCGCGCTCTTCGCGCAGGCCGTGCAGAAGACCCTGAACGACAAACGGAGTTGGGCCCACGGAGGCGCCCGCACCTTCGAGCGGATCTCGTCCGGGAAGCCCGACTTCGTCATCACGCTCGCGAGCCCGGGCACCACCGCCACGTGGTGCGCGAAGTCCGGGCTCGACACGACCGAGGACAACGTGTCGTGCGACTCGGCCTCGACCGAGCGGGTCATGATCAACGCCTACCGCTGGGCGCAGGGCTCCGAGACCTATGGTGATCGAATTCACTCCTACCGGCAGATGCTGATCAACCACGAGGTCGGCCATCGGCTCGGATACGGCCATGTGAGCTGCGACAAGGACGGCGAACTCGCCCCCGTGATGCAGCAGCAGACCAAGTTCCTCGACCACGACGGGATCCACTGCAAGGCCAATCCCTGGGCGTATCCCGGGAGTTGACAGCAGGCCCACAGGTCACATTGACATGCGGCGAAAGTTCGTTCATATTTCTCCGCATGTCGCCTCGTCACGTCTCCGCCCGCGCCGCCATTGAGCTGGCGCTGATCGGCGTGACCGCTCTCTGCGTGGCCGACATTCACTGTCGCTGACGCCCGCCCCCGGCGCGTGCGTCGCTCTTCTTCTCGTTACTCCTTCTCCGTGTGCCGTCTTCTGTGACGTGCGCGGTCCGGTCGGATGCCGACGCCTGACGCCCTGGGTGAGCTCTGCGCTCTTCCGTCTCACATTGCGTCAATCAGTCTCATCATTCGAGAGGTCGTCTTCCGATGCGTCATCCGTCCGTCATAGCGCGCCGCGTGGCCGCGGCATCCGTCAGCCTGGTCGTGGCAGCGGGCGCCGCCGCGTGCGGGCCGAAGGACAACGATGCCACCAGCGCCGGTGCCGACTCCAAGCCGCAGAAGGGCGGCACCCTCACCGTCCTGAACGCCAACCCGCAGGAAGACTTCGACCCGGCGCGGCTCTACACCTCCGGCGGCGGCAACGTCCCCTCGCTCGTCTTCCGCACGCTCACCACACGCAACCGCGAGAACGGTGCGGCCGGCGCCCAGGTCGTCCCCGACCTCGCCACCGACACCGGTCGCCCGAGCAAGAACGCGACCGTGTGGACGTACACCCTGAAGAAGGGCCTCAAGTACGAGGACGGCACGCCCATCACCTCGGCCGACATCAAGTACGGCATCGAGCGCTCTTTCGCCGCCGAACTCTCCGGCGGCGCCCCCTACCTGCGGGACTGGCTGATCGGCGGCGCCGACTACCAGGGCCCCTACAAGGACAAGAAGGGCCTCGACTCGATCGAGACGCCCGACGACCTGACGATCGTCTTCCACCTGAACAAGCCCGAGGGCGAGTTCCCCTACCTCGCCACGCAGACGCAGTTCACGCCCGTGCCGAAGGCCAAGGACACCGGCACGAAGTACGAGGAGCACCCCGTCTCCTCCGGCCCGTACAAGGTCGTCAAGAACGAGAACGACGGCGAGCGGCTCGTCCTGGAGCGCAACACCCACTGGTCCGCGTCGACCGACGCCGAGCGCAAGGCCTACCCCGACAAGATCGACGTACGGTCCGGCCTGGACTCGTCCGTGATCAACCAGCGGCTCTCCGCGTCTCAGGGAGCGGACGCCGCCGCCGTCACCACGGACACCAACCTCGGCCCCGCCGAGCTCGCCAAGGTGTCCGGCGACAAGGCCCTCGCCGCGCGCGTCGGCACCGGTCACTTCGGCTACACCAACTACCTCGCCTTCAACCCGAAGGTGAAGCCGTTCGACAACCCGAAGGTCCGCCAGGCGATCTCGTACGCCGTCGACCGCACCTCGGTGATCAACGCGGCCGGCGGCTCGTCGCTCGCCGAGCCCGCGACCACCTACCTGCCCGACCAGAAGTCCTTCGGCTACACGCCGTACGACCACTTCCCGGCGGGCAAGTCCGGCAACCCGGCCAAGGCCGAGGAGCTGCTGAAGGAGGCGGGCTACAAGAACGGCCTGACCATCACGCTCACGCACTCCAACAGCAAGGACTTCGAGACCAGCCCCGAGATCGCCACGGCCCTCCAGGACGCCCTGAAGAAGGCCGGGATCACCGTCAAGCTCCAGGGCCTCGAGGACAACGACTACAGCGACAAGATCCACAGCGCCAAGACCGAGCCCGGCCTCTTCCTCGCCCACTGGGGCGCCGACTGGCCCTCGGGCGGTCCCTTCCTGGCCCCCATCTTCGACGGCCGGCAGATCGTCAAGGACGGCGCCAACTTCAACACCGGCTTCCTCGACGACAAGTCGGTCAACGCCGAGATCGACGCGATCAACAAGCTGACCGACCTCGACCAGGCCGCCCAGCGCTGGGGTGCCCTGGACAAGAAGATCGGCGAGCAGGCGCTCACCGTGCCGCTGTTCCACCCCGTCTACAAGCGCCTGTACGGCAAGGACGTCAAGAACATCGTGATCAGCGACTGGACCGGCGTGCTGGACATCTCCCAGGTCGCGGTGAAGTAGCACCGTGAGCGAGGCACTTGTCGCCTCTCAGGCCCCCGGGACGGACTCCTCCGTCCCGGGGGCCTCGGGGGCCCGTCAGTTCTGGCGGCGGCTGCGAGCGCAGCGCGCCGCCCTCGTCGCGGCGGGAGTCGTCGCGCTGCTCGTCCTGATCGCGCTCGCCGCGCCGCTGCTCACCGCGATCGAGGGCCAGGACCCGACCACCTATCACCCCTCACTCGTGGACTCCGCGCGCGGCGGTGTGCCCGTCGGCCCGCTCGGCGGCATCGGCGCCGACCACTGGCTCGGCGTCGAACCGCAGACGGGCCGCGACCTCTTCGCCCGCCTCGTGTACGGCGCCCGCGTCTCGCTCGGCGTCGCGCTCGCGGCCACGCTCGTCCAGGTCCTCATCGGCATCGTGGTGGGGGTCGCGGCCGGCCTGGGGAACCGGTGGGTCGACCAGTTGCTCAGCCGGGCCACGGACGTCATCATCGCCATGCCGCTGATGATCATGTCCCTCGCGCTGCTCGCGATCGTCCCCAGCAGCTTCCCGCGGCCCGTGCTCGTCGCGCTCATCATCGGCCTGGTGGCGTGGGGTTCGATCGCGAAGATCGTCCGCGCCCACACGCTGACCCTCAAGGAGCTCGACTACGTGGCCGCCGCCCGGCTCAGCGGCTGGGGCGCCTGGCGCGTCGCCCGCCGCGAGCTGCTGCCCGCGCTGGCCGCGCCCGTCATCACGTACGCCGCACTCCTCGTCCCCACGAACATCACCGTCGAGGCGGCGCTCAGCTTCCTCGGCGTCGGCGTGAAGCCGCCGACGCCGTCCTGGGGGCAGATGCTCACCGCGGCCGACATCTGGTACCAGGCGGCCCCTCAGTACCTGCTGCTGCCGGCCGGCGCGCTGTTCGTCACCGTGCTCGCGCTGACCGTGCTCGGCGACGGAGTGCGCACCGCACTCGATCCGCGCGCCGCCTCGCGGCTGCGCATCGGGACGGGACGCAGGCGGGAGGCCAAGGCATGAGCGCCCGCAAAGGGCTGAGCGGTTCGCTCGCCGGGTTCCCGGGCTTCGCGCTGCGGCGCCTGGTCGGAGCCGTCGTCACCCTGTTCGCGATCTCCGTGATCATCTACCTCGTCTTCTACGTCGCGCCCGGCGACGTCGCGCAGATCACCTGCGGCCCGCGCTGCTCGCCCGCCCAGGTGCACCAGGTCGCCGAGCAGTTGAGGCTCGACGACCCGCTGTACGTGCGCTACTGGCACTTCCTCCAGGGCGTCTTCGTCGGCCAGGACTACTCGACCGGCACGTCCGTGCAGCACTGCGGCGCGCCCTGCCTCGGCGTCTCCTACCAGAGCGGCCAGCAGGTCACCCAGCTGATCTGGACGAAGCTGCCGGTCACCTTCTCGCTCGTGCTCGGCGCGATGGTGCTGTGGCTGATCCTCGGCGTCGGCACCGGTGTGCTGTCCGCCTGGCGGCGCGGCAGGTTCACCGAGCGGGCGCTGACCGCCGTCACCCTCGCCGGCACGGCCACCCCCGTCTTCGTCATCGGTCTCGTGCTGATGATCGTCGTCTGCGGGCAGTTGCAGCTGCTGCCCTTCCCGCAGTACGTGCCCTTCACCGAGGACCCCGAGCAGTGGGCGTGGAACCTGCTGCTGCCCTGGCTGTCGCTGGCGCTGATCGAGTCCGCGAAATACGCCCGTCTGACCCGGGCCTCCATGCTGGAGACGCTCGCGGAGGACCACGTCCGCACCTTCCGTGCGTACGGAGTGGGGGAGCGCTCGATCATCGGGCGGCACGCCCTGCGGGGCGCCGTGGCGCCGGTCATCGCGCTGAGCGCCAACGACTTCGGGTCGGCGATCGGCGGTGCCGTGCTCTCCGAGACGTTGTTCGGTCTTCCGGGGCTCGGGCGCGAACTCGTGCACGCGGTGACCGTCGTCGATCTGCCGGTGGTGGTCGGCATGGTGCTGGTCACCGGCTTCTTCGTGGTCCTGGCCAATGCCGTCGCGGACGTGCTGTTCGCGGTGGCCGACCGACGGGTGGTGCTGTCGTGAGTCCTGCGGAAGCCGACGACGGCGTGCTGCGTGCCGTCCGTGACGGTGTGGCGGGCGCCGTCGGTGACGGTGTGCCGGGTGTTGTCGGTGACGGTGTGCCGGGTGTTGTCGGTGAGGGCCGTGGTGCGGGCGGGGGCGGTCTCGCCGAAGCCGGTGACGGATCCGGTCCCGCCGCTCCGGCCGACGGCAGCCTTGTCGAGGTCACCGACCTCTCCGTGGCGTTCGGGGACCTGCGCGCCGTCGACGGGCTCTCCTTCCGGCTGGAGCGAGGGGCCGCGCTGGGACTCGTCGGCGAGTCCGGGTCCGGCAAGTCCACCGTGGCGTCGGCCCTGCTGGCGCTGCACCGTGGCACCGGAGCGAGGGTCGGCGGCACGGTGCGGGTGGCCGGCCTGGACGTACAGGCGGCCTCCGACGACGAACTGCGGCGGCTGCGAGGCGGAAAGGCCGCCATGGTCTTCCAGGACCCGCTGTCGTCCCTCGACCCGTACCACGCGGTCGGCGACCAGATCGCCGAGGTGTACCGCGTGCACAACAGGGCGTCACGGCGAGCGGCACGCGCGCGTGCCGTCGAGGTGCTCGACCGTGTCGGCATACCCGACGCGGCCCGTCGCGCGCGTTCGCGTCCGCACGAGTTCAGCGGAGGCATGCGCCAGCGCACCCTGATCGCCATGGCCCTGGCCTGCCGGCCCGACCTGCTGATCGCCGACGAGCCGACCACGGCCCTCGACGTGACCGTCCAGGCCCAGATCCTCGACCTGCTGCACACCCTGCGCGAGGAGACCGGCATGGGGTTGCTGCTCGTCACGCACGACGTCGGGGTCGCGGCCGAGAGCGTGGACGAGATCCTCGTCATGCGCCACGGGCGCGCCGTCGAGCACGGCCCGGTCGGAACCGTGCTCGGGGCACCCCGCGACACCTACACGCGTGAACTGCTCGGTGCCGTCCCGCGGGTGGACGCACCACGCGTCACCGAGGGCGACGTCGGCGACGAGACCGTCATCGAAGCGGTGGGGCTGCGGCGCGAGTTCGGCACGGGGAAGCGGCGGTTCGCCGCCGTCGACGACGTGTCGCTGACGGTCCGCCGGGGCGAGACCCTCGGTGTCGTCGGCGAGAGCGGCAGCGGGAAGACCACGCTGGGACGGATGCTGGTCGGGCTCCTGGAGCCCACCGCCGGCACGGTCCGCCACGAAGGGCGCGAGCAGACCGGCGTGAGCCCTTCGGTGCAGATGGTCTTCCAGGACCCGGTGTCCTCCCTCAACCCCCGGCGCAGTGTGGGCGAGTCGATCGCCGACCCGCTGCGGGCCCGCGGCCAACGCGACGAGGGCCGCATCAAGGAGCGCGTGCGGGAGCTGCTGGAACGCGTGGGGCTCGATCCGGACCACTACGACCGGTACCCGCACGAGTTCAGCGGCGGGCAGCGGCAGCGGGTCGGCATCGCGCGGGCCCTCGCCGCGGAGCCGCGCGCCATCGTGTGCGACGAACCCGTCTCCGCGCTCGACGTCACCACCCAGGCCCAAGTGGTCGCCCTGCTCGGTGAGCTCCAGCGCGAACTGGGGCTCGCGCTGGTCTTCGTGGCGCACGACCTCGCGGTCGTGCGCCAGGTCAGCGACCGGGTGGCGGTGATGCGGCGCGGCCGGATCGTCGAGTACGGGCCCGCCGACGAGGTGTACGAGTCCCCCCGGGACCCCTACACCGAGCAACTGCTCGCCGCCGTACCGGCGCTCGACCCGGAGGTCGCGGCACGGCGCCGTGCCGCCCGCGGGGAGCCGGCGACGGCCTGAGCCGCGGGGTCGGCATGCGCGGTGCGGTCGGGTGGCGCCGTCGGTGCGTACGGCCAGGCCCGCGTGACGACGAAGCGTAGTCGCATGATCTCTTAGCGCGACAGAACGCGGCCTGTGCGGGAAAGTTACGACCGTTCACCCCTTTTGGTGGCGCGATGGACAACCGTCCGTCGCGCCACCGTCATGTCCGCATACGTTCTTCCCGCTGCGAGCCGCCGGGTCAACGGCGGCTCCCCATATGGGAGATCGGGGGTGTGGTCGTGCGCATCGGACTGCTTACGGAGGGTGGCTATCCGTATGTGAGCGGTGACGCCAGACTCTGGTGCGACCGGCTCGTACGCGGGCTCGGGCAGCATGAGTTCGACATCTACGCGCTCAGCCGCAGCGAGCGCCAGGAGGACGAGGGCTGGATCCAGCTGCCGCCGCAGGTCAGCAGGGTACGGACGGCGCCTCTGTGGACCGTCGAGGACGACGGGGTGGTGTACGGACGCCGGGCGCGGCGACGCTTCGCCGACGCGTACGGAGAGCTGGCCGCGGCCGTGTGCGAGGGGCCGGGGGCTCTCGACGGCGCGGCTCTCGGCGGCGGCGCGGGAGCCCACGACGACCCGGCGGCCTCCGCCGGTGTTGTGGCGGACCGTTTCGGCAGCGCGCTCTACGCCCTCGCGGAGCTCGCCCGGGACGAGGGCGGTCTCGCCGGTGCCCTGCGTTCGGAGGGCGCCGTGCGCGCGCTGGAACGCGCCTGCCGTGCGCCCGGCGCGCTGCGCACCGCCCGCACGGCGCGTGTGCCCGACCTGCTCGCCTTCGCCTCCCATGTCGAACGTGCCCTGCGGCCCTTGTCGCTGGACTGGTACGAGGGTGACGGCCTCGACTCGGTGGACCTGTGCCACGCCACGGCGGGTGGCACCGCGGCGCTGCCCGGTCTGATCGCCCGGCACTTCGCCGGCGTTCCCCTGCTGGTCACCGAGTACGGGGTGCAACTGCGCGCGCACTACCTGGCCTCCGCCACCGTCGGCGAGAGCCCGGCCGTACGCGCGCTGCTCGCCGGGTTCCACGGCAGGCTCGCCGCCGAGGTCTACCGGGCCGCCGCGCTCATCACGCCCGGCAACACACACGCCCGCCGCTGGCAGGAGCGCTGCGGCGCCGACCGCGCCAAACTGCGCACCGTCTACCCCGGCATGGAGGCGTCCCGCTTCGCGGACGTGGGGGAGAGCGCGGAGGGCAGTGGATGCGCCGACCCGGACACGCTGGTGTGGGTCGGCCGCATCGAACCCGCCAAGGATCTGATCTCGCTGCTGCACTCCTTCGCGGAGATCCGCAAGGAGGAACCGAAGACGCGGCTGCGGATCGTCGGCGCGCCCGCCGACGGCCCCGAAGGCACGACCTATCTGGCCCACTGCCGGGCCCTGGCCGCCCAGCTCTTCCCCGACGAGGCGGAGGGCGTGCACGCGGTCGGCGACAACCCGGTGTCCTTCGAGGAGATCGGCGGCCCCGAGGTCCCCAGCCTGGCGGAGGCGTACGCCTCCGGAGCCGTCGTCGTGCTCTCCAGCGTCGTCGAGGGCTTTCCGATCAGTCTCGTCGAGGCCATGTTCTGCGGTCGCGCGACCGTCTCCACGGACGTGGGCGCGGTCGTCGAAGTCATCGGCGGTACGGGGCTGGTGGTGCCGCCCCGCAATCCACGGGCGCTCGCGGAGGCGTGCGTGACGCTGCTGCGTGACCCCGAGCGCCGTGAGCGCCTGGGCGCGGCCGCGCGCGCACGCGCCCTCGAACTGTTCACCGTCGAGCAGAACATCGCGGCCTTCCACGGCATCTACCTGGAGATCGTCTCGCACTCCCCGGTCCGGCGGGTGGTCGTGGACGACGAGGGAGAGCCGTTGCCCTTCGGAGTTCCCGCGGAGGCCCATGTGCCGGGCCGCTGGACCGAGGTCCGTCCCATGGCCGCGGGCCGGCCGCGTTGGGCGGCGGGGGCGCCCGTGCGCGCCACGGTTCCCGTGCCCGCGGGGGAGGGAGCCCGATGAGCGAGACGACCGGACCGCGCCCACCGGGCGGACCGCACACCCTGCACGAGCTGGACGACCTGGCCGGGCTGGGCGCCTTGGGCGGCGGGGATCTGGGCAGCGAGGACGTCGAGTACGTCGAGGACTCGGGTGGCGCGAGAGGCCGGGACGCGGGTGGCCGGGACGCGGGTGGCGCGAGCGGCCGGGACTCGGGCGGTGCGGGTGGCGCGCGCGGGGGAGGCGCCGGCGGCGCGGGCCGCATCGGTGAGGCTGCCGGCCGGGACGGCGGCGGCTCCGGTGAACGAAAACGCAAAGGTGGTGCGACCGGCAGTGAGGGGAGTGCGAGTCGTATCGACGGCGCGCGCAGGCCCGTCGCGCGCCGTGGCGCCGCGGACCCCGTGAAGGCGCTCATGCACCGGCACCGCGAACTCTGCGAGCGCGCGGTCGACCCGCTGGAGATCGCCGCCGGTCTGGAGGCCCACGGTGTGACCGACCGGACGGCCACCCGATTCCGCCACCGCGACGTGTTCTCGCTCGCCGAGGAGATGTACGCCCGCGCCTCGCGCGACGGCGAACACGCCCCGCGTCCGGAGGAACCGGAGCGCCCCGGTGCGCGCGCCGACTGGGCGGTGCTCGCCCTGCTGCCCGGCGTTCTCTGCCTGGCGGCCACGCTCGGACTGCGCGTCACCGAGGGCAGGCCGCGCCTCGCGGTGGCCGCGGCCGGCGTCCTCGCCGTGACCGTCGGTCTGCGGTACGCCCTGCGCCGCGGCCCCCTGAGCGCCGGTCAGCGCACGACCGGCGCCACCCGCGGCTGGATGTGCTGGCTCGTCGCCTACGCCCTCCTCGGTGACGGACTGCTCAGCGCCGCGCTCGACGGCGGACCCGACGGCCCCTGGCCGCTCGCCACGGCATCCGTGCTGGCCCTCTCGACCGCGTGCGCGCCGGCGGCCTGGTGTGCGCAACTCTTCGTGGTGAGCGCCCGCCGCAGGCTGACCGCCAGCCGCGGCCTCGACGAGTTCGCCACCACCGTCCGCCCCCTGCTCCTCGGCGTCTTCACCCTGTTCCTGTGCGCCCTCGGCGGGCTGCTCGCCCTGAGCGCGGCAGTGCTCGACGAGCCCCCCGCCTACCTCGGGGCCGGCGCCCTCGGCGCCCTGCTCCTGCTCGCCCGTCTGCTGACGGCGCGCGGCTTCGCCCACGCGCCCGCCGTGATGGTCGCCGGCGCCGGAGCCACCGAAGCGGTCGCGCTCGCCACCGTCTTCGCGGGTCGTCTGCCCGGCTGCTCCCTCCTCGCCACGCCCGTCGAGACCGTCGTCGCCGCCTGGGGGCCCGGAGCCGTACCGGCTCTGGTGTGCGGCACGGCGGCCTTCGTCCTGCTCGTCCACTCGACGCGCACCCTGACCAGGGCCTCCGCCCACGCACTGCCCAGCGAGGCGGTGTGAACCGTGCTTCCGCGCCCGGCACCCGGGCACGGACCCATTTCTCCCGCGGGGCCGACACCGCGGGCCCTCTCCCGACCCACGGCATCACCTGAAGGAGAAAGCCAGATGATCACCTCCCGAACCGGAGAATCCGCCCCGGGAGCCGCCCGATGAGGGTCCTGCTGATCGGAGCCAACGGATACCTCGGCCGCTTCGTGGCCGACAGACTGCTCGCCGACCCGGCCGTGCAGCTCACCGCGCTCGGCCGGGGCGACGACGCCGACGTCCGATTCGACCTCGCCTCGGGCAGTCCCGGCGCACTCACCCGCTTCCTGGACGCGGTGCACCCCGGAGTCGTCATCAACTGCGCGGGCGCCACCCGCGGAGGCGCCCGCGAACTGACCCGGCACAACACCGTCGCCGTCGCCACCGTCTGCGAGGCCCTCCGCCGCAGCGGCTGCGGGGCGCGGCTCGTCCAGATCGGCTGCGGCGCCGAGTACGGGCCCAGCCAGCCCGGCTCCTCCACCGCCGAGGACGCCGTGCCGCGCCCCGGCGGCCCGTACGGCGTCAGCAAGCTCGCCGCCACCGAACTGGTCCTCGGCTCCGGCCTGGACGCCGTGGTCCTTCGGGTCTTCTCGCCCGCCGGACCCGGCACACCCGCCGGATCCCCGCTCGGCCGCCTCGCCGAGGCCCTCCGCCGCGCCATGCAGTCCGGCGACGGCGAACTCAAACTCGGCGGACTCGGCGTCCAGCGCGACTTCATCGACGTGCGCGACGTCGCCCGTGCCGTCCACGCGGCCTCGCTCTCCGCCGCACAGGGCGTGATCAACATCGGCTCGGGACGTGCCGTACGACTCCGCGACGCGGCAGCGGTCCTCGCCCGGGTCGCCGGCTACGGCGGCGCCCTGCACGAACTCGACGGCCCTCCCGGCCCCCTCAGGACATCCATCGGCCACCCCCGCAACGAACCGGACCATGCGGCCCCGGTCGCGTACCCGTACCCGGACGGCTGCGGCAGCTGGCAGCAGGCCGACGTGCGCACCGCACGCGACCGGCTCGGCTGGCGGCCCCGCATCAACCTCGAGGAATCCCTGGCAGACATCTGGATGGAGGCGGCATGCCGTATCTGACCAGCACCGCAGCCGGCACCGCGAGCACCGACCTCAAGGTCGGCTTCGGCATCCCCGGCTATGCGCACCCCCTCGTCGCTCCGCTGGAGTGGGCCGAACTCACCCGGCCCGGCGCCCCTTTGCACTGGGTCGCCCTGAACGTGTCCAACGGACCCGGCACCCGTCCCGACCCGCACTGCCTGGAGGCCGTCGGGCGGCTGCGCAACGCGGGCGTACGCGTGCTCGGGCGCCTGGACGCCACATACGGCGCGCGGGCCTTCGGCGAACTGGTCTCCGACGCCCAGCGCTATCTCGACTGGTACCGGGTCGACGGCTACCTCCTCGACCGCTGTCCCACCGAACGCACCGCGCTCGCCGAGGTCCGCCGCACGGTCGGCACGCTCCGGACGGTCCGTGAGGATGCACACATCGTGCTCGGGCACGGCGCCCACCCGTATCCCGGCTACGCGGAGAACGCCGACCAACTGGTCACCTTCTCCGGCTCCTGGAGCGACTACCGCTGGTCCCAGGTCGCCGAGTGGACCGCCGACTACCCGCCCGAGCGGTTCTGCCACTTGGTGCACGGCGTGCCGCGCGGTCATCTCGACGAGGCGCTGCGCATCGCCCGCTGGCAGGGCGCCTCGACGATCTACTTCACCGACCGCACCGATTTCGGTGGGCGGGCCGACCCCTGGGAGACGATGCCCGGCTACTGGGACGAAATCGTCTCGCGGATCGGAACGGGTGTCTCGGAATGAAGAAGGGCGTGGCAGTGTTACGGGGAGAACAACTGTAGTGATAGACCGACCAACGGAGCCCCCGTGTCGCTGCCACCCCTGGTCGAGCCGGCTTCCGAGCTCACCGTAGACGAGGTCCGCAGGTACTCCCGCCACCTGATCATCCCCGACGTGGGCATGGACGGGCAGAAGCGGCTGAAGAACGCCAAGGTGCTGTGTGTCGGCGCCGGCGGCCTCGGATCGCCGGCGCTGATGTACCTGGCCGCGGCGGGCGTGGGCACGCTCGGCATCGTGGAGTTCGACGAGGTCGACGAGTCGAACCTGCAGCGCCAGATCATCCACAGCCAGGCGGACATCGGCCGCTCCAAGGCCGAATCGGCCCGCGACTCCGTGCTGGGCATCAACCCGTACGTGAACGTGATCCTTCACGAAGAGCGGCTCGAAGCCGAGAACGTGATGGACATCTTCAGCCAGTACGACCTCATCGTCGACGGCACGGACAACTTCGCCACCCGCTACCTGGTCAACGACGCGTGCGTGCTCCTCAACAAGCCGTACGTGTGGGGTTCGATCTACCGGTTCGACGGCCAGGCCTCCGTCTTCTGGTCGGAGCACGGTCCCTGCTACCGCTGCCTCTACCCGGAGCCCCCGCCGCCGGGCATGGTCCCCTCCTGCGCCGAGGGTGGCGTGCTGGGCGTGCTGTGCGCGTCCATCGGTTCCATCCAGGTCACCGAGGCGATCAAGGTCCTCACCGGCACCGGCGAGCCCCTCGTCGGCCGACTGATGATCTACGACGCCCTGGAGATGCAGTACCGCCAGGTCAAGGTCCGCAAGGACCCGAACTGCGCCGTCTGCGGCGAGAACCCCACCGTCACCGAGCTCATCGACTACGAAGCCTTCTGCGGCGTCGTGTCCGAGGAGGCCCAGGAGGCGGCGGCCGGTTCGACGATCACTCCCAAGCAGCTCAAGGAGTGGATCGACGACGGCGAGAACATCGAGATCATCGACGTCCGTGAGATCAACGAGTACGAGATCGTCTCGATCCCCGGCGCCAAGCTGATCCCGAAGAACGAGTTCCTCATGGGCACTGCCCTGGAGTCCCTGCCGCAGGACAAGAAGATCGTGCTGCACTGCAAGACGGGTGTCCGCAGTGCGGAAGTCCTCGCCGTCCTGAAGTCCGCGGGCTTCTCCGACGCGGTCCACGTCGGCGGCGGCGTGATCGGCTGGGTCAACCAGATCGAGCCCGACAAGCCGGTCTACTAGGCATACGCCCTCTTCGGAGGTGGGGCCCGGCACCATGTGTGCCGGGCCCCTTGCCGTGGTCCGAGGGCACCCGAGCCGGTGCCCTCGGACCACGCCGCCTAGGAGGCGCAGACCTTGCCGTCCTTCGGCACGGTCCCGTCCAGCAGATACCTGTTCACGGTCGAGTCCACGCAGTCGCTGCCGCTGCCGTACGCGCCATGGCCCTCGCCCTTCCAGGTGAGCTCCACACCGACGTCCTTGCCCAGCTCGTCGGCCATCCTGCGGGCGCCCTCGTACGGTGTCGCGGGGTCGCCGGTGTTGCCGACGACCAGGACCGGCTCCGCACCCGGTGCGCTGACCTCCGGGTTGTCGAACTGGCCCGCCACCGGCCAGTCGTGGCACCAGCCCGCCGTGTCCCAGCCCATGAAGTCGCCGAAGACGGGCGAGATCTTCTCGAACTCGGGCAGCAGCTTCTTCGTCTCCTCGGGAGTCGGCCGCTGCTTGTCGTCCAGGCACGATATGACCCGCTGCGAGTGCGTCGTCGTGCCGTAGCGCCCCGAGGCGTCGCGTTCGTTGTAACCGTCGGCGAGCGTCAGCAGCTCCGAACCGTCCCCGTCCTCGGCCGCCTTGAGCGCGCTGGTGAGGCTGGGCCAGCCCTGCTTGCTGTACAGCGGCAGGACGATGCCGGTGAGGGCCAGTGTCTGGGTGAGCTTGCGTCCGCCCGACGCGGGCAGCGGCCGGGCGTCGATGCGCTTCAGCATGTCCACGATCTTCTGCGAGCCCTGCTTCGGGTCCTGGCCGGTGGACTTCAGATAGTCGTCCAGGGCCCGCTGGAAGCCGAGCGTCTGGTTCTTGGCGTGGCCGACCGTGTCGGCACTCGGGTCGACGACGGCGTCCAGCACCAGGCGTCCCACGTTCTTCGGGAACAGGTGGGCGTACACCCCGCCCAGTTCGGTGCCGTACGAGATGCCGAAGTAATGCATCGTGCGGTCGCCGAGGACCTCGCGCATCAGATCCATGTCGCGTGCCGTGTCCGTGGTCGACACATGGGACATGAGCTTGCCCGCGGCCTTCTCGCAGCCCTTGCCGAAGTCCGTGGCGTCCTTGAAATACGCGGCTTCCTCGGCGGCGTCGTCCGGTGTGGCGTCCACCGACTCGGCCGCCTGGATGTCCTTGTCGCTGCGGCAGCGCACCCCTTCGCTCGCCGCCACGCCGCGCGGGTCCCAGCTCACCAGGTCGTACCGCTCGTGGAGGGAGCCGACGATCGAGCCGTACGACGGCATGGTGGAGATGCCCGAGCCGCCGGGCCCGCCGAAGTTGAACAGGAGCGAGCCGATGCGCTTGCCCGAGCCGCCCGTCGCCTTCGAGCGGATCACCGCGAGACCGATCGTCTCGCCGTCCGGCTTCGCGTAGTCCAGCGGGACCTTGAGCGTGGCGCACTGCCAGTCGCTGCCCGGCGCGGGGGAGTCGGACGTGCCCTTGCAGCGACCCCAGTCGAGCTTCTGCGAGGTGAGTTCGCCGGGCAGCCCCGACGGTGTGCCCGAAGAAGGCGCCGTGGCCGACGACTTGTCGCCGCCCTTCCCCTCGTCCGTGCCTTCACCGGACGACCCACTGCTGCAACCGGCCACCAGCAACGCGGCGGCGGCCGCGGCCGTCCACCGTGCGAAACGTGCCATGCGCTTCCCCCCTCACCCGTGGTCCGCCCGATCCGCGGATCACATGCAGGCAATAGTAGGCGGCGGCGTCCGAAGCCGTCGCAGCCTGTGGATAACTCGCTGACCTGCGGTTTTCTACGAACAGACGGTTCCAGCGGGCGGGATGGTTCCCTCCAGCAGATATCCGTTCACGGCGCCCTGCACGCACTTGTTCTTGCTGTCGTAGGCACCGTGCCCCTGGCCCTTGTACGTCAGCTCGACCCCGACCCCCTTGCCCAGCGCCTCCACCATCTTCCGGGCGCCCTCGTACGGCGTGGCGGGATCGCCGGTGTTGCCGACGACCAGGATGGGCGCCGCGCCGGCGGCGGCGACGTTCGGGTGGTCGGCGGCGCCCGCCACGGCCCAGTCCGTGCAGCTGACCATGCCCCAGGCCAGATAGTCGCCGAACAGCGGTGAGGCGGCCCGGAACTGGGGCAGCCTCGACACCACGAAGTCCGGGGTGTAGCGCGGCTTGTCGTCCGCGCAGTTGATGGAGATGTTCGCCGGGACGAGATTGCTGTACTGGCCGTTCGCGTTGCGTCCGTTCATGGAGTCCGACAGCAGCATGAGCACCTTGCCGTCGCCGTCGTAGGCCTGCTCGAGACCCTCGGTCAGGTACTCCCAGAAGTCCTTGGAGTACAGCGCCTGGGCGATGCCGCTGGTCGCCGCGGTCTGGGTCAGCTCGCGGGGGAAGACGCCGGGGATCGGCTTCACTTCGAGGTCCTTGAGCAGCTTGGCGATGCGGTCCTTCACGTCCTGCGGCGTATCGCCGATCGGGCAGTCCTCGACCTTGGAGGTGCAGTCCTTGGCGAAGTTGTCGAGTGCGAGCTGGAACCCCTTGGCCTGCCCGAGCGAACTCTGCTCGGGGTTCTGCGTCGGGTCGACGACCGCGTCGAACACCGCCCGTCCCACGTTCTTCGGGAACAGGTGGGCGTAGACGCCGCCCAGTTCGGTGCCGTAGGAGATCCCGAAGTAGTGCAGCTTCGCGTCGCCGAGGACCTGGCGCATCAGGTCCATGTCGCGGGCCGCGTCCGTGGTGCGCACATGGGGGAGGATCGTGCCGGAGTTCTTCTCACAGGCCCCGTTGAAGTTCCTGGTGTTCTGCAGGAGCTCCTTCTGCTCCGCGGCGTCGTCCGGCGTGGCGTCCTGCTGGAAGAACTCGTCGAGCTGCTGGTCGTCCTCGCATGTCACGCCCGCGCTGCGGCCCACGCCGCGCGGGTCGAAGCTCACCAGGTCGTAGCGGGTGCGCAGGGCGGCGTAGTCCTCACCGAAGGCGGGGAGCGTGGTGACGCCCGAGCCTCCCGGTCCGCCGAAGTTGAAGATGAGCGAGCCGATCCGCTTGCTCGGGTCGCCGCTCGTCTTCGCCCGGATCAGCGCCAGCCCGATCGTGTCGCCCTTGGGGTCGGCCCAGTCGAGGGGCGCTCTCATCGTGGCGCACTGCCACTCCGTGCCGCCCGGCAGAGGTGACGGGGCGTTGCCCCCGCCCTCGGACTCGGAGGGTGCCGGGCACTCCTTCCAGCTCAGCTTCTGAGCTGTCAGGTCCCCGTCCCCGTCCTTGTCCTTCGACCCGTCGCTGCAACCCGCGAGCAAGGAGATCAGCACAACGGCGGTCAGGGTCAGGGCAGCGGCGCGCGACTGGGGAGGGTTCGGCATGTCCCCATCGTGCGGTCGTACGGGGCGGTCCGCGCGGGGCGCGGGCCGTGTGGGTGAGTGCGCCGCAGCGCTCGGACCAGGCGCTTAGCGATACGCGCGACGACGGTGCGGGCGACTGCAAGGGCGGCGGGGCGGTGCGCGGCAGTACGCGGGGGATGCGCGCGGCGGTGCGTGAGGGATGCGCGCGGGGGTGCGCGCCCGCGCCTTCCGGCTAGAGCGCGCCCTTGCGTGTCAAGTGGTTGAAGAACAGCCAGCCCGGCAGCACGGGCAGCCACAGCGTCAGCAGCCGGTACAGCAGGACCGCGGGCGCCGCGACCTCCTTGGGGAGCCCGACGGCGATCAGGCCGACCGTGAGGGTGGCCTCGACGGCGCCCACGCCTCCGGGGGTCGGCGCCGCCGATCCCAGCGCGTTGCCGGCGAGGAAGACGACGGCGACGCTGGCGAGGCTCAGCGTGGTCGACTCCTCGTGGCCGAACGCCCGGATCGACGCGTCCAGGCACATCACGAAGCAGGCGGTCAGCAGCAGCATGCCGCCGATGCCGGTGACCAGCTTCTGCGGCCTCTGGAGCACGTCGAGCATGCGCGGCACCACGCCGGCGAACAGGGACCGCACGCGCGTGACGACGAACTTGCGCAGGAACGGGACCGACGTCACCACCAGGACCAGTACCGCCACCGTCAGCAGGCCCGCGATGACCGTGCGGGACGGCGACAGGGACGGCGTCTTCTCGGTGCCGGTCAGATAGCCGAAGGAGAGCAGCATCAGGATGTGGCAGCCGAGGCCGAACAGCTGGGAGGCGCCGACGCTCGCCACCGCGAGACCGGGCCGTACCCCGGCGCGCTGGAGGAAGCGCGTGTTGAGCGCCACGCCGCCGACCGCGGCGGGCGCCACGATCTTCACGAACGAGCCGGCGACCTGCGCCGCCACGGTCCGCGCGAACGGCACCCGCTCGGGCACGAAACCCAGCAGGCTCATCGCCGCCGCGACGTAGCTGAGCGCCGAGAACAGCACCGCCGCGGCGACCCAGCCCCATTCGGCGTTGTCGAAGAGGGTCCCGAACTCGATGTGGGTGAGCTGCGTCAGCAGGAAGTACGCGCCGATCGCTCCGGCGATGAAACTGATCAGCGTGCGCGGTCTGACCCGTTCCAGGCGGGCGGGCTCGACCGGTGCCTGCGGCCTGATCAGCAGCACCTGGTGGCGGATCTGGGTGAGCAGGTCCTCCTCGCGTGCCTCGTCCAGGGCCTCGTCCATCGCCCGCTTCTCGGCGCGCTGCTCGGCCCGCACCGCCTTCTTGCCGGGCTTCTCCTGCACGGACGTGGCGTTCTGCCGGGCCTCCTCCGCCCGGGCGAGCTTGTCCTGCCGGGAGGCCTCGAGGACGGCCTCGCGCTCCCGGTGCGCACGCTCGCGGGCGAGCTTGCGCAGCGTCGCGCGCGTGGAGCGCGTCAGGGCGATCGGTTGGAGCATCGGCAGACAGTCCGCGACCGCGTCCGGGCCGAGCACGCCGACCGCCGACGCCACCGCGCGCTCGGCGCCCACCCGCAGTCCGAGCGTGGTGACCAGCTGGGCGATGTCCATGCGCAGCAGCAGGTCGCCGGCCGCGATCTCGCCGCCGCGCAGATCGGTGAGGATCACCGTGCCGGAACGATCCACCAGAATCGCGTCGCCCGCGAGCCTGCGGTGCGCGATGCGGCGGGACTGCAGGGCCTGCACCTGGTGCCACGTGTCACGCAGCAGGTCGTCGGTGATGAGCTCGTCGGGAACCGCGTCGAGGGTGCGCCCGCCGGTGTGCTCGTAGACGAGCATCACGGCGTCCGGGCCCAGCTCGGAGGTCGCGATCAGCTTGGGCGCGTTGGCGCCGGCCGCGATGGCCGCGTACGCGAGGAGCGCCTCCTGCTCCAGTGCCTGGCGCAGTGACTGCAGGCTCCGGCGGGTGGTGATGCCGCGCAGGGTCAGGCGTCGCCACACACGGTAGAAGAACCCCTGCGCCTGCTGCTCACGGTCGACGACCGTGACGTCCAGGGGCCGGCCGTCCTCCAGGGTGACGAAGTAGCGCCTGCCGCGGTCGCCGTTCTCCGTGGCGTCCGGCGCTTCCTCGCGGGCCGCGCTCACCGGGTGGAAGCCGACGTGGCGCAGGCCCGCCATGAGCGTCCGGCCGGTGGGCCGCACGTTCGGCGAGCCGACCGCGTACAGCGTCCCGTAGGCGACGGTCCAGCCGATGAGCACGGTCAGGATGATCGAGAACGGCGTCGTGTAGCCGGTGACCAGCATGGAGAAGGCGTCCAGGAGGAGCACCACCCAGAGCACCGCGCGCCAGCGCGGTCTGCGGGACATGCCGACGGCCGTCATGTACGCGATGACGGGTGCGAGATAGCCGTGCACCGGGTCGGTGAGGGCGTGGATGTCACCGGGGGACGGCTGGGTGAGGGCTTCCTGGATGGAGTCCGGCGCCGCCTTCGCCACCCACAGGTCGGTGGCGAGTGTCACCCCGTGCGCGAGGACCGCGGCGAGCACGCCGTCGGCGATGCGCAGCCCGTCCCGTTTGATCAGCCGCTCGATCGCGAAGGCGACCGGCACCAGGAGGATCGCGATGCTCGACGCCAGACCCGCGATCTTGATGAGCAGGTCGGGCGCCTGGCCGGTGCCCTTGTTGATGTCCTGTTCGAGCCCCGAGGTGGTGCCATGCGCGAACGCGGCGATGGCGAGGAGCACGACGATCGCGAGGACCCCGACCAGAAGCCGCATCAGGTCGGACGGACGGTGCACGCGCGCGGGGAGCAGGGGCTCGTCGCCCTCGACCTCGTCCGTGTGACCGTCGTCCGTGCCCGCCTCGGCCTGCGCGTCCGCGCTCTCGCGTGCTTCAGCGGTGGTCTCGTCGGCGGCCGTGGGGACGGATCCGTGGTTCTTCTTGCCCGCGTCGTTCACCTCGGCGCCGCCGGTGTCCGGGCGTGACGAGGCCTCGGAGGTGCCCTCTGCGTCTTCGGGGTGCACGCTCTGCTGCCTCATGGTCTCTTCTTGATCTCGTATCACCGGTCACCGCCCGGACGATGGTGGCATGCCCGACCGACACACGGGGGCATCAGGGTGCAATACGGGGGCGCACAGTCTGCCCGAAGCACGGCGGCCGGGGCGAGCGGTACGCACAGTGGTCGCCGCGTCGCACTGTCGGTGGGGTGGGGCAGGATGGGACGGATGAGCGAGGAGAGCCTTCCGGCGGACGCGCTGCCGGAGTACGCGGAGCGGGTCCTCGATGTCGCCGAGTCGATCCCGCCCGGACGTGTGATGACGTACGGCGACGTCGCGGAATGGCTGGAGGAGGGCGGGCCGCGCCAGGTGGGCCGCGTGATGGCCCTCTACGGAGGAGCGGTTCCGTGGTGGCGTGTCATACGCGCCGACGGCGTGCTGCTGCCCGGCCACGAGCTGGAGGCGCTCGCGCGCTACCGCGAGGAGGGCACGCCGCTGAGGGAGGCGGGCCGGTCCTCCGAGGGGCATGTGCCGCGCGTCGACATGAGACGAGCGAGATGGGACGGCGGCGAGCACGCGGAAGGTCACACCTGACAGCTTCCGCCATTCGAGGGGCGGACGGGGCGCCTGTGGCCCGTACGAGGGAAACGAGGCACATCCGTGACATGCCGTACGTTCGTGGTGCGGGGGGCGTGGGTGGCGCGGGTGATGTGAGGGAAGAAGGGGAAGCCCTGCTTCCGCGAAGCTCACCGGCGTAGCGTCTTCGGCGCGCACCTTCCTCACCCCGCGGCCACCGCGCCCCATGCGCGGCGGTCCTCCCGTCCGTCTCCCGACCACCGTCCCCCGACGACGGCGCTCCGCGCCGGCAGTGACGAACCGCACAACCACCAGGACCGGCGAACCACGTGAGCTCCTCTTCCTCCACCAGGCGCCTGACGCACCCCCCGGTGCGTCAGGGGGCCCGCGGCGCGTACCGGCTGGTGCGTACCCCGCCGGTCCGGGTGGACCCCCCTCGTCTGGACGCGGGGCAGCGCGCGGTGGTTGACCACAGGAGCGGTCCGCTGCTCGTCCTCGCAGGTCCGGGCACCGGCAAGACGACCACGCTCGTCGAGTCCGTGGCCGCCCGGATCGCCCGCGACGGCGACCCGGAGCGGGTGCTCGTGCTGACGTTCAGCAGAAAGGCCGCCGTCGAGCTGCGCGACCGCATGGCGCTGCGCATAGGGGCCGCCCGAGCACCCCAGGCCACCACCTTCCACTCCTTCTGTTACGCCCTCGTCCGCGCGCAGCAGGACAGCGACCTGTTCGTGGAGCCGCTGAGGCTGCTGTCCGGTCCCGAACAGGACGTGGCCGTGCGGGAGCTGCTCGCCGGGCAGCCCGACCTGGAGCGGCTCGGCCTCGCGCATGTGCGCTGGCCCGACGAACTGCGAGCCTGCCTCACCACGCGCGGCTTCGCCGACGAGGTCCGCGCCGTCCTCGCCCGCAGCCGTGAACTGGGCCTCGGCCCCGACGCCCTGGAGGCCTTCGCCCGCCGCATCGGCCGTCCCGACTGGGGCGCGGCGGCGGCCTTCCTCGCCGAGTACCTCGACGTACTCGACATGCAAGGGGTGCTCGACTACGCGGAACTGGTCTACCGCGCGGTGCTCCTCGCCCGGCGCCCCGAGGTCGCCCGGCATCTCGCCGCGCGGTACGACGCGGTCTACGTGGACGAGTACCAGGACACCGACCCCGCACAGGTACGGCTGCTGCACGCCCTCGCGGGCGGCGGACGCACCCTCGTCGCCTTCGGTGACCCCGACCAGTCGATCTACGCGTTCCGCGGCGCCGACGTCAACGGCATCCTGGACTTCCCCGACGCCTTCCCGAGCGCCGACGGCCGTCCGGCCCCGGTCGAGGTGCTGCGCACGTCCCGCCGCTCCGGTGCGGCCCTGCTCTCGGCCACCCGCCTGCTCACCCAGCGCATGCCGCTGACCCGCCTGCCGGCGGAGAAGGCGCGCGCCCATCGCGAGCTGTCGCCGGTCCGGGACGGGGGGCGCGTGGAGGTCCACACGTACCCGACGCCCGGCACGGAACTCGACAACATCGCGGACCTGCTGCGCCGTGCCCACCTGGAGGACGGCGTCCCCTGGGGCGAGATGGCCGTCCTGGTGCGCGCGGGTGCCCGCACGATCCCGACGATCCGGCGGGCCCTCACGGCGGCGGGGGTCCCCCTCGACATCGACGGCGACGACCTGCCGCTGCGGCACGAACCGGCCGTCGCACCCCTGCTCGCGGCCTTGCGGGCGGTGGCCCGCGCGGAGGACGCCGGCCCGGAGGAGGGCGCGCCCTCGGGCGTCGAGACCACCGGGGCCGATGGGGGCGCCGGTGCCGACGGTGCGGAGGCCGGTGACGTCGACAGCGATCACCCTGATGCCGATGGCGCGTACGCAGGTGACGTCGACAGCGGTGACGCGGGTACCGATGCTGTGCAGGCCGGCGACCCGGAGGGTGACGCGACTGCCGGAGACGCAGACAGCGGTGATGCGGAGGTCGGAGACGCGGACAGCGGTGACGTGGAGGCCGGTGACGCAGGCACCGACGACGTGACGGCGGCCGTGTCGTCCTGGCTCGACACCGAGACCGCGCTCGCCCTGCTCGCCTCCCCCCTGGCGAGCATGGACGCCGCCGATCTGCGCCGCCTGGGCCGCGCGCTGCGCGAGGAGGAGCGTGCCGCCGGGAATCTCGTACCGGCGCCGTCCGACGAACTGCTCGCCCGTGCGCTCGCCGAGCCGGAGCGGCTCGTCGCGCACGACCCCGCGTACGCCCGCGGGGCACAGCGGCTGGGCGCCTTGCTGCGCAAGGCGCGTGAGCGCCTGGCAGGCGGCGGGACCGCCGAGGAGGCGCTCTGGGACCTGTGGGAAGGCACCCCGTGGCCGCAGCGCCTGGAGCGGGCCGCCCGCCGCGGCGGGGCGGCCGGGCGCAACGCCGACCGTGACCTGGACGCCGTCTGCGCGCTCTTCGCGACCGCGGCGCGCGCCGAGGAGCGCACCGGCGGCCGGGGCGCCCTGAACTTCCTGGAGGAGATCGAGGCCGAGGACATCGCCGCCGACACCCTCACCCGCAGGGCCGTGCGCCCCGACGCCGTACGGCTGATGACCGCACACCGCTCCAAGGGCCTGGAATGGCGCCTGGTCGTCGTGGCCGGTGTCCAGGAGGGTCTCTGGCCCGACCTGCGCCGCCGTGGCTCGCTGCTGGAGGCGGACCGCATCGGCCGTGACGGGCTCGCCGAACCCCTCACCCCCGGCGCCCTGCTCTCCGAGGAGCGGCGACTGTTCTACGTGGCCGCCACGCGCGCGCGTGAACGCCTCGTCGTCACCGCAGTGAAGGCCCCCGCCGACGACGGCGACCAGCCCTCCCGGTTCCTGACCGAGCTCGGCGTGGAGCCGAAGGACGTGACCGGCCGCCCGCGCCGTCCGCTGTCCGTCGCCGCGCTCGTCGCCGAACTGCGCGCCACGACCGTCGACCCGCGCGTCTCGGACACCCTCAGGCAGGCCGCGGCGCAGCGCCTCGCCCGGCTCGCCGCACTCGCCGACGAGGACGGCCGCCCGCTGGTCCCGTCGGCGCACCCCTACCGCTGGTGGGGCATGTACGAGCCGACCGAGAGCAAGGTGCCGCTGCGCGACCGCGACCAGCCCGTCGTGCTGTCCGGCAGCGCCCTCGACCAGCTCGCCAACACCTGCGCCCTCCAGTGGTTCCTGGGCCGCGAGGTGAAGGCCGACGCACCCGCCACCGCCGCCCAGGGCTTCGGGAACGTGGTGCACGTCCTCGCCGACGAGGTCGCCTCCGGGCACACCCCCGCCGACCTCGCCGTCCTCATGGAGCGCCTCGACTCCGTGTGGAACGCGCTCGCCTTCGACGCGCCCTGGAAGTCCGCCCAGGAGAAGGAGCACGCGCGCGTGGCGCTCGAACGCTTCCTGGAGTGGCACGTCATGGACCGCACCGGCCGTACGCCGGTGGCCAGCGAGCACGACTTCGACGTCACGCTCGACGCGGGCTCCTACGAAGTGCGCATCCGCGGTTCCATGGACCGCGTCGAGGCGGACACCGAGGGCCGCGCCTACGTGGTCGACTTCAAGACCGGCAAGCAGGCGCCGACCGCCGCCGAGGTGGCCCACCACCCGCAGCTCGCCGTCTACCAGCTCGCCGTCCAGGAGGGCGCCGTCGACGACGTCTTCGACGGCGTGCGTCCCGAGCCGGGTGGTGCCGAGCTGGTCCAGCTGCGCCAGGGCGCCGCCAAGAAGAACGGCGGGGAGACGCTCCCCAAGGTGCAGGCCCAGGAGCCGCTGGAGGGCGAGTGGGTCGGCGACCTGCTGGCCACCGCCGCCGGGAAGGTCCTCGACGAACGGTTCTCGCCGACCGCCGGACAGCACTGCACACACTGCGCCTTCCGGGCATCCTGCAGCGCCCGGCCGGAGGGGCAGCACGTCGTCGAGTGAGCCGCCGCCCCGGGGACCGCGTCAGCGAGCGAGCCGCCGCCCCAGGGCCGCGTCAGCGAGTGGGCCACCCCCGTACCGCGTCAGCGAGTGACGTACGGCACCACACGTGCTGACCTGCGGTTCTTCCACCCCGACGGCCGATGTGGCCCCCGCTGTCAGTGGGCGCCGCTAGCCTCTCTGACGTGTCCGCCCGTATCACCGATCCCGAGCAGCTCAAGGAGCTCCTCGGGATCCCGTTCACCCCGGAGCAGACGGCCTGCATCACGGCACCGCCGGCCCCGCAGGTGATCGTGGCCGGAGCCGGCTCGGGCAAGACCACGGTGATGGCCGCGCGCGTGGTGTGGCTGGTCGGCACCGGCCAGGTCGCCCCCGAGCAGGTCCTCGGCCTGACCTTCACCAACAAGGCGGCCGGCGAACTCGCCGAGCGCGTCCGCAAGGCACTGGTCAAGGCGGGCGTCACCGACCCCGACGTCATCGACCCGGACAACCCGCCGGGCGAGCCCGTCATCTCCACGTACCACGCCTTCGCCGGCCGCCTGCTGACCGACCACGGCCTGCGCATCGGACTCGAACCGACCTCCCGGCTGCTGGCCGACGCGACGCGCTACCAGCTCGCCGCGCGCGTGCTGCGCGAGGCACCGGGGCCGTTCCCGGCACTGACCCGCTCGTTCGCCGATCTGGTCGGCGACCTGCTCACCCTCGACTCCGAGCTCGCCGAACACCTCGTACGCCCCGAGGACCTGCGCGCGTACGACGCCGGGCTGCTGCGCGCGCTCGCCGGCGCCAGACTCACCAACGCCGACCTGCGCAAGGTCCCCGAGGCGGCGGCCGCCCGGCGGGAACTCGCCGAGCTGGTCGGGCGCTACCGCGCGGCCAAACGCGAGCGCGACCTCCTCGACTTCGGCGACCAGATCGCCCTCTCGGCCACCCTCGCCCGCACCCGCCCCGAGGTGGGGGAGATCCTGCGTGACGAGTTCCGCGTCGTCCTGCTGGACGAGTACCAGGACACGTCGGTGGCCCAGCGCGTCCTGCTCGCCGGACTGTTCGGCGGCGGCACCGGACACCCCGTCACCGCGGTCGGCGACCCCTGCCAGGCGATCTACGGCTGGCGCGGCGCCTCCGTCGCCAACCTCGACGACTTCCCCGACCACTTCGCCCACCGCGACGGCCGCCCCGCCACCCGTCAGGCGCTCAGCGAGAACCGCCGCAGCGGCGGCCGCCTCCTCGACCTCGCCAACGGCCTGGCCGAGCCCCTGCGCGCCATGCACGCGGGCGTGGAGGCGCTGCGCCCCGCCCCCGGAGCCGAGCGCGACGGCCTGGTCCGCTGCGCACTGCTGCGCACCCACGCCGAGGAGATCGACTGGCTCGCCGACTCCCTGGCCCATCTCGTACGCACCGGCAAGGCACCCGGCGAGATCGCGGTCCTGTGCCGTACGGCCGGGGACTTCGCCGAGATCCAGGGCGCCCTCGTCGCCCGCGACATCCCCGTCGAGGTCGTGGGTCTCTCCGGCCTGCTGCACCTGCCCGAGGTCGCCGACCTCGTCGCCGTCTGCGAGGTGCTCCAAGACCCCGGAGCCAACGCCTCCCTGGTACGGCTGCTCACCGGTCCGCGCTGGCGCATCGGGCCCCGCGACCTCGCTCTCCTGGGCCGGCGCGCCCGGCTGCTGGTGTCCCACGCGCGCGTGGGAGCCGACGACGATCCGGAGCGCCGGCTCGCCGCGGCCGTCGAAGGCGTCGACCCGTCCGAGGTGATATCGCTCGCGGACGCCCTCGACACGTTCCTGGAGCTGCCCATCGAGGCCGAGGGGGACGACGACGGGCTGCCGTTCTCGCCGGACGCCCGCGTACGGTTCGCGCGGCTCGCGGCGGAACTGCGCGACCTGCGCCGCTCGCTCGCCGACCCGCTGATGGACGTCCTGCACCGGGTACTCGCCGTCACCGGCCTGGAGGTCGAGCTCTCGGCCTCCCCGCACGCCCTCGCCGCCCGCCGCCGCGAGACCCTGTCGAACTTCCTGGACATCGCCGCGTCCTTCGCCGCCGGCGACGGCGAGGCGACCCTGCTGGCCTTCCTCGGCTTCCTGCGCACCGCGGCGCAGTACGAGAAGGGCCTCGACAACGCCCTGCCGGGCGGCGAGAACACCGTCAAGGTGCTGACCGCGCACAAGTCCAAGGGCCTGGAGTGGGACGTCGTCGCGGTCCCCGGCCTCGTCACCGGCACCTTCCCCAGCAGCCAGGGCCGGGAGAAGTGGACCGCCCAGGGCAAGGTCCTGCCGCACGAGCTGCGCGGCGACGCCGACACACTGCCCGACGTCGAGGCCTGGGACGCCAAGGGCCTCAAGGGCTTCCACGAGGCCATGAAGGACCACCAGCACACCGAGGAGCTCCGCCTCGGCTACGTCACCTTCACCCGCCCCCGCTCGCTCCTGCTCGGTTCCGGCCACTGGTGGGGCCCCTCCCAGAAGCGGCCGCGCGGCCCCTCGGACTTCCTGCACGCCCTGTACGAGCACTGCGCGGCCGGACACGGCGAGATCGAGGCCTGGGCCGACGAGCCTGCCGAGGACGAGGAGAATCCCGCCCTCCGTGAGGCGGCCGCCGACCACGCGTGGCCGCTCCCGCTCGACGACGCGGCACTCGCCCGCCGTCGCGCGGCCGCCGAGACCGTACTCGCCCACCTGGAGCGGGTCGCGTCGCACGAGGAGGCCGCTCCCGGGACCTGGCAGGCCGGGCCGCGGGCCGCGCACGACCCGGCGTCCTACGACGACCCCGACTGGCCGCCCCCGCCGGACGACGACGAGTCCCTCTACGGGCCGCCCGACGAGCCGCCTTACGAAGAGGGCGACTTCGCCGACGACGACCCCTTCTCCGACGACGACCCGTTCCTGGACCACGCCCCGGTGCCCGACGGCGATCAGTTCTCCGACGGCGATCAGCACACCGACGGAGGCCGGCTCGACGGCGGTGACCGGCACTCCAGCGCCCGTCCGCTCCCCGAGGGCGATCAGACCGACTGGGAATCGTGGACGACGGACCGCCCGGCCGGACGGCCGACGGTTCCCCGTCAGGCGGCCGGCCCGGGAAGCCGTCCGCATCCCGAGGGCCGCGGGCAGCTCACCCCCGAGGAAGTCCGCACCCTCGCCTCCTGGGACCGCGACCTGGACGCGCTGGCCGGAGAACTGCTGCGTGCCCGCGCGACGGTCACCGACGTCCCCCTGCCGGCTTCGCTCACCGCGTCGCAGCTGCTGCGGCTGGCCGCCGACCCGGACGGCTTCGCGCAGGAGCTGGCACGCCCCATGCCGCGCCCCCCGCAGCCCGCGGCCCGCCGGGGCACCCGCTTCCACGCCTGGGTGGAGTCGCGCTTCGAGGAGTTGCGACTGCCGATGCTGGAGCCCGAGGAGCTGCCCGGCACCGACGCCGAGATCGCCGACGAACGTGACCTGGAGGCCCTCAAGGAAGCCTTCGAACGCACTCCGTACGCCCAGCGCACCCCGTACCGCGTCGAGGCGCCCTTCCAGCTCGCCATCGCCGGACGCGTCGTGCGCGGCCGCATCGACGCCGTCTACAAGGAGGGCGACGGCCGAACGGCGACGTACGAGATCGTCGACTGGAAGACCAGCCGCGCCCGCACGGCCGACCCGCTCCAGCTCGCGCTCTACCGCCTCGCCTGGGCCGAACAGCAGGGCGTGCCCCCGGAATCCGTCACGGCCGCCTTCCTGTACGTCCGCAGCGGCGAGGTCGTCCGGCCCGAGCTGCCGGACCGTGCCGCGCTGGAGCGGCTGATCGTCGAGGACCCGGCGGGCTCCCGGGACGGGACGCCGGGGGACGAGCAGGGCGTCCGGGACGGGACGCCTGGGGAACCGCCGGGCGGACACGCCTCCGAGGGCGGATAGGCTCGTGAGCATGAGCAAGCCCGTTGACAACGCCGTCAGCACCGTCCGTGCGTACATCCAGACCCACCGAGCCGCCTTCCTCGACGACCTCGCGGAATGGCTGCGCATCCCCTCCGTGTCGGCCCAGCCCGACCATGCCGCGGACGTGGCACGCAGCGCCGACTGGCTTGCCGCCAAGCTCCGGGAGACCGGTTTCACCACCGCGGAGGTCTGGCCGACCGCCGGCGCCCCGGCCGTCTTCGCCGAGTGGCCCTCCGACGACCCCGAGGCACCCACCGTCCTCGTCTACGGGCACCACGACGTGCAGCCCGCCGCCCGCGAGGACGGCTGGGACAGCGACCCCTTCGAGCCGGTGATCCGCGGAAACCGCCTCCACGCGCGCGGGGCCGCCGACGACAAGGGCCAAGTGTTCTTCCACACACTCGGTGTCCGCGCCCACCTCGCCGCCACCGGGCGCACCACCCCGGCCGTCCACCTCAAGCTCCTGATCGAGGGCGAGGAGGAGTCCGGCTCCCCGCACTTCCGCGACCTCGTCGAGGCGCACGCGGACCGGCTCGCCGCCGACGCGGTGATCGTCTCCGACACCGGCATGTGGTCCGAGGACACCCCCACGGTGTGCACCGGAATGCGCGGTCTCGCCGAGTGCGAGATCGAGCTGCACGGCCCCGACCAGGACATCCACTCCGGCTCCTTCGGCGGCGCCGTGCCCAACCCTGCGACCGCCGCCGCCCGGCTCGTCGCCGCCCTGCACGACGAGCACGCGCGCGTGGCCGTGCCCGGCTTCTACGACGGCATCACCGCACTCACCGACCGCGAGCGCGAGCTCTTCGCGGAGCTGCCCTTCGACGAGGAGACCTGGCTGCGCACGGCCAGGTCGACGGCCACCCACGGCGAGGCCGGCCACACCACCCTGGAGCGCATCTGGGCCCGTCCGACCGCCGAGGTCAACGGCATCGGCGGCGGTTACCAGGGCCCCGGCAGCAAGACGATCATCCCGTCCTCGGCCATGGTCAAACTCTCCTTCCGGCTGGTCGCCGGGCAGGACCCGGACCACATCGAGAAGGCGGTACGCGCCTGGGCCGCCGAGCAGCTGCCCGCCGGCATCCGGTACGAGATCACCTTCGGCGCGGCCACGCGCCCGTGCCTCACGCCCCTGGACCACCCGGCGCTCCAGTCCGTCGCACGCGCCATGGGCCGCGCCTTCGAGCAGCCGATCCGCTTCACCAGGGAGGGAGGCTCCGGGCCCGCGGCCGACCTCCAGGAAGTCCTCGGGGCCCCCGTGCTCTTCCTCGGGATCTCCGTCCCGTCCGACGGCTGGCACGCCCCGAACGAGAAGGTCGAACTCGATCTCCTCATGAAGGGCGTCGAGACGGCAGCCCACCTGTGGGGCGATCTGGCCGAGAACTGGCGCGAGGCACACTGAAGGAGCCGATCCGCGCCCTGGAGGGCGTCCCGCACACCCGTCCTGCTGAACCGCCCGCCGAAACAACCGTTACACCGGGGGAGTTGGAAGCACCCGTGACCACCTGGACCGACCGCACCGCCGACCGTCCCATCTCGCTCACCGCCCCGAGCGGCATCGACCGCGCCGCCCACCACCGGCTCGACGAGGCCTGGCTGGCGGCGGCCTGGAGCCACCCCACGACCCGTGTCTTCGTGGTCTCGGGCGGTCAGGTACTCATCGACGAGACCGCGGACGGCACCACCGAACTGGTGATGACGCCTGCCTTCGAAGCCCCGCTCACCGAGGCGCACCGCTACTTCCTCGGCACGGACGACGACGGTGTGAGCTACTTCGCACTCCAGAAGGACACCCTGCCGGGCCGCATCGACCAGTCCGCGCGACCGGCGGGACTGCGCGAGGCCGGACTTCTGCTCTCGCCGCGCGACTCGGGCCTCATGGTGCACGCGGTCGCCCTGGAGAACTGGCAGCGACTGCACCGCTTCTGCTCGCGCTGCGGCGAACGCACGGTCATCGCCGCCGCCGGTCACATCCGCCGCTGCCCCGCCTGCGGGGCCGAGCACTACCCCCGCACCGACCCGGCAGTGATCATGGCGGTGACGGACGACGCCGACCGCATCCTGCTCGGCCGCCAGGTGCACTGGCCCGAAGGGCGCTTCTCCACGCTCGCCGGCTTCGTGGAGCCCGGTGAGTCCATCGAGCATTCCGTGCGCCGCGAGGTCTTCGAGGAGGCGGGCGTCACGGTCGGCGAGGTCGAGTACGTCGCCAGCCAGCCCTGGCCCTTCCCCTCCAGCCTCATGCTCGGCTTCATGGCCCGTGCCACCTCGTCGGAGATCGACGTCGACGGCGAGGAGATCCACGAAGCCCGCTGGTTCTCCCGGGAAGAGCTGCGGGCCGCTTTCGAGTCCGGGGAGGTGCTGCCTCCCTACGGAATCTCGATCGCGGCCCGCCTCATCGAGCTCTGGTACGGCAAGCCCCTGCCCACGCGGGCGGTCGCTTGATCCGGCTCAGACGCCGATCTTCTGCTTGACCTGCGCCAGCGAAGGGTTCGTGAGCGTCGAACCGTCCGGGAAGAGAACGGTGGGAACCGTCTGGTTTCCGCCGTTCGCCTTCTCCACGAACGCCGCGGACTGCGGGTCCTGCTCGATGTTGATCTCCGTGTACGCGATGCCCTCGCGGTCCATCTGGCTCTTCAGCCGACGGCAGTAACCGCACCACGTGGTGCTGTACATCGTCACAGTGCCCTGCATGTCTTTTGCGCTCCTTCACGGCTCGGGGGTGCGTCGTAGCTGCCAGTGGAACGCAAGTGACCTGCCCCGCATTCCCACCGGGGGTATGCGATACGTCGCTCCTGATCCGGCCCTCCGTTCAGATCAGGAGCGTGACGCCTGTCGCATTGGTACGACTGCGGGCGCCTCCCTGTGGACAACCGGCTCGTCCGCCTCCGGCGACCTGGCAGCATGGCGGGGTGACAGCAGCAACGCACTCCACCCTCTTCCCGCAGGTTCCGGACACGGCCGACGCGGTGCTCGACGGGCTCGACCCGGAGCAGCGCGAGGTCGCCACCGCGCTGCACGGTCCGGTGTGTGTGCTGGCGGGGGCGGGCACCGGCAAGACGCGGGCGATCACCCACCGCATCGCCTACGGAGTCCGGGCGGGGATACTCCACCCTTCCAGCGTGCTGGCCGTCACCTTCACCAACCGCGCCGCCGGCGAGATGCGCGGCCGGCTGCGCCAGCTCGGCGCCGGGGGAGTCCAGGCCCGCACCTTCCACTCCGCCGCCCTGCGCCAGCTCCAGTACTTCTGGCCCAAGGCGGTCGGTGGCGGCCTGCCCCGGCTCGTCGACCGCAAGATCCAGCTCGTCGCGGACGCGGCGGCCGCCTGTCGCATCCGCCTCGACCGAGGTGAGCTGCGGGACGTCACCGGCGAGATCGAATGGTCCAAGGTCACCCAGACCATCCCCGCCGACTACGCGGCCGCCGCCGCCAAGGCCGGACGTGAGGCACCCCGCGACCCGGCCGAGATCGCCCAGCTCTACGCGGCGTACGAGGACCTCAAGCGGGACCGCGCGGTCATCGACTTCGAGGACGTCCTGCTGCTGACGGTCGCCATCCTTCAGGACCGGCACGACATCGCCGAGCAGGTCCGCTCCCAGTACCAGCACTTCGTGGTCGACGAGTACCAGGACGTCAGCCCGCTCCAGCAGCGCCTGCTCGAACTGTGGCTCGGCGAGCGGGACAGCCTCTGTGTGGTCGGCGACGCCAGCCAGACGATCTATTCGTTCACCGGTGCAACTCCCGACCATCTTCTCGACTTCCGCACCCGCCACCCCTCGGCCACCGTCGTCAAGCTCGTCCGCGACTACCGCTCCTCGCCCCAGGTCGTCCATCTGGCCAACGGCCTGCTCGCCCAGGCCCGCGGCCGGGCCGCCGAACACCGGCTCGAACTGATCTCGCAGCGCGCCCCCGGCCCCGAGCCCGTGTACGCGGAGTACACGGACGAGCCCGCCGAGGCCGAAGGGGCCGCGCGCCGCATCCGCGACCTCGTCGCCTCCGGCGTCCCCGCGGGCGAGATCGCGATCCTCTTCCGTACGAACTCCCAGTCGGAGATCTACGAGCAGGCCCTCGCCGACGCCGGTGTGCCCTATCAGCTGCGTGGTGCCGAGCGGTTCTTCGACCGTCCCGAGGTGCGCAAAGCGGGTGCCGCGCTGCGCGCCGCGGCCCGGTTCGGCGGCAACGACTCACTGCTCGACGACACCGTCGACCTGCCCTCGCAGGTCCGTGCCGTGTTGTCGGGCGAGGGCTGGACCAGCCGGCCGCCCGCCGGTTCGGGCGCGGTCAGGGAGCGCTGGGAGTCGCTCGCCGCTCTGGTGAACCTCGCGCAGGACTTCGCCGCGGCCAAGCCCGCCGCCACGCTCGGCGACCTCGTCGCCGAGCTCGACGAGCGGGCGAGCGCGCAGCACGCTCCGACCGTGCAGGGTGTCACCCTCGCCTCCCTCCACTCCGCCAAGGGACTGGAGTGGGACGTAGTCTTTCTGGTCGGCGTGGCCGAGGGCATGATGCCGATCACCTACGCAAAGACCGACGAGCAGATCGAGGAGGAACGCCGCCTCCTCTATGTGGGTGTCACCCGCGCCAGAGAGCACCTCTTCGTCTCCTGGGCGTTGTCCCGCTCGCCCGGCGGACGCCCCAGCCGGCGCCCCAGCCGATTTCTGGACGGCCTGCGCCCCGGCTCCGTCAGAACCGCGGGCCGCTCCGGGTTCGGCGGTGCGGGAGGCATCGAGCGGGGTGCCGGGAGCAGCGGCGGCCCGGCCGTGCGGCGCACCGGCCGGACCCCGGCTCGCTGCCGGGTCTGCGGCCGCACCCTCACCGACGCCGGTGAGATGAAGCTGATGCGCTGCGAGGACTGCCCCTCCGACATGGACGAGGGCCTCTACGAGCGGTTGCGCGAGTGGCGTGCCGTGCAGGCGGAGCGCAGCGGACAGCCCGCGTTCTGCGTCTTCACCGACAAGACGCTCATGGCGATCGCCGAGACCGTGCCCGAGGACGAGGGAGAGCTGGCCAGGATCCCCGGCGTCGGAGTACGCAAGCTCAACCGCTTCGGAGCCGATGTTCTGGCCATCTGCGCAGGTCAGGAGCCCGAGAGGGAAGACGAGGGTGACTGATGCAAACTCGTCGAAAAAATAGTTTGCGCATGCCCCAGCAATCCCCATAGGTTCTAAGCACGGAAACGGCGGCCTTCTCCAAGGCCCCGCCTCCGTGCTGTACTTAATAACCGTCGGACCGGCTCACCCTGGTCCCCCAAGACGCCGAGAGGAGGCGATTCCAGTGATCAGCATCAACACCAGCTCCATCAGCACCGTCAAAATGACCGATCGCTCGGTCGTCTCCACGTGCATGCTCGGCGTCTCGAACCTGGGCACCGGTCTGTCCGGCATTCGTGCCGCCCGGCCGGCGTCCTCCCTGTCTCTCGCGGGCCTTCCCGTCCGTGAGCGCAATGAGCGACCGACCCAGGCACTGGAAGCGGCAGTAGTGGCAGAGGCGCAGGCCTATGCCTTTGCGGCGGCCGGTGCCGGAGCCCTGAAGCAGACGACGCAGCACCACACGATGTGGGCCTTCCGTGGGCCTGAACCCTGGAGTGATCCAGCCTGATCCCCGATCAGGCCGGCGCCTTCAGGGCCGCGGAACCCCACCCGGGATCCGCGGCCCTTCTGTTTGTCCCCGACCAGGGACGGCAGAGCGAAGGGGCCTCGGGACAAGAAAAGAACCCGGTACCAGCCGCCAACCGGCCAACAGGCCGGCACGACCAGACGAGGAAGACGAACCGTGCAACTCGAAGCGCACGCCCCGTCCGTACCGCCTTCCGAAACGATCCCCCCGCCCGGCCTCACGGAGGACTCCACCTTGATCCCGCTCACCGCGCTCACCGCGCTCGACGACGCCATCGAGAACCTCGGCGTACCCGTCCCGTGCCGCTCCTACGACCCGGAGGTCTTCTTCGCCGAGTCGCCGGCCGACGTCGAGTACGCCAAGTCCCTCTGCCGCACCTGCCCGCTGATGGAGGCCTGCCTCGCCGGCGCCAAGGAGCGGCGTGAGCCCTGGGGCGTCTGGGGTGGCGAGCTCTTCGTCCAGGGTGTCGTCGTGGCCCGCAAGCGGCCGCGTGGCCGCCCGCGCAAGAACCCGGTTGCGGCATGAACATCCGCGGAACCATTGATCGCCCCCTGACGCACGACCCCAAGAAGCAGGCCCCGATGAAGCCGTCCACCAGCGAGCCCGCCGGCTCCGCCATCCCAGACTTCACCACCACCGGCGCGAACGACTCGCGTCAGAACAGGACCCGAGAGATGCAACTCATCCCAGAAGCCTTGGCTCGTGCGCATATGCACGAGCGACTGCACGAGGCCGAGCAGGAACGCCGGGCCGTGCGCCTGGCCACTGCCCGCCGGATGCAGCGTCGGGCCGAGCGCGCTTCGATGCGAGCCCGGCGCGCGCTGGCCATGGCGGTCATGCAGTAAGCCCAAGCAGTCGCGGTCAGCAACTCCTCGCGGGGGTCGGTCCGAAGGGACCGGCCCCCGCGGTGCGTTGTGCCGGGCCGCGCACCGGTCGCGGGGATATCGTCGCCGAGTGACGAGTCTTCCCGGGGACAGTGACGGCACCGACTCCGCACCGCGGTCCGACGGCGGTGCGGACGAGCGCATCGTGTGCGCACACTGCGGGACTCCGGCCGACGGTCCCCAGCCGACATGGACCTGTTCCGTGGAGAACGGCGCC
This sequence comes from Streptomyces siamensis, assembly GCF_039543605.1. NCBI lineage: Bacteria > Bacillati > Actinomycetota > Actinomycetes > Kitasatosporales > Streptomycetaceae > Streptomyces > Streptomyces siamensis. Next base: position 327,896 of record NZ_BAABKB010000013.1, on the reverse strand, counting down.
CGCCACTACTTCTGCGACAGCTGCGCCCGCAGCAACCTCAGGGCCATCGAGGGCCGGCTCGACTCGGCCTGGTGGTAGCGGCCGGACTCACGTCTCGCTCGCCGACGCCTCACCGTTCGGCACAGGTGTCGCGGGCTCACGCCTCCGCCGCCGACACCTCCTCGTCCGCCAGATCCTCGGCCAGGTCCTCCGCGACCTCCTCGTCCGTCAGGAACCCCGGCAGCCACTCCTCCAGTTCGTCGCGCAGACGGACCGTCGCACCCAACTGGCACAGGACACCGATGGTGCTGAGCGTCACCCGGTGTATCAGCAGGTAGGACGGGGGCAGATTGAGCTGTTTGCCCAGCTGGTAGGCGGGGGAGCGCGGGTCGGCGATGCGGGCGGCCTGACTGCGCATCCAGCCTCGGGTGAAGGTGAACTCGTCGGCCTGGGCCGGCTCGATGATCGGCAGCAGATAGTCCAGGACCGCGTCAGGGTCGAGCTCTATGGACTCCTTGACGAAGCCTTCCTCGCAGAGCAGTCCGTAGACCGACTCGGCCTCGCCGTCCAGGGTCATGCGCAGGGAGTGACCGATGGGCAGGGGCAGCCCGCCGGGGAGCCGGTCCACCGTGCCGAAGTCGAGCACGCCCAGTCGCCAGCCGCTCTCCTCGTCCGGGAGGAGACGGAAGTTCCCCGGGTGCGGGTCGGCGTGCAGCAGGCCGGTGCGTGCGGGCCCCGAGAAGAGGAAGCGTGCCAGCAACTGTCCGGCGCGGTTCCGCTGCTCCTGACTGCCGTCGGCGATCACCTCCGACAGGGGTGTTCCGTCGATCCATTCGGTCACCAGGATCTGGTCGCACTGGTGGACCACAGCAGGCACGACGACGTCAGGGTCGTCCGCGAACTCCTCCGCGTGAGCCGTCTGGGCCTGAGCCTCCAGGGCGTAGTCGAGCTCCTCGGAGACCCGGTCGCGCAGCTCCGCGATGAGCGGCTTGATGTCCATGCCGGGGATCAGCGGGCCCAGAAGCCGGGCGAATCGGCTCAGTTGTGTCAGATCGGACAGCAGGGCCTCGCCCGCTCCGGGGTACTGGACCTTGACCGCGACCTCGCGGCCGTCGTGCCACACGGCCCGGTGCACCTGGCCGATCGAGGCCGCCGCGGACGGCTTGTCCTCGAACTCCAGGAACAACTCGGACCAGTCCTCGCCGAGCCGCTCCTCCAGCACGGAGTGCACGGTACGGGTCGGCATGGGAGGCGCCGCCTCCTGGAGTTTGGTCAGTGCCGCGCGATAGGGCCCGGCGATCTCCTCGGGGAGCGCCGACTCGAAGACGGACAGCGCCTGCCCGAATTTCATCGCGCCGCCCTTCAGCTCACCGAGCACACGGAACAACTGCTCCGCCGTGCGCTGCTGGAGCTCGCGGCCCACGATCTCCGCCGACTTCCCGCCGATCCGTTTCCCGAGGCCCCAGGTCGCCCGCCCGGCGAAGCCGAGCGGTAGCGCGGCGAGTTTGGCGGTACGGGTGACCGCCTTCCGGGGAAGATCAGACATGCGCCCTCCAAGTCCCAGACGGCCGTGCCGCGTACGGCTGTTGCCCCGCCATTGTCTCGTGCGGCCCGGCGTCCTCCGAGGGGCGCTCCCCCTCGTCTTTCGCCCCGGCACCGCAGGGGCATGCAGCATGCCCCCGGACCGGCCTCGCGTGCCAGTCGAATCCGGGGATCGACGCCTCCCAGCGCGCCCCCGCGCTGGAGGGCAACTCCCCGTCCAGGAAGGCGAGTACGTGCCCCGCGGCCAGTCCGGCGACACCGGCCGCCAGGGCCAGGTCGCAGGCGGGCACCCGCTGTGACGGCCCCGAGCGCCACTGCGCGACCATACGGGGCCAGGTCGGATCCCGGTCCGCGCGCCCCTGGTCGAGACAGCCGGCGCACGCAGTCTCGCCGGGCAGCACCAAGGGGCCGACGACCCCGGTGCCTTCGACGACACCCGCGTAAAGATGAGGTGTTCCCGAGGCGATCAGCGGTTCCGCCGCGGCGGGATCGGGGGCGTGGACGGCGACGCCGTCCCGCGGAGCGAGGACGACCAGGGCCAGCGCGGGGGCCCGCTCCGGCTCCGTGCCCCTAGCTCTCTCCCGCTCCTTCTGTTTCCGCTCGGCGGACATCCGGGGCGGGCGGTCGGGTGCCGCTCGACGCGTGGCGCGGCGGGCGGCGTCCTCGCGGCGCTCGCCGACGGAGTCGGCGGGCAGCCCGCCGGGCGCCACGTCCCACGGCTCGACGCACCCGACGTCGCGCACCTCGACCTCGCCCACGCCCGCGCCCGCGAGAAGGGAAGCGAGGACCACTCCCACTCGTCCGGCCCCCCGCACCTGCACTCGCTGGGAGCGACGGGTGGCGAGGCGCCTGATGGCGTCACCCGGATCCCGTGAGAAGAGAGACAGGGAAGCGAGGTCCGGCCGCAACCGGTCCAGGACGTCCCTCTTCTCGCGCAGGGCGTCCGCGGCAGGGCCGCCGCCGGTCGCGTCGTCCAGCAGACCGGACCGGGCCAGCCGGTCCACCAACTCGTCCACACGCTCCTCGGGCAGTCCCATGCCGCGTCCCTGCTCACGCAGGAGCGGCAGACCGCGCGTCCCGTCCAGCAGATCGAGGAAGCCGGCCGTCGCCGTGTCCATCGGGCCGAGCACCATCGCGTGCGCCGGTGCCATCCCGAACTGCACGGTGTCGAGATCCCGCCAGCCGCGCCGCAGCGCGGGCTTCACGATCGGATGCATGACCTACCCCCGTAGCCCGTAGAGCGTCCTCGTGTGCCGGCGGCGGTGTGCTTCCCACGCCGCCGACCGAGTGCCAGCATGCCCGTCCGTGACGAACCGTGCCGAAAGTTGTCCACAGGCGGCGGAGTCAGTCGTACAAATCAAGCGCTCGGGGTGCGGATCAGCATCGAACCGTCCCGGGGGCGGGACTTCCCCCATGTGCAGCGGGTAACGTCGTGGCGTGCCCGCCGACCCACTGCACCGCGCCGGAAAACCACAGCGCAGCACGACGAGCCCGCCGCCGAGCGGCTCGGTGGCGAGCGCGATCGAGGTCCGAAGGAGCACGCGACGGCGCAGAACGGTCTCCGCGTACCGCGAGGGCGATCGCACCGTCGTGCTCATCCCCGCCCGCATGTCCGAGGCGGAGGAACAGCGCTGGGTGACCGTCATGCTCGACAAGCTGGCCGCCCAGGAGAGCAAACGGCTCCTCGGGGACACCGAGCTCGCCGAGCGTGCCGAGCGCCTGTCGGAGCAGTACTTCGACGGCCGGGCCCGTCCCAAGTCGGTGCGCTGGGTCACCAATCAGAACACCCGCTGGGGCTCGTGCACCCCGTCCGAGGGCAGCATCCGCCTGTCGCACCGACTCCAGGGCATGCCCGAGTACGTCGTCGACTACGTCCTCCTCCACGAGCTCGCCCATCTGCTCGTACCCGGACACGGACCTCGCTTCTGGCGGCTGCTGGAGGCCTATCCGCGCACCGAGCGTGCCCGCGGATACCTCGAAGGCGTGGTCGCCGCCGACCGGCTGCCCCATTCGCCGGCCGCGCGCGAGGAGTAGGGACGGTTCCCCCACGTCCCAAGGGGCGATTGTGTACCGGGTCTGTACCGGCTTCGTCCACTCCCGGAATTTGCCGTTAGCCTGACGCGACGCACTCGCATTCGGGATGGGGGACGGTCGTTACGCATGGCCAGGGAATTCCAACGCGGCCACAAGGCCAGGATCAGTGACCTCACCGCGGGCACCGATCTGTACGTAGGTGTGCAGATCACCGGCCCCGGACTGACCTTCGACATCAGTTGCTTCGGTCTGGACGCCGACGAACGGCTCTCGGACGACCGGTACTTCGTCTTCTTCAACCAGCCGAAGTCCCCCGAGGAGTCCATCCAGCTTCTGGGCGCCCAGTCGGGCGACACCGAGTCCTTCCGCGTCACCCTCGACAGGATCCCGGCGCAGATCCAGAAGCTGTCCTTCACGGCGACCATCGACGGCTCCGGGCAGATGTCGCAGATCGCCCCCGGATACCTTCGAATCGTCGCGGGTGGCGAGGAGGTGGCCCGGTACTCGTTCAGCGGCGCGGAGTTCTCCACGGAGCGTGCCGTGATGCTGGGCGACTTCTACATGAAGGACGTCTGGCGCTTCGCCGCGGTGGGCCAGGGCTTCGACGGCGGCCTCGACGCGCTGCTGAAGAACTTCGGCGGCGAGGTCGCCGAGGAGGAGCCCGCCGCGCCGCAGCCGCAGAGCGGGGCCGCTCCGTCCTTCGCCCCGCCGGCCCAGGCCACCGCGCCTCCCGCGTTCGGCGCCCCGGCCGCCCCGGCTCCGGCCCCCGCGCCGCAGCCTGCCGCGGGCTTCGCACCGCCGCCGGGAGCCACGCCGCCCCCCGCACCGACACCCAGCGCGCCTCCGGTGCACGCCGCGCCGACCATCATCGCGCCCCTGAACGCCCCGCCGGGCGGCACCGTGCACCCGCCGGGTCCGGCGCCGTACGCGCAGCCGCCTGGGCAGCCCGGCCCGCCCCCGGGCTACGGCCAGCAGCCCCCCGGTCAGACGGCCCCGATGCCTCCCGGCTACGGGCAGCAGCCGCCCTCCGCGCCTCCCGGTTACGGCCAGCAGGCCCCGACCGCACCGCCCGGCTACGGCCAGCAGCCGCAGTACGGCCAGGTGCCCGGCCAGTACCCGGGCCAGCCCGGGGCCCCCTCCCCGTACGGCGCGCCCCAGGGCGCCCCGCAGGGCGGTGCCGGTGTGGCGGCCGCACTCGGCGCCTTCAAGGAGACGCCCACCGGCCAGCGGTGGACGCAGCAGAACAAGAAGCTCGTCCGGGTCGACCTCGGTGTCGGCGGCCAGCCCGTGCTCGCCCGCCAGGGCAGCATGGTGCTCTACCAGGGCAAGGTCGACTTCAGCTACAAGGGCGCCGGGTTCGCCGGCCGGATCGTGGGCAACGCGACCGGCCAGGAGATGCAGCTGATGCGCTGTACCGGCCAGGGCCAGGTGTTCCTCGCCGAGAACTCCACGATGCTGCACCCCATCGAGCTCCAGGGCGACGCGATCTGCGTCTCCGCGGAGAACGTCCTCGCCTTCGACGAGGCCCTCCAGTACGAGGTACGCCGCATCGAGGGGCACGGCATCCCCGGTGGCGCGCTGTTCACGATGCAGTTCCAGGGGACCGGCACGATCGTCGTGAAGACGCATGGCGCCCCCGTGGTGCTGCCCGTGACACCGACGACGTTCGCCGACTGCAACGCTGTCGTCGCATGGTCCGCTGCCTCCCAGGTGGTCGTCTCCAGCCAGGTGCGGATGCGCCGGAACGCGTACCCCGGAGACACCGGCGAGAGCGTGAACCTCCAGTTCCGCGGCGCGCCCGGCAATTTCATCGTCGTCCAGCCGTACGAGGTCTGAGGGAGCCCGTCATGAACCAGCCACTCGCGGGCTTCGCCCCTGCACCTGTGTCCGCCCGCATGGAGAACCACGGCAACCACATGCTGAAGGTCGCCATGCAGACCGGAAACGACCTCCTCGCGCGCGTGGGGTCGATGGTCGCCTACGAAGGGTTCGTCCAGTACGAGCCCAATCCGCCCGCCGTACGCCAGATCGCGCGCGACTGGGTCACCGGCGAGGGCGCACCCCTCATGAAGTGCTCGGGTGACGGCCTGCTCTACCTCGCCGACTACGGGGCGAACGTGGTCGTCATCAACCTCAACGGGGACGCGATCTCCGTCAACGCCACGAACCTGCTCGCCTTCGACGCCCACCTCCAGTGGGGTGTGGAGCGGGTGAAGGGGCTCGCCAAGTTCGCCGGGCAGGGCCTGTGGAACACCAAGATCTCCGGCCAGGGCTGGGTCGCGCTGACCTCCCGGGGCAAGCCGATCGTCGTCGACTGCGGCGGTGGTGAGGACGAGACGTACGTCGACCCGGATGCCCTCGTCGCCTGGTCCCCGAACCTCAAGGTGAAGGGCAAGCGCAGCTTCAAGGCACAGTCGCTGATCGGACGCGGCAGCGGTGAGGCGTACCAGATGGCGTTCTCCGGGACGGGCATCGTCGTCGTCCAGCCCAGCGAGGACAGCACCGACCGCCTCCGAGTCCGGGGCTGAGGGGGAGCAGGACACCATGCAGAGCTCGCTTTTCGGCTACAACGAGCAGCAGACCCAGGACCGCTACAGCCTGCAGAACTCGCAGATGCTGCGGGTCGTCCTGGAGGGCCACGACGACATCCTCGCCCGCAAGGGCACGATGGTCGCGTACCAGGGGCTCGTCGAGTTCGACGCCGAGTACCAGAACAACAGCCAGCACCGGGCCCGCGCCTACACCGGTGAGGGCCTGGACCTGATGCGCTGTCACGGGCAGGGGACGGTCTACCTGGCCAATCTCGCTCAGCACGTGCACGTCATGGACGTGGACCAGGAAGGCCTCACGGTCGACAGCAGCTACGTCCTCGCGATGGACTCCTCGCTGCACCACGAGGTCATCGCCGTCGACAGCCAGTACGGCATCTCCGGCTCCGGCAAGTACCAGCTCAACATCACGGGACGCGGCAAGGTCGCGCTGATGACCTCGGGAATGCCGCTGCTGATGCAGGTCACGCCCGACCGGTACGTCAACTGCGACGCCGACGCCATCGTGGCGTGGTCCACCGGTCTGCGGGTGCAGATGCAGGCGCAGACGCACTCCTCCGGTGTGTGGCGGCGTCGCGGCAACACCGGTGAGGGCTGGGAGCTCAGCTTCATGGGGCAGGGGTACGCCCTGGTGCAGCCCAGTGAGCTGCTGCCGCCGCAGAACGCCGTGATCGGCCAGGGCCTGCGCGCCCAGTACGGCATGGGGCAGCACGGCGCGCACGCGCAGAACCAGGGCAACGCCTGGAGCTGACCATCGGATGACGGTCGCTGATCCGACCGCCCATGTCAGGGGCCCGGATCCGACCGTCCGGGCCGCCGGTTCGGGATCCGGCCGTGCGGTACGACGGACCCGGATCCGGCCGTCCCGGCGATGGTTCGGCTTCGGCCGTCCGGGCGACGGTGCGGCTTCGGCCGTCCGGGCGACGGTGCGGCCTCGACCGTCCGGCAGGCAAACGTAAGGGGCGACCGCCACTGCGGTCGCCCCTTACACGTTGCTCGAGGTCACAGGCGTGCGCGCGTGGCCTCCACCAGACGGACCACCGACTCGTCGGCCACGTCCGCGACCTCGTCGTAGGCGAACCAGCGCAGGTCCAGGGACTCGTCGCTGATCGCCTCCACGGCCCCGGACGGAGCGAGCGCCGCGTACTGCACGTCGAGGTGCCAGGCGCACGGCGTGTGATGCCGGTCCAGGCGCACGGGGCCGCCGGGCAGCAGCGTCAGTCCCGGGACACCCGACTCCTCGGTGCCCTCACGCAGCGCGGCCGACGCCAGGGTCTCGTCGACCGGCTCGCAGTGGCCGCCCATCTGGAGCCACATGCGCAGCTTCTTGTGGAGCGTCAGCAGCACACGCCCCTGCTCCGGGTCGATCACCAGCGCACTTGCCGTGACGTGCCCGTCCCGGCATGCCTTCCACATTCCGTCCGGATGCGCGGCGAGATGGTCCAGGTAGGTCTGGCGCAGCTCTTCCTGGCCCTCGTACCCCTTCAGGACGAGGACCGCGTCGTCGTGCAGGTTCACTCGGCGCCGTCACCCTTGTCGTCGTCCTTGGGGGCGTCGTCCTTGCTGAGGTCCGTCTTGCTCTCGGAGCCGCCGGCCGCCTCGCCGAGCATCTTGTCGAGCTCGGAGAAGTCCAGCTGCTCGCGGTGCACGAAGCCGTCCGGGTCGTCCAGGTCGGACGCGGTGGGCAGCATGTCCGGGTGGGCCCACAGGCCGTCACGGCCGTCGACGCCGCGCGCGTCCGTGAGCGAGGCCCACAGCCGCGAGGCGTCCCGCAGGCGGCGCGGACGCAGCTCCAGACCGATCAGCGTGGCGAAGGTCTGCTCCGCGGGACCGCCGGTGGCGCGGCGGCGGCGCAGGGTCTCCCGCAGCGCGTCCGCGGACGACAGGCGCGGCTTCGCGGCCGAGTGCACGACCGCGTCCACCCAGCCCTCGACCAGCGCCAGCGCCGTCTCCAGGCGGGCCAGCGCGGCCTTCTGCTCCGGGGTGTCCTCCGGCTGGAACATGCCCTGCTGGAGCGCCTGCTGCAGCTCCTCCGGGTTCTGCGGGTCGAACTGGCCGACCACGTCCTCCAGCTTGGCGGTGTCGACCTTGATCCCGCGCGCGTAGCCCTCGACCGCGCCGAACAGGTGCGAGCGCAGCCACGGCACATGCGCGAAGAGACGCTGGTGGGCCGCCTCACGCAGAGCGAGATACAGGCGTACCTCCTCCTGGGGGATGCCCAGGTCCTTGCCGAACGATTCGATGTTCAGCGGCAGCAGCGCGGCCTTGCCTGCCGGGCCGAGGGGCAGACCGATGTCCGTCGAGCCGACGACCTCGCCCGCGAGCACGCCCACGGCCTGCCCGATCTGCGTACCGAACATGGCGCCGCCCATGGAGCGCATCATGCCGATGAGCGGGCCCGCCATGGCCTGCATCTCCTCGGGCAGGACGTCGCCCATGGCCGCGCCGACGCGCTCGGCGACCGGGTCGACGAGCTCCTTCCACACCGGAAGGGTCGCCTCGACCCACTCCGCGCGGCTCCAGGCCACCGCCGTCCCGGCGCCCGAGGGCAGGGACGTCGCGTCGTCCAGCCACAGGTCGGCGAGGCGCACGGCCTCCTGGACCGCGGAGCGCTCGGAGGGGCCGATGCTCGAGTCCTTGGTGCCGTCGGACGTGCCCTGGGCGACCGTCTGGCGGGCGATCTGCTTGGCCATGTCCCAGTTCACCGGGCCGCCCTCGTACGAGAGCATCTGGCCCAGCTGCTGGAACGCGGCGCCCAGGTCATTGGGGTTCATGGAACCGAACATGGCTGCGAGCGGATTGTCGGCGCCGGGGCCACCGGCTCCGGGCAGCCCGAAGCCGAACGGTCCCTGAGCACCGCCGCCCTGCTGGTCCTTCTTCTTGCCCTCGTCGCCGTTCTCCGGCTCCTCCGGCGGAAGGCCGAATCCGAATGGGGTGTCACTCACGGGGTTCCTCGGCTGGTAAGGCCGCCGGTTCTTCCCGACGGCGGCTGCCCACAACACCACCCAGCGTAGACACCACAGCCCGATCGGGCCTCAGTGCTTCGCCGACTCTCGGCCTGCGGCAGGATGGATGCCACCTGGTACGGACGCGTCCTGCGCGTCCGTTACTGAAGACAACCGCTGGAGACGCCCGGTGAGTTCCCCAGATCCGCAGGTTCGCGCAGCGCGAAACCACTCAACCAGCCCCGCCTCGCGCGGCCCCGTCGTCGCGGTCACCGGCGCCGCGGCCGGCGTGGGAGCCCTGCTCACCGAGCGGCTCGCCGCCAGTGAGGAGATCAAGCAGGTCATCGCGATCGACGAGCGGCGCGGGGAGTGCGCGGCGGCCCAGTGGCACATCCTCGACGTGCGGGACCCGGCGATCGCCGAGAAGCTGCGCGGGGCCGACGTCGTGGTGCATCTGGCGCTCGACCTCGATCTGGAGACGGACGCGGCCGCCCGGACCGCCTACAACGTCCGGGGGACGCAGACCGTCCTGACCGCCGCCGCGGCGGCCGGGGTCCACCGGGTGGTGCTGTGCACGTCGGCGATGGTCTACGGGGCGCTGCCCGACAACGAGCTGCCCCTGTCCGAGGACGCGGAACTGCGGGCGACGGCCGAGGCCACGGGTGTCGGCGACCTCCTGGAGATCGAGCGGCTCGCCCGGCGGGCGCCGCGCGCGCATCCCGGTCTCAACGTCACGGTGGTGCGGCCCGCCGTCCTCGTCGGCGGTACCGACACCGCGCTGACCAGGTATTTCGAGTCGCCGCGCCTGCTCGTGGTGGCCGGGTCGCGGCCCGCCTGGCAGTTCTGCCACGTCGAGGACCTGTGCAGTGCACTGGAGTACGCCGTCGTCGAGAAGGTCGAGGGGGAGCTCGCCGTCGGGTGCGACGGATGGCTGGAGCAGGAGGAGGTCGAGGAGCTGAGCGGGATCCGGCGGATGGAGCTGCCGTCCGCCGTGGCGCTCGGGGCGGCCGCGCGACTTCACCGGATCGGGCTCACTCCTTCGCCCGCCGGGGACCTCGCGTACACGATGTACCCGTGGGTGGTCAGCGGGAGCCGGCTGCACGACGCCGGGTGGCGGCCGCAGTGGACCAACGAGGAGGTCCTCGCGGAGCTGCTGGAGGAGGTCTCCGGGCGGCACACCGTGGCGGGGCGGCGGCTGGGGCGCAAGGACGCGACGGCGGCGGGGGCCGCGGGTGCGACGGTTGCGCTGCTGGGTACGGCTGCGTTGGTGCGGCGGGCGCGGAAGGCTCGGCGGCGCATCTGAGGGTGCCCTCGGGCGCAGGGCTCCCTTTCCACCGGGTGGCTGCTTCCATCAGGGGCGGCTGTTCCCGCCGGGTTTTCTCCGGGGAGCCGTCGCCCTCCGGCGAGCTCCCGTCCGGCCGGGGCCCCGGCTCGGCTTTCGGCGGTGTGTCGAGGGCGCGGATCTTCGTCCCCTCCGCCCCTGCCCGTCCCGTTGTCCTGGGGGCTGCCGCCCCCAGACCCCCGCTTCGGCCTGGACGGCCTCGTCCTCAAACGCCGGACGGGCTGGGACGTACCGCCCCCATGAAGACGGGACCGGGCCAGGGAAATCGGCCTGGACGGCCTCGTCCTCAAACGCCGGACGGGCTGAAAGCGGTTCGCCCGTTCTGTAGGAGGCTCCAAAGGGGCACGCGCGTGTGCCGGGCGAATGGTCTATTTCTTGTTGTCAGTGGTGTGGGGCACGATGGGCCCATGGCATCCACGAGCGACCATCCCGGTGAGCAGGCGGCGCAGGACGCGATCAGGCTGATCGCCATCCGTGAGACGCCGCTGTCGCTGGACGAGGTCTTCAAGGCGGTGGGGGACGACGCCGCCGGCGGGACGGCGCTGTTCGTCGGGACCGTGCGGAATCACGACGGGGGTGCCGACGTCGACGAGCTGGGGTATTCGTGTCATCCCAGCGCCGAGGCGGAGATGCGGCGGATCGCGGAGAAGGTGGTCGCCGAATATCCGGTGCGGGCGCTGGCCGCCGTCCACCGTGTCGGGGACCTGAAGGTGGGCGACCTCGCCGTCGTCGTCGCCGTCTCCTGCCCGCACCGGGGCGAGGCCTTCGAGGCGTGCCGCAAGCTCATCGACGACCTGAAGCACGACGTGCCGATCTGGAAGCACCAGAAGTTCTCCGACGGCACCGAGGAGTGGGTCGGCGCCTGCTGAGGGCCGACCGGGTGGCCCCTGGGCCTCCGGTTGCGTAACTCGCCCCCTGCCGTGAGCGTTAGCACTGCGGATGGTTAATCTGCTGATCAGTCAGTTGCGGTCGCTCATGGGGTTGGGAGGTCGACATGGCGGCGCTTGCCTGGTTGCTGATTCCGCTTGTGGCTGCGGTCGGTGCCGGACTGTGGGGCAGTTGGGCCGGCCGGAATCGCAAGACGGCCGGGGACGGTGTCGAGCTCGCTGGATACACGCGCTTCCGCGAGGCCATGGAGCGGACCGAGGTCCGGGCCGAGGCCAAGGAGAAGTCGCACTCCGACGCCCACTGATCCCGCCGCTCCGCGCCCCCGGACGGACGGCCCCGACGGTGCGCTTACAGCACCGTCCCGTACTGTCGTTCCATGCCACGCCGCACCGCGACGATGCTCGCCTCGACACTGATCCTGATCGCGCTCCTGTGCGCGGGGGTGTTCATCAAAGTGCCGTACTCGGAGATGTCCCCGGGTCCGACGGTGAACACGCTGGGCGAGCACGACGGCGAGCCGGTGCTGCAGATCTCCGGTCACAAGACGTACCCGGCCACCGGGCACCTGAACATGACGACGGTCCGCGTCACCAGCGCCGACTACAACATGAACCTCGTCGAGGCCGTCTACGGCTGGCTGGCGCACGACAACAAGGTCGTGCCGCACGACACGCTCTACCCGGACGGCAAGACCGAGGAGCAGTCGACGCAGGAGAACGCCGAGGAGTTCAGCCAGTCCCAGGAGAGCGCCAAGGTGGCCGCCCTGAAGGAACTGGGCATCCCGGTGAAGTCCTGGGTGATCGTCTCCACCGTCCTCAAGGGCTCCCCGGCCGAGGGCCGGCTGCACGCCGGTGACGTGATCAAGGCCGTCGACGGCACCGCGGTGAAGGCGCCCGAGGACGTCGCGAAGCTGGTCACCGAGCACAAGCCCGGCGAGAAGGCCGTCTTCACGATCGTGCCCGCCAAGGAGCAGGCCGCGGCCGAGAAGGAGAACCGGACGGCGACGGGGACGAAGGACGTGACGATCACCACGGCCAAGTCCGACGACGGCGGGACGCAGCGCGCGATCGTCGGGATCTCGGCCGGGACCGACCACACGTTCCCGTTCACCATCGACATCAAGCTCGCCGACGTCGGCGGACCGAGCGCCGGCCTGATGTTCTCGCTCGGCATCGTCGACAAGCTGACCCCCGGCAACCTCACGGGCGGGAAGTTCGTGGCCGGCACCGGCACCATCGAGGACAACGGCAAGGTCGGCCCGATCGGCGGCATCGAGATGAAGACCGTCGGCGCGCGCCAGAAGGGCGCCGAGTACTTCCTGACGCCCAAGGACAACTGCGCGGCCGCCGCCAAGGACACCCCCTCGGGCCTCACGCTCGTCAAGGTCGACACCATCGACGACGCGCTGAACGCCCTCAAGGACATCAAGTCCGGCAACACCGCCGCCCTGCCGAAGTGCTCCGCAAAGGGCTGAGCCGACCACGACCCCTTGTTCCCGGATGGGGGCGGACCTCGCCCTCGTCCCTACGGGGGCGCACCTCGCGGCCGGGCCGCCCCCGCCGCGACGGTCAGTCCGCGAACGTCGCCGAGAGTGCCTCCGCGAGCCCCGGCACCAGGTCCGAACCCGTGAGCACCTCGGTCGCGGCGTCCTTCTCGCGCAGCCGCAGCGCGGAGTCGCGGGTGCCGTCACGCAGCACGCCGACGGTCATCCGGACCTCCTGGCGGTCCGGGTGCTCGGCGACCCAGCGGGCGAGCTTCTTCTCGCTGAGGCCTTCCGGGACGGAGGCCTCGGCCGACGGCGGCAGCATCAGCCGCTCCACGGTGAGCGCGCAGCCGATGACGGCGTCCGGCCACGCGATGGTGCCGAGGAACTCGTCCAGCGGCTTGCCGGCAGGGATCTCGTCCTGCTCGATCGGGGTGAGACCGGAGGTCTCCTGCTGCTCGTCCTCCAGGCCGAGCTGGGCGGCGAGGCCGGGTTCCTGGGCCCGCAGCCGTGCGGTGTCTACGAGGGCGAAGAGGCGAGCGGGCTGGTCCCAGCCGAGGCCCGAGGCGTACTCGTCGATCTCGAGTACGGCCCGGGTGAGGGGGGTCGCTGCCATGGGAGTGTTGGACATGGTCACAATCCTGCCTCGTTCGTACCCGAATCCGGGAACCGAGTAAAGCGTGAGTAAGTTGCATAGATGAGGCCCCACGATCACGGAGCCTTGCGGACGGTCCACCATCACGGGGGCCTGACGGATCAACAGCGACTTCGAGGTGCGCACCTTGGCTTTCCAGATGCCGGACCGCGGCGGAGGCCCGACGGGGCCACGGATCAGAGTGGGCCGACCCTCCCGGCGTGTCCGGACCCTGCTCATGACACTGGGCGTGCTGGCCGTGCTGGCCATGGCCTTCGTCATGTTCGCGGGGTTCTGGACGGACTGGCTCTGGTACCGGTCGGTTCACTACTCGTCGGTCTTCACGACCACCCTGTGGACCAAGATCGGACTCTTCTTCGTCTTCGGCCTGCTGATGGCGGCCTCGGTCGGGGTGAACATCTGGCTCGCGCACAAGATGCGCCCGCCGCTGAGCGCCATGTCGATGGAGCAGCAGAGCCTCGACCGCTACCGCATGGGCATCGCCCCCTACAAGCGGTGGCTGCTCCTCGCGATCACCTCGCTGGTCGGGCTGATCGCCGGCGCGTCCGCCTCGGGCCAGTGGCGCACCTGGCTGATGTGGGTGAACGGAGTGCCCTTCAACCAGAAGGACCCCCAGTTCCACCTGGACGTCTCCTTCTACGCCTTCGACCTGCCCTGGTACCGCTTCCTGCTCGGCTTCGGCTTCGCCGCCGCCGTGCTCTCGCTGATCGCGGCCGCGCTCACGCACTACCTGTACGGCGGGCTGCGGATCACCAGCCCGGGCGCGCGCGCCACGGCCGCTGCGACCGGGCACCTGTCCGTGCTCCTCGGCATCTTCGTCGCGCTGAAGGCCGTCGCCTACTGGCTCGACCGGTACGGGCTGGCCGTGAAGTCCAGCGACTTCAAGGCCACGGGCAACTGGACGGGCCTCCGGTACGTCGACGCGAACGCGTACCTGCCCGCCAAGACGATCCTGTTCTGCATCGCCGTCATCTGCGCGCTGCTCTTCTTCGCCACCCTGTGGCGGCGCACCTGGCAGCTGCCCGTGATCGGCTTCGGCCTGATGGTGCTCTCGGCGATCCTCATCGGCGGCCTGTACCCGGCGATCGTCCAGAAGTTCCAGGTCCAGCCGAACGAGCAGGCCAAGGAAGCGCCGTACGTCGAGAAGAACCTCAAGGCGACGCGTGAGGCCTACGGGATCGACGGCACCGATGTGACCGACTACCCGGGCGCGAGCACCACCAAGGACAAGACCAAGCTGCGCGACGACGCGGACAATGCCGCGAGCATCCGCCTCATGGACCCGAACGTGGTGTCGCCGACCTTCCAGCAGCTCCAGCAGGTCCGGAACTACTACGGCTTCCCGTCCAACCTGGACGTGGACCGCTACAGCAAGGACGGCAAGGACCAGGACACGGTCATCGGGCTGCGCGAGCTCAACCTCCAGGGCATCCCGAAGAGCAACTGGATCAACGACCACTTCCGCTACACGCACGGTTACGGCGTCGTCGCGGCCAAGGGCACCGAGGCCGACTCCGAGGGCCGGCCCGTCTTCACCGAGTACAACCTGCCGTCCCGGGGAGACCTGGGTCAGTACCAGCAGCAGATCTACTACGGCGAGAAGACGACCCAGTACTCGATCGTCGGCGGTCCCCAGAAGGAGATCGACTACTCCGACGACAGCGGCGAGAAGACCACCAGCTACAAGGGCAAGAGCGGGATCAGCCTGTCCAGCCCGGTCAACCGCGCCGCGTACGCGGTGGCGTTCGGCGAGCCGCAGATCCTCTACTCGGGCGCGATCGGTGACGGTTCACGGATCCTCTACAACCGCACGCCCAAGGAGCGGGTCGAGGCGGTCGCCCCGTGGCTGACCATCGACGGCGACGCCTACCCGGCGGTCGTCGACGGGAAGATCCAGTGGATCGTCGACGCGTACACGACCACGAACGGCTATCCGTACGCCTCCCGCACCACCCTCGGTGACACGACAGCGGACTCGCTGACGGCGGCCAACAACCAGCGTGCGGTGGTAGCTCAGCAGAACCAGGTCAACTACATCCGCAACTCGGTGAAGGCGACCGTCGACGCGTACACCGGTCAGGTCAAGCTCTACCAGTGGGACACCAAGGACCCGGTCCTGAAGACCTGGATGAAGGCGTTCCCGAACACGGTGGAGTCCAAGGACTCGATCTCGCCGTCGCTGATGGCTCATCTGCGCTACCCGCAGGACCTGTTCAAGGTCCAGCGCGAACTGCTCACCCGCTACCACGTGAAGGACGCGCAGACGTTCCTCAGTGGCAGCGAGGTGTGGCAGATCCCGGACGACCCGACCAACAAGTCGGGCGACGCCGTGCCGCCGTACTACCTGAGCATGAAGCTGCCGGGCCAGGCGTCCCAGGCCTTCTCGCTGACGACGACCATGACACCGAACGGCCGGGACAACCTGAGCGCGTTCATGTCCGTCAACGCCGAGGCCGGCACCGGCGATTACGGCAAGATCACCATCCTGAAACTACCCACCGGAAGAACCGTCGACGGACCCAAGCGGGTGCAGAGTCAGTTCAACTCCGAGCCATCCATCGCCGAGTCCATCAGACTCCTCAAGGGCGGCGACTCGGAAGTCGAGTACGGCAATCTGTTGACCGTTCCGCTCGACGGTGGACTCCTCTATGTGGAGCCCGTCTACGTACGCGGTGGTGACCTCAAGTACCCATTGCTGCGCAAGGTGCTGGTCACCTATGGAGGCAGTACCGCCTTCGAGAACACGCTCGGTGAAGCCCTCAACAAGGTCTTCGGCGCCAGCAGTTCGACCGTGCCACCGGAGAACGAGGGCACCACGAAACCGCCCACGTCGAACAACCCGACGGTCCAGGAGGCGTTGAACGACGCGCAGAAGGCCTTCGACAAGGGTCAGGAAGCCCTG
This sequence comes from Streptomyces siamensis, assembly GCF_039543605.1. Lineage (NCBI taxonomy): Bacteria > Bacillati > Actinomycetota > Actinomycetes > Kitasatosporales > Streptomycetaceae > Streptomyces > Streptomyces siamensis. The sequence continues at coordinate 311,577 of NZ_BAABKB010000013.1, read as the reverse complement.
AAGAAGGGCGACTGGCAGTCGTACGGCGAGGCGCAGAAGGATCTTGAGGACGCGCTGAAGCGGGCCGAGGACGCCCAGGCGAAGGCCGACAAGACCACGGGCGGCAGCGGCAACAACGCGGACAAGACCAGCGACAACGCCGACAAGAGCAGCGACAAGAGCTCGGGCGGCGGCTGACCGAAAGCCCACCCCGCGCCGTGATACGGTTGTTCCACAACGGCGCGGGGTGGAGCAGCTCGGTAGCTCGCTGGGCTCATAACCCAGAGGTCGCAGGTTCAAATCCTGTCCCCGCTACTGAAGTCGAGGGCCCGGATCCTGATCAGGATCCGGGCCCTCGACGTGTGTCACGCCACGCCGAGGCACCCACGGTGACCTGGTGTCTCGTGCGAAGTGCTGCTTCCTGCGTGGGGAGTTGGGAAAACTGTGTTTGACTTGTCTCTCTGTGGGCATGTCGACAAAACGCTGAAGTGACCTCACTGGCTGCGGTATACCAGGTGTACCCAGGTTGCAGGTGGTGCGACGATGGACGTTATGGGGGACAAGGCAACTCTGTTGGATACGGGGCGGTTTGCGCAGCCTGCCGACTTTGAGCAGCCTGCGGATCTCACGCAGCCTTCCGACCGGGACGAGGCCGCCGAGGCCGCCGAGGAGGCGCGCCGACGGCTCGCCGCCGAGAGCGGCGACGTCGAGGCGATGAGCGTCCTCGGCGCGATGCTGCTGCGCCGCGGCGACCTCGACGGAGCCGAACCTCAGCTGCGCGCCGCCACCGCGGCCGGTGACCGTGCCGCCGCCAACAACCTCGGCGTCCTCCTGCACCAGCGCGGATATCCCGAAGAGGCCGCCGGATGGTGGCGGATCGCCGCCGTCGCCGGGTCCGCCGCCGCCGCGCACGCGCTCGGCCGGCACCACCGCGAGCGTGGCGACGAGCCCGCGGCCGAGTACTGGCTGCGTCAGTCCGCCGAGCAGGGGCACGCCCTCGGAGCGTACGCGCTCGCCGATCTGCTGGAGCACCGCAGCGACGTCGGCGCCGAGCAGTGGATGCGCGCCGCCGCCGAGCGAGGACACCGCGAGGCCGCCTACCGACTGGCTCGAACGCTTGACCGGAAGGCCGCCGACGCGGGCGAGAACGGCTCCGACAACGGTGTCATCGGTGTCATCGGCGCGGCAGGCGAGGACGCCGAGCAGTGGTACCGGCAGGCCGCCGCGCGCGGCCACCGGCGGGCCGCGCTGCACCTCGGAGCGATCCTGGAGAAGCGCGGCGACCTCAAGGAGGCCGGGCGCTGGTACCTGACGTCCGCGAAGGACGGCGAGGCGCGGGCCGCCTGCGCGCTCGGCTTCCTGCTCCGCGACGCAGGTGACACGGAGAGCGCCGCCGTGTGGTGGCTGCGCGCCGCGCAGGACGGCGACGGCAACGCCGCGAACGCGCTCGGCGCGCTGCACGCCGAGCGCGGCGAGACGCAGACCGCCGAGCGGTGGTACCGCGCCGCCATGGACGCGGGCGACGTGAACGGGGCGTACAACCTGGGTCTGCTCTGCGCCGAGCAGGGCCGGACCGGGCAGGCCGAGCAGTGGTACCGACGGGCCGCGTACGCGGGTCACCGCGAGGCGGCGAACGCGCTGGCGATCCTGTTGCTCCAGGTCGGCGACGCAGCGGGGGCCGAGCCCTGGTTCTCCAAGGCCGCGGAGGCCGGCAGCGTCGACGCCGCGTTCAACCTCGGGATCCTGCACGCCGGGCGGAACACGGAGGACGACGACACCGCCGCGCTGCGCTGGTACGAGCGTGCCGCCGCCGCGGGCCACACCGAGGCCGCGCTCCAGGTCGCCATCGCACGGCTGCGGGAGGGCGACGAGCAGGACGCCGAACGGCACCTGCGGTGCGCGGCGGGCGGTGGCAGCGCGGAGGCCGCGTACCGGCTCGCCGCCGTGCTCGACGCGCGCCGGCCGCCGGCGCCCGCCCACGAGCTGGGCGAGCCCGCGCAGGAGAAGAGCGAGTGCGAGGAGTGGTACGAGCGGGCGGCGTCCCAGGGGCACCGCCGGGCGCAGGTGCGGGTCGGCATGCTGGCCGCCGCGCGCGGGGACGTGGTGGAGGCGGCCCGGTGGTACCGGTCCGCGGCGGAGGCCGGGTCGCGCAACGGCGCGTTCAACCTCGGGCTGCTGCTCGCCCGCGAGGGGAGCGAGCCGGAGGCCGCGCTGTGGTGGACCCGGGCGGCCGACGCGGGGCACGGGCGGGCGGCGCTCCGGCTCGCCCTCGTGTACGCGCGGCGCGGCGAGCTGGCCGAGGGGCAGCGGTGGGCCGACCGGGCGGTTTCGCTCGGGCCGGCGGAGGTGGCCGAGCGGGCCGCTCGGTTGCGGGACGCTCTGCGGGAGGAACTGTCCGCCTGACGCCGCGGGGCCGTGGGTGGGCTCGGTGCCAGGGAGCCGCGGGCTGCTTCTCGGCCACCTGCCGCCCTTGTCGGCCGTGGGCGGGCAGGGGCGACTGTTCTCGCCCTGCCGCCCCTGCCCGTCCCGTATCGGGGGCTGCCGCCCCCGGACCCCCGCTTCGGCCTGGACGGCCTCGTCCTCAAGCGCCGCACGGGCTGGGTGTCGCGCCGGGCGGCCTGGGTGTCGCGCCGGACGGACCGGGGGCGCTCGGCGAGGGCGGCTTCGTGGCGCGCGTTCAAAGCGATTTGCGCTGGTCCACATGGTTGACGTAATGTTCAGTTCACCGACGCGGGGTGGAGCAGCTCGGTAGCTCGCTGGGCTCATAACCCAGAGGTCGCAGGTTCAAATCCTGTCCCCGCTACTGAAGGCCGAAGGCCCGGAACCAATGGTTCCGGGCCTTCGGTGTGTTCGGGGCCGGGCCGGCAGGAACCGCGCAGTGCCGCAGGAGCGGCGCAGGGCGGGGCCGGCGGCACGGAGGCAAGGCGAAGGCCCCGGCACCTGTCACAGGTGCCGGGGCCTTCGTGTGCGTTCTAGGCCGCCGCGCAGTTCGGGCAGACGCCGCGGTACGTCACCTCGACGTCCGAGACGGTGAAGCCGAAGCGCTCCGAGTCCGGAAGGTCGGCGAGCGGATTGCCGTCCGGATGCACGTCGCGGATCGCGCCGCAGCGGGCGCAGACCAGGTGGTGGTGCGGGCGGTGCGCGTTCGGGTCGTACCGCTTGGCGCGCTTGTCCGTGGCGACTTCCAGCACCTCGCCGAGCGAGACCAGCTCACCCAGCGTGTTGTAGACGGTCGCCCGGGAGATCTCGGGCAGCTTGGCCACGGCCCGCGCATGAACCTCGTCGGCCGTCAGATGGACGTGATCGCCGTCGAGGACCTCGGCCACGACACGTCGCTGCGCGGTCATCCGCCATCCGCGTCCGCGCAGCCGTTCCAACAGGTCACTCATGTGAGTCAGCTTATCAGCAACAGGACCAGTTCACGAATAGGTGTGACTTTGGATGCTGGCTTGACTTAGACAATGTCTATTGTAGGGTCGGGATCGAAGGCGGCCGATGGACAGGATCGGCCTGGAACGACGCAGGAGGCGCACGTGACGCAGGGACCGCTTACGACGGAGGCCGGCGCGCCGGTGGCCGACAACCAGAACAGCGAGACCGCGGGCGTCGGCGGCCCGGTCCTCGTCCAGGACCAGCTCCTGCTGGAGAAGCTCGCGCACTTCAACCGCGAGCGCATCCCGGAGCGCGTCGTGCACGCCCGGGGCGCGGGCGCCTACGGCACCTTCACGGTCACCGCCGACGTCACCCGGTACACGCGTGCCGCGTTCCTCTCCGAGGTCGGCAAGCAGACGGAGACCTTCCTGCGCTTCTCGACCGTGGCCGGCAATCTGGGCGCGGCGGACGCGGTCCGCGACCCGCGCGGCTGGGCGCTGAAGTTCTACACCGAAGAGGGCAACTACGACCTCGTCGGCAACAACACCCCGGTGTTCTTCATCAAGGACGCCATCAAGTTCCCCGACTTCATCCACACGCAGAAGCGCGACCCGTACACGGGCTCGCAGGAGGCGGACAACGTGTGGGACTTCTGGGGGCTGTCCCCCGAGTCCACGCACCAGGTGACCTGGCTGTTCGGCGACCGAGGCATCCCGGCCTCCTACCGTCACATGAACGGCTACGGCTCGCACACGTACCAGTGGAACAACGAGGCCGGCGAGGTCTTCTGGGTCAAGTACCACTTCAAGACCGACCAGGGCATCAAGAACCTCACCCAGGCCGAGGCGAACCGGCTCGCAGGCGAGGACCCCGATTCGCACCAGCGCGACCTGCGCGAGTCCATCGAGCGCGGTGACTTCCCGACCTGGACCGTGCAGGTGCAGATCATGCCGGCGGCGGACGCGGCGACGTACCGCTTCAACCCGTTCGACCTCACCAAGGTGTGGCCGCACGAGGACTACCCGCCGATCGAGATCGGCAAGCTGGAGCTCAACCACAACCCGCAGAACGTCTTCGCCGAGGTGGAGCAGTCGATCTTCAGCCCCGCGCACTTCGTGCCGGGCATCGGCCCCTCGCCCGACAAGATGCTCCAGGGCCGTCTGTTCGCGTACGGCGACGCCCACCGCTACCGCGTCGGCATCAACGCCGACCACCTGCCGGTGAACCGCCCGCACGCCACCGAGGCGCGGACCAACTCCCGTGACGGCTTCCTGTACGACGGACGCCACGGCGGCGGGAAGAACTACGAGCCCAACAGCTTCGGCGGGCCGTTCCAGACGGACCGGCCGCTGTGGCAGTCCACCCCGGTGACGGGCGGAACCGGCAACCACGCCGCCCCCGTGCACGCCGAGGACGACGACTTCGTGCAGGCGGGCAACCTCTACCGGCTGATGTCCGAGGACGAGAAGGGCCGGCTCGTCGAGAACCTGGCCGGCTTCATCGCCAAGGTCTCGCGCGACGACATCGCCGAGCGCGCGATCGACAACTTCCGTCGGGCGGACGGCGACTTCGGCAAGCGGCTGGAGGCCGCGGTCCAGGCCCTGCGCGGCTGACCACCAGCAAGGGAACGCTTGTCGTGGGCGGCGGGCCGGATCTCCTCGGTACACCGAGGAGATCCGGCCCGCCGGTATGAGCGGGGACGGGGGGTGCGGGTCAGGCGGGCACCTGCTGTCGTGCCGGGGCCCAGCAGCGGATGATGTCGCGGACCGAGACGATGCCGACCGGGCCGCTGTCGTCCAGCACGATCAGATGGCGGAAGCCGCCGTGGGCCATCGCCGACGCGGCCTCCTCCAGCGTCCAGGCGGGTGCGGCGAAGACGACGTCGGTGGTGGTGTGGGTGCCCGCGGTCTCGGCGTCCGGATTCTGGTCGTGGGCGAGGGAGTTGAGGATGTCGCGCTCGGTGAGGATGCCGAGGCCGGAGGAGTCCTCGTCGAGGACCACGGCCGCGCCGACGCGGCGTGCGGACATCAGGCGGGCCGCCTGGCGGAGGGTATGTGCCGGGCCGATGGTGAGGACCACCGTGCTCATGGCGTCGCGGACGAGCATGGACGGAGCCACCTCCTACGAATCCCTCGCGCTTGCGAGCGGATTCACAAATTCACAAGTGGGGGGATTCTCAGGGTGGCAGTTAAAGAGAGGGTCAACAAGAGGGCGCGTGCGGCGAGTTCGGGGCGCCAGGGGAGTGTGCGCAGGTGTCCCGGTTCAGTACCGCTGGTTCACATACCCCAGCAGTTCGTCGTGCAGGACGCCGTTCGACGCGGCCGCGTTGCCGCTGTGCGGGCCCGGACGGCCGTCGAGGCCGGTGAACGAGCCGCCCGCCTCGGTCACGATGATCGCGTTCGCCGCCATGTCCCAGAGCGACAGCTCCGGTTCGGCGCAGATGTCCACCGAGCCCTCGGCGACCATCATGTACGGCCAGAAGTCGCCGTATCCGCGGGTGCGCCAGACCGCACGGGTGAGGTCGAGGAAGCCGTCGAGGCGGCCCTGCTCCTCCCAGCCGCTCAGTGACGAGTAGGCGAAGGAGGCGTCGGCCATGCGCGAGACGCGGGAGACCTGGAGCCGGGACGCGGAGGACAGGCTGCGGCCGGTGAACGCGCCGTGCCCCTTCGCCCCCCACCAGCGGCGGCCCAGCGCGGGCGCCGAGACCAGGCCGACGACGGGCTGGAAGCCGCCCTCGCCCGCCTCCATCAGGGAGATCAGCGTCGCCCAGACGGGCACGCCGCGCACGTAGTTCTTGGTGCCGTCGATCGGGTCGACGACCCAGCGGCGCGGGCCCGTGCCCTCGATGCCGTACTCCTCGCCGAGGACCGCGTCGCGTGGCCTCGCCCGCTGGAGCTGACCACGGATGAGCTCCTCGGCGGCCTTGTCCGCCTCGCTCACCGGCGTCATGTCCGGCTTGGTCTCGACCTTCAGGTCGAGCGCTTTGAACCGGTCCATCGTCGCGGCGTCGGCGGCGTCCGCGAGGACATGGGCGAGACGCAGGTCATCGAGATAGTCGGGCATGACCGAACCGTATCTGCCCGCGTCAGGCCGGGGCTACACGGCCCGAGGATCATTGCGGCACCGGCCGACGGGCGGGCACCCGGCGCGTGCCGGCCCCGACCGGTCGGCGGCCTCCGTCGCTGCGGCACCCGTGCGGCTCGCGCGCCCCGGCCGGTGCGCGTGCCGGACGTTGTGCGCCCCTCGGGGCCGCCGCGAACCCTTGACAGTGCCTTTGTGCGCGTCAAATCTGAGCTGCAGACTCGCTCGCCCCAGGGAGGCGATGATGCCTGCAGCGCGGGATTCCCTCTTGGACGCCGCGTACACGGCGTTGGCGCGTCGCGCATGGTCCGCGGTGCGGATGGTCGATGTGGCCGCCGTGGCCGGGGTGTCGCGCCAGACGCTGTACAACGAGTTCGGGAGCAAGGAGGGGCTCGCGCGGGCCCTCGTACGGCGGGAGGCGGACGCCTATCTCGCCGGCGTCGAACGGGCGCTGGCGGGGCACACCGACGCCCGTGACCGGCTCGTCGCGACCGCCGAGTGGACCGCTTCGGCCGCGCGGAGCAACGCGCTCGTGCGGGCGATGCTCACGGGGTGCTGGAGCGAACGGCTGCCCGCGCCGACGCTGTCGGCGGTGCCCTCGTCGTCCGCGGTGCCTGCGCAGCGACGGGCCGACGGGCCGCTGCCCTCACCCGTGGACTTCGTGGCGCTGGTGCGCGACCGTGCCGTCGCGGCGCTCGCCGCCTCTCCGGCGGACACGGCCGAGGTGGCCCGCTCCTGCGAACTCGTCGTCCGTCTGGCCCTGTCCTGCGTGGCGGCACCGCCCGGGGACGGCGGGGTCACCGACCTGGTGAAGACCGCGCTGGCACCGTCCCACCGGCTGGGCATCTGAGCGGTCCGCACGGGAGGGGAGCGTCTGCGGGGACGGGGGGATCGGCAGGAGCCCGCGGGCCGGCTGCGGGACCGACGGGGTCGGGCGGAGTCTGCGGGACCCGCGGGACCGACGGGGTCGGGCGGAGTCCGCGGGACTGACGGGACCCGTCGGGACGGCGGGCTCGGACGAGCCACCGGCACCGCCGGGGTCGTACGCGCTCGCGGCCTGCGACCGTGTCGCGGACCGTGCCGCGTCCGTATCGCACCGCCCGGTGGCACCGCGGGCGAGCGCGTGGCTAGTGGGCCGATCCGGACAGTTGCAGCCCGATGACCCCGATGATGACGAGGCTGATCGAGACGATCTTGAGGGTCGACACCAGGTCGCCGAGGAAGATCATGCCGTAGATCGCGGTGCCCGCCGCGCCGATGCCGGTCCACACCGCGTACGCCGGACCGACGTCCAGCTTCTTCAGGGAGAGGGTCAGCAGGCCGAAGCTGCCGAGCGCGAAGACGCAGAAGGCCACCGTCGGCCAGAGTCTGGTGAAACCGTGCGAGAGCTTCAGACAGACGGCGAAGCCGGTTTCGAGCAGTCCCGCCACAACGACCAGCAGCCACGCCATTTCTTTTCCTCCCGCGTCCGCACGTCGACTGCTTCGTCCGGGCCGGACCCGGCCGGCGGCCCCGGACGCGGTGCGTGCCGGGCGGCGTGGGGTTTGCCTGAACCTCTCCGGGTCGCTCGGTGTGATTATGCATTTGCCGACCGGCCAAACCCTTACCGACGAGCCGCGGACGCAAACACCGCCGAGGTCAGATCGCCCCTCGGACACCTGGCCACGGCCGCCGCGACCCTCCTGGTCAGTCTCCCTCGCGGCGCTCCCGCGTCGCCAGCAGACGGCGCAGGGAGTACAGCCGCTGCGGGTCCGCGTGGCCGTCCGCCACCCACTGGTCCAGCGCGCAGTCCGGCTCGTCGTGGCTGCACGCACGCGGGCAGCCCTCGGTGCCCGGTTCGAGATCGGGGAAGGCGTGGATGACCCGGGACGGGTCGACGTGGTGCAGACCGAAGGAACGGACGCCCGGGGTGTCGATGACCCAGCCCTCGTCGTCCGAGAGCGGCAGCGCCAGCGCGGAGGTGGTGGTGTGCCGGCCGCGGCCGGTCACCGCGTTCACGTGTCCTGTCGTACGCCGCCGGTCGGCCGGGACGAGGGCGTTCACCAGGGTCGTCTTGCCGACGCCGGAGTGCCCCACGAAGGCGGTGATCCTGCCGTCCAGCTGTTCGCGCACCCGGTCCGCCGCGTCGCCGCTCTCCAGCTCCTCACGGCTGGTGACGACGTACGGGATGTCCAACGCGCCGTACAGTTCCAGGAGTTCGTCCGGCGGGGCGAGGTCCGACTTGGTCATCACCAGCAGCGGCTCCAGGCCACCGTCGAACGCCGCGACGAGACAGCGGTCGATCAGCCGGGGGCGCGGTTCCGGGTCGGCGAGCGCGGTCACGATGGCGAGCTGGTCGGCGTTGGCCACGACCACCCGCTCGTACGGATCGTCGTCGTCGGCCGTGCGGCGCAGGACCGAGTCGCGCGGCTCGATGCGGACGATGCGGGCGAGCGTGTCCTTCTTGCCGGACAGGTCGCCGACCAGGGCGACCCGGTCACCGACGACGGCGGCCTTGCGGCCCAGCTCGCGGGCCTTCATCGCCAGCACCACGCGGTCCTCGACGAGGCAGGTGAGACGCCCCCGGTCGACGGTGAGGACCATGCCCTCGGCCGCGTCCTCGTGCTTGGGGCGGATGTTCGTACGCGGACGGTTGCCCTTGCGGTTGGGGCGCGCGCGGATGTCGTCCTCGTCGGTGTGCTTGCCGTAACGGCGCATGATCCTGGTCCGCCCGTCAGTTCCCGAGCATCCCGGTCCACAGCTCGGGGAAGTCCGGCAGGGTCTTCGCCGTCGTCGCCACGTTCTCGATCCGCACGCCTTCCACCGCCAGACCGATGATCGCGCCCGCGGTGGCCATGCGGTGGTCGTCGTAGGTGTGGAAGACGCCGCCGTGCAGTGGACGCGGGCGGATGTGGAGGCCGTCGGCGGTCTCGGTGACGTCGCCGCCGAGTTCGTTGATCTCCTTGGTGAGCGCGGCCAGACGGTCCGTCTCGTGCAGACGCAGGTGGGCGACGCCGCGCAGCGTGGAGGGCGAGTCGGCGAGTGCCGCGACCGCCGCGATGCCGGGGGTCAGCTCACCGACCTCGCCCAGGTCCACGTCGATGCCGTGGATCGCACCCGAACCGGTGAACTCGAGCCCGATGTGGGTCAGTTCGCAGGAGCCGCCCATCTCGGTGAAGATCTCCCGCAGCCGGTCGCCCGGCTGGGTGGTGCGCGTGGGCCAGTCGGGGACGACGACCTTGCCGCCGGTCACCAGGGCCGCGGCCAGGAACGGCTGGGCGTTCGACAGGTCCGGCTCGATGATCAGGTCGCGGCCGAGCAGTGCGCCCGGCGTGACCCGCCAGACGTTCGGCTCGCCGCCCGACTCCGGGGTGTCCACCTGGGCGCCGACCGCGCGCAGCATGTCCACGGTCATCCGGATGTGCGGCATGGAGGGCAGGGTGGAGCCGACATGCCGCACCTCCACCCCCTGGTTGAAGCGCGGGCCGGAGAGCAGCAGGGCGGAGACGAACTGCGACGAGGAGGAGGCGTCGATCTCCACCGGGCCGCCGTCCAGGGCGCCGCCGCCGTACACGGTCAGCGGCAGCGCGCCGCGCGCGTCGTCGTCGATGCGGGCGCCGAGCAGGCGAAGGGCGTCGATCACGCCGTTCAACGGGCGCTCGTACGACCGCGGGTCGCCGTCGAAACGAATGGGGCCGTCGGCGAGTGCGGCGACCGGCGGGAGGAACCGCATCACGGTGCCCGCGTTGCCGACGTCGACCGTGGCAGGGCCGCGCAGGCCCGAGGGGATGACCCGCCAGGCCTCGCCGGAGGAGTCCGGGCCCGCGGCGACCGTGGAACTGGAGGCCACCGTCTCCTCGATGCCCACGCCCATCGCGCGCAGGGCGCCCGCCATCAGCAAGGTGTCGCGGGAGCGCAGCGGGCGGCGCAGCCAGCCCGGCTCGGAGGCCAGCGCGGCCAGCACGAGAGCGCGGTTGGTGACCGACTTGGACCCCGGCACGTGGACCGTCGCGTCGACGGCTCCGCTCGCGTGCGGGGCGGGCCAGAGGGCGGTGTGGGCGGGGTTCACGGTCATGCGCCCCACTTTAGTGGCTGGCGATGGATGGAAATCTTGATCAAAAGCGGCGAAACGTGAGCGAAACAGCCCTCGGATACGTGCGCGTGCCCGTGCTGTGTCAAGTGCGGCTCCGCCTCTTGCCCACTCGGGCGCGCAGGTGGCGCACTTCCTGGTCGTACGACGTCCCGCGACCTCCGCGGCTCCATGCCCGCGCGTACGCCCACGGGCCCGCGCTCACGCCCTCGGGCCGCGCTCCGGAAGGCGGTGCCAGGTACGCGCCGCAGAACGGCCCGGCCCGGGGCGGCTCAGGACCCGTTCGGAGTCCGCCGAGAATTCGCCCGATGCCCCTCGGGACCCGCCCGATGCCTTCTCGGGGCCCGCCCGATACCCGCTACCAGCCCGATACCCGCTGCCCGATACCCGCTCGGACCTGCCCGGCGTCCCCGCGGGCCGTGTGCCCGGAGCCGATCCGGCCGGTCCGGAGCCCGCCCGGACGGTGGCCCGGCCGTCACACCTCCAGCAGCCACCGCCCGCCGCCTATCAGCGAGCACAGCGACACCGCGTGGAAGAGGAACAGCCACATCCCGGCCGGCACGTGCGTGAGCCGCGACAGCTGGTCCGCGTCGGAGTCGCCCGCCCCGCCCCGGCGCCGCTTGGCCTGGAGCTCGAAGGCGGGCCGGACACCGCCGAGCAGCAGGAACCACACCACCGCGTACGCGAACGCCGCCTGCACCTGCGGCCCCGCCAGCCAGGACACCAGCAGGAAGGTGCCGCCGGTGGCGATCACGGTGAGCGCCCCGTACGCGTTCCGGATCATCACCAGCATGGCCACGAGCAGGGCCGTCGCCAGCCACAGCAGCGCGGTGATGTGCCCCGCGGCGAGCAGCGCGGCGCCGCCCAGGCCGAGCAGTGGGGGAGCGGTGTAGCCCGCGGCGGCGGTGAGGATCATGCCCAGCCCCGTGGGCTTGCCCCGGCTCACGGTCAGGCCGCTGGTGTCGGAGTGCAGGCGGATACCGCTGAGGCTGCGCCCCGTGAGCAGGGCCACCAGACCGTGGCCGCCCTCGTGGGCGATGGTGACGGCGTTACGGGACACCCGCCAGACGCCGTGCGGGACGATCACCGCGAGGGCGGCGACCAGAGTGGCGATCACCACCCACAGGTCGGGGTCCGGCTGACTGCCGAAGACCTGGTCCCAGAGGCTCGCCAGCGAGGTGGATGCGGTGCTGTCCATTGTCTGCGGTGGCTCCCTGTGGTGTCGCGGAATCTGGCAGTGTGGCACGTATGTGCGGACGGTATGCAGCGAGTCGCAGGCCCGAGGATCTCGCAGGAATCTTTGAGGTCGAGAAGTGGGAGCCCGAGGAGACCCTGGCCCCCGACTACAACGTCGCCCCGACGAAGGAGGTGTACGCGGTTCTCGACCGTCCTCTCAAGGACGCGGACAGCCCGAAGCCGGTTCGTCAGCTGCGCCGGCTCAAGTGGGGACTCGTGCCGTCCTGGGCCAAGACGCCCGAGGGCGGCGCCCGCATGATCAACGCACGCGCGGAGACGGTGCACGAGAAGCCCTCGTACCGCCGTGCCTTCGCGGCCAGGCGCTGCATCATCCCCGCCGACGGCTACTACGAGTGGGTCACCGCGGCGGCCGAGCGCGAGCTGGAGGTCGAGGGCAAGAAGAAGCGTCCTCGTAAGCAGCCGTACTTCGTCACACCGGCGGACGGTTCGGTCTTCGCGATGGCCGGACTGTACGAGTTCTGGCGCGACAGGACGCTCCCCGACGACCACCCGCAGGCCTGGTGGGTGACGTGCTCCGTGATCACGACCGAGGCCGAGACCACGCCCCTGGCGGTCGCCCCCGCCGACGGGCCGTACGCGCTGGCGGACATCCACCCCCGGATGCCCCTGATGCTGACCCCGGACCGCTGGGACTCCTGGCTCGACCCCGCCCGCACGGACGCCGAGGACCTCCGCGCACTGCTCGCGCCGCCGCCCGCCGGACTGATGCGCGCCTACCCCGTCTCCACGGCCGTCAGCAACGTCCGCAACAACGGGCCGGAGCTGCTGAAGGAGCTGGAGGGCCCCGAAGAGGGCACACTCTTCTGACGTGACCGAGACCACTGGGACGACCGGGACGACCGGGACGAACGAGAACACCGTGACCACCGAGACGATCGAGACCGACGCCGGCACGGCCCGGATCACCTGGCACCCGGCCGCGAAGGCCCGGCTCGTCCTCGCCGCGAGTCACGGCGCGGGCGGCGGCATCGAGGCGCGCGACCTCCGTGCGCTGGCCGCGGTGCTCCCCGCGCACGGCGTGAGCGTCGCGCTCGTCGAGCAGCCCTGGCGGGTGGCGGGCAAGAAACTGGCACCCGCGCCGAAGACGCTGGACGTGGGATGGCGCGGACTGTGGCCGGCGCTGGTGCGGCCGGGCCTGCCGGTGATCGCCGGGGGACGCAGCGCCGGCGCCCGCGTCGCCTGCCGGACCGCGACGGAACTGGGCGCCGCCGCCGTGCTGGCCCTCAGCTTCCCGCTGCACCCGCCGGGCAAGCCGGAGAAGTCCCGCGCCGACGAACTGCTCGGCGCCGGGGTGCCCACGCTCGTCGTCCAGGGCGGCAACGATCCGTTCGGGAAGCCGGAGGAGTTCCCCGAGGGCCCGTACGAGCTGATCGAGGTGCCGTACGGCGATCACGGCTTCGCGGTGCCGAAACGGGCTCCGCTCGGCCAGGACGAGGCGCTGAAGGTCATCACGGACGGTGTCGCGAAGTGGACCGCGTCACTCGGGTGACGCACGGGAATGCCGGGCGGCGGACAACTGTTGTGCGGAGCAGACAGCACGAACCGTGCTGACCGTTCCGAGGAGAGGAAGTCCGCCGCATGGGTTCGACCATCTGCCCGAGCCGTCGCAGCAGCGCTGACCTGGACTGGACGGTGCTGCACGCGGGTAAGAACGCCCCTATTCGGGCGGCGGGTGGGCCTGATGTTCGTCTATCCTCCGATTCCAGTGGGACCGGTCTCGGTCTCACGACATCGCTTGAGGAGGTGGGTCCGGTCACTGGGACCGACGCAGGGACCGAACACGGCCAGGCGGAGCAGCCCGAGGGCCAGGGCACGAGCACGGAGTCGTCCGCCGAGCGCACCGCGCGCTTCGAGCGGGACGCGCTCGAATTCCTCGACCAGATGTATTCGGCCGCCCTGCGCATGACGCGCAATCCGGCCGACGCCGAGGACCTGGTGCAGGAGACGTACGCGAAGGCGTACGCGTCCTTCCACCAGTTCCGCGAGGGGACCAACCTCAAGGCGTGGCTGTACCGCATTCTCACCAACACCTTCATCAACTCGTACCGCAAGAAGCAGCGCGAACCTCAGCGCAGCGCGGCCGAGGAGATCGAGGACTGGCAGCTCGCACGTGCCGAGTCGCACATGTCGACGGGACTGCGCTCCGCCGAGTCGCAGGCGCTGGACCACCTGCCCGACTCGGACGTCAAGGCAGCGCTGCAGGCGATCCCCGAGGAATTCCGCATCGCCGTCTATCTCGCCGACGTAGAGGGCTTTGCGTACAAGGAGATCGCGGACATCATGGGGACACCCATCGGTACGGTGATGTCCCGGCTCCACCGGGGCCGTCGCCAATTGCGCGGCATGCTTGAGGACTACGCGCGTGACCGCGGGCTGGTTCCGGCCGGCGCCGGAGAGTCGAACGAAGCGAAAGGCTCGGGCTCATGAGCTGCGGAGAGCCGCACGAGACGGATTGCAGTGAGGTACTCGACCATCTGTACGAGTTCCTCGACCATGAGATGCCGGACGCGGACTGCACCAAGTTCGAGGTGCACTTCGAGGAGTGCTCCCCGTGCCTGGAGAAGTACGGCCTCGAGCAGGCCGTGAAGAAGCTGGTCAAGCGGTGCTGCGGCCATGACGACGTGCCGACGGACCTGCGCGCCAAGGTCATGGGCCGCATCGACCTGATCCGCTCCGGGCAGGCTGTGCCCGAGCACGACGTGACCGCGACGCCGCAGGAGTCCTGACTCCCGGCGCGGCGTCGCCTCCTCACGGAGATCGTCCACCAATCACCCGAACGTGCTAATCCGCGGGCTCCGAGCCCGCGGATTCGTTCATACGCGTCCCCGTGCACTCCCCACCGTCCTAGGCTCCGGAGCCGGAAGCCGGGGAGGGGGCGAGGAGATGGGGTCGGTCCAGGCGTGGGCCCGCGTCTACGTGGCGTGTGTCGCCCTCGCGGCCCTGGCCTGTCTGGCACCGCTGCCCGACCTGCGCGCGCCGTGGTGGATCGTCGCGCTGATGGCCCTGCTCTACGCCGGGTGCGAGCGGATCCCGCTCCGGCGCGCCTCCAGAACCGCCCAAGGCCGCGATGCCCCGCCGGGGATGGGCACGTTCCTCCCCGTGCTGCTGGCCGGGGCCTTTCTGCTGCCACCCCCGGCCGCCGCGCTGGTCGCCGTGCCGGGCGCCCTGCTCACCCGGGTCGAACAACGCCCGCGGTGGCTGCGCCGCGTCTGGCGCGCCTCGCAACTCGCCGTCGCGGTCTGGACGGCCTCCCGTGTGCACGGGGCGCTGGGCGGCCGGGACGCCGTCCTCGCGCCCGACTTCCCGTACGCGCTGCTGCCCGCCGGGGCGGCGGTACTCACCTTCTGCCTCGTCCTGACCGCCCTCGACGGCGGCATCCTGGCGCTCGCCGAACGGGTGCCGGCGCGCACCGCCTGGCGCGGGCTGTTCGCTCGCTCCCTCGCACCGGTCGGCGTGCACGGGCTCGCGGGGCTGATGATGGCGGTCCTGTGGCGCAGCCCGTACGGGCCCGTCGCCGCACTGCTCGTGCTGCTGCCGATGTACGTGTCCTGCTGGGTGTTCGCCCAGTACCACCGGGAGCGGGCCGCCCATCAGGCCACCATCCGCGCGCTCGTCCAGGCCGTCGACATCAAGGACGGCTACACCCGCGGGCACAGCGAACGGGTGGGCCAGGCGGCCATGATGATCGCGCGCGAACTGGACATGGACGACCGGCGCGCCGAGGTCCTCCGGTTCGCCGGCATCCTTCACGACGTCGGGAAACTGGGCGTCCCGACGCGGCTGTTGCGCAAGGACGGCCCGCTCACCCCCGAGGAGCGGCGGGTGATCGAACTCCATCCCGAGTACGGGCACGAGATGGTGCGGGGCATCGGGTTCCTCGGGGAGGCCCGGTCGGCGATCCTCCACCACCACGAGCGGCTCGACGGAAGCGGATACCCCTACGGCCTGGTCGGGGCGCAGATTCCCGAGTTCGCGCGGGTCGTGGCCGTCGCGGACGCCTTCGACGCCATGACGTCCACCCGCTCCTACCGGCGGGCCCGGCCGGTGCCCGCCGCGCTGGAGGAACTGGAGCGGTGCGCGGGAGCCCAGTTCGACCCCGGGATGGTGCGGGCGCTCGTCCGGGCGCTCTCCCGGCACGGCTGGCATCCCGTGGTCACGGCGGACAGCACGTCGCCGGCCTGCGCCCCGGCGGGCCCGCGGGAAGCGGGAGGTCACCTGGTCCCCGCGCCCGGCGGCCCCGGCCCGAACGGCTCCCGCCGGCCCGGCCCGCCCGCACCCGACGACGGCCCCGCCGCCACACGCGCGACCGACCTCCGGGCGGACGGTCCGCGCACGAGCGACACCCGGTCGGACGGTCCACGTGAGACCGGTACCCGGTCGGACGGTCCGCGGGTGAACGGGACGGGGTCGGACGGTCCGCGGGTGAACGGGACGGGGTCGGACGGTCCGCGGGTGAACGGGACGGGGTCGGACCGTCCGCGGGCCACCGAACCCCGGGTCGGCGGCCCGCGTGTCGCCGAGGGTGCGGCGTCCGGCGTCGTGCCGGGCGAGGGTGCGTCGCAGGAGGACGGTGTCCGGGGTGGCCCCGAGGACATCGGGATCGGGAGGGGCCCATGAGCCTGTCCCGGCCGCTCCCGGCGCCCGCCCTCACCCGTTCGGGCACAGCCTCGTTCAGCGCCGTCGCCCGCACGGGTGCCGCCCTGCTCGGGCTCGCCGCTCTCGCCTCCACACTCTGGAACGGGCTGGACGACCGGGGCACCGCTCTCGCCTTCGGCCTCCTCGTGACCCTCGGGGAACTCACCCGCTGGAGCGGCGCCGAGGAACGCGAGTCCGCGCCGCTCGGTGCCGCCGCGGCCCTGTCGTACGCCCTGCTCGGGGAGCAGGCGGGACGGCCCAGCGAGCACGGTGCCCTCCAGGTCGTCGCGGTGGTGTCGGCCGCCACCCTGCTCGGCAGCGTGCCGCACGTGGCCCGTGGCCACGCGCCCACCACGGATCACCTCACCCGGCGGGTGCTGACCGTCGCCTTCGCCGCCGTCTGCTTCCAACCCCTTTACAACCAGGGCAGGTTGCTGGAGTGGGGCGGTCCGGCGTACGCGGTGCTCCTGGTCGCCCTGCTGGTGCTCACCGCGCTGTGCGACGCCGTCCTCACGGCGGCGATGGCGCACTCGCGCGCCCGGTGGCCGTTCGGGCCGCTGCTGCGGGACGAACTGCGGGCCACGCTCGGCATCGGATCGGCCGTCTGCGCGACCGGGGCCGTGATGTCGCTGGCGGTCGCCGTGGTCGGACTGTGGGCCCTGCCCGTCTTCTCGCTCCCCCTGCTGCTCACCCAGCTCTCCTTCCGCCGGTACGCGGCCGTGCGGGTCACCTACCGGCAGACCATCGCCTCCCTGGCACGGGCGACCGAGATCGCCGGGTACACGCCCGTGGGGCACGCACGCCGGGTGGCGGCCCTCAGCCGGGCCGTCGGCCGGGAGCTGGGGCTCACCGCGCCCGACCTGGTCGTGCTGGAGTACGCGGCGCTCATGCACGACATCGGCCAGCTCAGCCTCGTCGACCCCGTGCCCGCCGGGGCCACCGCCGCGCTGTCCTCGGACGAGCAGCGGCGCATCGCACTGCTGGGCGGGGCCGTCGTCCGCCAGACCGGGGTGGACGCCGAGGTCGCCGTGGTCGTGGAGCGGCAGGCCGACCCGTACCGGGAGCAGCCGATGACCGCGCGGATCGTCCGGACCGTGAACGCATACGAGGAGATGGCCCGGGAAGCAGGACCCGGAGGGCCGCTGGCCGCGCTGGAGAGACTCCGGCTGGCCACGGCCCACGACTACCAGCCGGAAGTGGTGGAATCGCTGGCCAGGGTGCTGTCGCAGAACAGGGCCGACGGGTGAGAGCCTCGGACCGGGGACGGCGATCGGGCACCGACGGCCGGTCTGACCTCGCCCCGGGCGGGGTAACCCATGGGTAATGAGCGCCCGTCCGACGGTACGTGGTTGGATGCGAGGAAGAGGGTGTTCGGGGGCACGGGCCAGCCCGGGGCTGCACTGTCTTCAAGGGACTCTTCGAAGGACCAGCAGGCGGGAAACGCAAGGAACTGGCAGGCGGGAATCGTGAGGATCTTCGGCAAGGGACGGCACCGGCCCTCCGCCTCATGGCGGCAGGCCACCGACCGTGCGTTCACGCTGATCGGCGACGGCCGGTACGAGGACGCGGGCGCGCTGCTGACACGCGCCGCGGACCTGGAGCCGTGGCTCTCCGAGTCCTGGTTCAACCTGGCTCTGCTGCACAAGTTCCGGCACGACTGGGAACAGGCGCGGGCGGCGGGCCTGCGGGCCGTCGCGCTGCTCGACCGCGAGACCGGGGCGCCCGACTGGTGGAACGTGGGCATCGCGGCCACCGCCCTTCAGGACTGGCCGCTGGCCCGGCGCGCCTGGCAGGCGTACGGCCTGCGGGTGCCGGGCGGCGCCGCGGTCTCCGGGGAGCCGGTGGGCATGGACCTCGGCAGCGCTGCCGTACGGCTGTCCCCCGAGGGGGAGGCCGAGGTGGTGTGGGGGCGGCGGCTCGACCCCGCCCGGGTGGAGGTGCTGTCCATTCCGCTGCCGTCCTCCGGACGGCGCTGGGGCGAGGTCGTGCTGCACGACGGGGTGCCCCACGGGGAGCGGACCACGGCCGCCGGACACGCCTACCCGGTCTTCGACGAGATCGAGCTGTGGGCGCCCTCGCCCGTCCCCACCTGGGTGGTCCTCCTGGAGGCCGCCACCGAGGACGACCGCGACGCGCTGGAGCAGCTCGCGGCGGACGCGGGTTTCGCCGCCGAGGACTGGTCGTCCTCCGTACGGCTGCTGTGCCGGATGTGTTCCGAGTCGCGGATGCCGTCCGACGAGGGTGACGGCGAGCACCTGGACCCGCACGACCACAGCGAACCGGGCCACCCGGGGCCGCTGGGTCACCGCACCGACGGGCAGCTGTGGGTGCCCGAGCGGGAGTGCGGTCTCGCGGCACCGGCCGCGCTGGTGCGCGGTCTGCTGGACGGCTGGGTGGCCGACAGCCCCGACTCCCGGGACTGGCGGGACCTGGAAGAGGTCTGCTGAGCGCGCTGGTCCGACGACCGCGCAAGCCGGCCGGGCCGCGTCCGTCCCGCGGGATCGCCGGGAAGTCACCCGGTCGCTCCCCGTAGGCTGTACTCGCAGAATTTCCCAAGGTTTGAGGAAGGCGTACGTCGTCATGGCGCAGCAGGACACCGATCAGCAGCACGCGGGCGTGCTCCCCGTGGACGACGACGGCTTCGTCATCGACACCGAGGACTGCGAGGAGCGCGAGACGGCCTACCGCGAGCGCGGGACCTCGCGGCCGATCACGGTCGTCGGGAATCCCGTACTGCACAAGGAGTGCAAGGACGTCACGGAGTTCGGCGCTGAGCTGGACCAGCTGGTCGCGGACATGTTCGCCAGCCAGCGCACCGCCGAGGGCGTCGGCCTGGCCGCGAACCAGATCGGCGTCGACCTGAAGGTCTTCGTGTACGACTGCATGGACGACGAGGGCAAGCGGCACGTCGGGGTCGTCTGCAACCCCGTGCTGGTCGAACTGCCCGCCGAGCTGCGCCGTCTGGACGACAGCAACGAGGGCTGCCTCTCGGTGCCGACCGCCTACGCGCCGCTCGCCCGTCCCGACTACGCCGAGGTCACCGGGCAGGACGAGAAGGGCAACCCGGTCAAGGTGCGGGGCACCGGCTACTTCGCCCGCTGTCTCCAGCACGAGACGGACCACCTGTACGGCTACCTGTACATCGACCGTCTCTCCAAGCGTGAGCGCAAGGACGCGCTGCGACAGATGGCCGAGAACGAGCCCCGCTACCCGATCGTGGCGAACGACTGAGCGGTCCGGCGACCGTCCCGGGAGCGGCCGGGCCACCCGGTGCCCGCCCTCGCGAACGACTGAGACAGAAAATGACAGGTGGGACTCACGACCTCTCGTGAGCCCTCTCGAACGGCGCCTGGTCAGGGAACCTTCCTGACCAGGCGCCGTTCGTGTGTGCGTCGCACGTTCGATCCCTTGTGCTCCTCTAGTGATCCGTATTCAGTCACACAAGGGGAGATTCTCGGCATCGTGGGGTAGTGAGTGAAGCAAATCCGTTCCCAGAACGGTCAGTTGTGGTGCTGAATGGGAAGTGCGGGGATACGCAACGGCGCACGCCCGGCACAGGGAGGGGCGTACCGCCAACAGGCGGCTGAGAGGGGTTTGTTCGTGCATGCTTTCTCACACGGCACTTCATCGACACCGACAGCGGTCGCGGTTCCACCAGCGCTCTCTCTTCCGGTGATCGAGTCAGAGTTTCCCCGTCAACTGCACCCGTATTGGCCCAGGCTCCAGGAGAAGACCAGGACCTGGCTCCTCGAAAAACGGCTCATGCCGGCGGACAAGGTCGAGGAATATGCCGACGGCTTGTGCTACACGGACCTCATGGCGGGCTACTACATAGGTGCCCCCGACGACGTCATGCAGGCGATAGCGGACTACAGCGCCTGGTTCTTCGTCTGGGACGACCGCCACGACCGGGACGTCATCCACGGCCGGGCCGACGCCTGGCGCAGGCTCAGGTTCCGGCTCCACGCGGCCCTCGACTCCCCCGGGGATCACCTGCACCACCCCGATCCCCTGGTCGCGGGGTTCGCGGACAGCATGGTGCGCCTGTACTCGTTCCTCGGCAAGAAGTGGAACGAGCGGTTCGCACTCCACTTCCATGCGGTGATCGAGGCGTACGACCGAGAATTCCGCAACCGTACGTCCGGCACCGTCCCCACGGTCGACGCATACCTGGAACTACGCCGACTGACATTCGCGCACTGGATCTGGACCGACTTGCTGGAGCCCAGCGCACAGTGCGAACTTCCCGTCGCCGTAAGGAAACACCCGGCCTATGAGCGTGCGGCACTGCTCAGTCAGGAATTCGCCGCCTGGTACAACGATCTGTGTTCGCTCCCCAAGGAAATAGCGGGTGACGAGGTCCATAATCTCGGAATCAGTCTCATTCATCACGACGGGCTGACACTCGAAGAGGCGGTCACGGAAATAAGGCGGCGTGTCGAGGAATGCATCAGTGAATTCCTCGCGGCCGAACGGGATGCATTACGGCTCGCCGACTCCCTCATGGACGGCACCGTGGAGGAAAAGGCGACGGGCGTCGCCGTCAGGGCGTGCATCGGAAATATGCGGAACTGGTTCAGCTCCGTGTACTGGTTCCACCACGAGTCGGGCCGGTACATGGTCGACAACTGGGACGACCGCTCCACACCCCCGTACGTCAACAATGAAGCGGCAGGTGAGAAATGACCGTCGAGTCATCCCCCGAGCTCTCGGCCGCGCCCGACCGGGCGGCACCACCGCGGACTCCGGCCCCCCGTGCGCCGGAGCTGTCCGTCCCGCCCCTCGCGGGCGGCGGTGTGCCGGGCCTCGGCCACGGCTGGAAACTGGTCCGCGACCCGCTGGGCTTCCTCGCCCAACTGCGCGACCACGGCGACGTCGTCCGGCTCAAGCTGGGCCCCAAGACGGTGTACGCCGTCACCACTCCCGCGCTCACCGGGGCGCTGGCGCTCGACCCCGACTACGAGATCGGCGGCCCGCTGTGGGAGTCCCTCGAAGGACTGCTGGGCAAGAAGGGCGTCGCGACCGCCAACGGACCGCAGCACCGGCGCCAACGGCGCACCATACAGCCGGCGTTCCGGGCCGACATCATCCACGAGTACGGGCCGATCATGGAGGAGGAGGCGCGCGCGTTCGCGGCCCGCTGGGAGCCGGGGGCGACGGTCGACTGCACCTCGGAGTCGTTCCGTGTCGCCGTCCGGATCGCGGCCCGCTGCCTCTTGCGCGGCAAGTTCATGGACGAGCGTGCGGAGCGGCTGAGCGTCGCACTCACGACCGTGTTCCGCGGCATGTACCGGCGCATGGTCATCCCGGCGGGGCCGCTCTATCGGCTGCCCCTTCCCCCATTGCGTAAATTCGACCACGCATTGGCCGATTTGCATGACCTCGTCGACGAGATCATCGACGAACGACGGTCATCTGGTCAAAAGCCGGACGATTTGCTGACGGCATTGCTGGAAGCGAAGGACGACAACGGCGACCTCATCGACGAACAGGAGATCCACGACCAAGTCGTCGCGATACTCACGCCCGGCAGCGAAACCATCGCGTCCACGATCATGTGGATCCTCCAGGTCCTCGCGGAACATCCGGAACAGGCGGACAAGGTGGCCGCAGAGGTCAAATCCGTCGTGGGGGACCGGCCCGTCGGATTCGACGACGTCCGGAAGCTGTCCCACACGAACAATGTCGTCGTCGAGGCGATGCGGTTGTGCCCCGCCGTATGGATATTGACACGGCGGGCGGTGACCGAAACCGAGCTCGGCGGCTATCGCATTCCGGCCGGTGCCGACATCGTCTACAGCCCGTACGCGATCCAGCGCGACCCCCGTTCGTACCGGCAGCACCTGGATTTCGATCCCGAGCGCTGGCTTCCGGAACGGTCCAAGGACATCCCGAAGTACGCGATGCGCCCGTTCAGCCTGGGCAACCGGAAGTGCCCGAGCGACCACTTCTCGATGGCGCAGCTCACCCTGATCACCGCGACCGTGGCGTCCCGCTGGCGCTACGAGCAGGTGTCCGGGTCCAATGACACGACTCGTGTCGGCATCACCCTGCGCCCGCACAAGCTGCTGCTCACGGCACGTCCGCGCTGATCCCGCGCACCCACCGGCGCACCTTCAGGCGGCCCGCGGGCCCCTGAAGGTGCGCCGGTACGTCTGCGGGGTGGTGCCCAGGCTCCGGACGAACTGATGGCGCAGGGCCGCCGCGTTGCCGAACCCGGTCCGGCTCGCGATCGCATCCATCGTCTCGTCCGTGGCCTCCAGCAATTCCTGTGCCAGCAGAACCCGTTGGCGCAGGATCCAGCGGTACGGGGTGGTGCCCGTCTCCTGCTGGAAGCGGCGCGCGAAGGTGCGCGGAGCCAAGTGGGCACGGGCCGCGAGCTGTTCGACGGTCACGTCCTCGGCGAGGTGCCGCTCCATCCAGGCCAGCACATCGCCGATCGTGTCGCCGGGGGAGCGGGGCAGCGGGCGCTCGATGTACTGGGCCTGACCCCCGTCGCGGTGCGGGGGCACCACCATCCGGCGGGCGATGGCGTTGGCGACCTCCGGGCCCTGCTCCTTGCGGACCAGGTGGAGACAGGCGTCGATGCCCGCGGCGGTGCCGGCGGAGGTGAGCACCGGGTCCTCGTCGACGTACAGCACGTCGGGTTCGACGATCGCCCGGGGATGGCGGCGGGCGAGCTCCTCCGCGTGCCGCCAGTGCGCGCTGCACCGCCGTCCGTCGAGGAGCCCGGCCGCGCCGAGGGCGAAGACCCCGGAGCAGACGCTGAGGACGCGGGCTCCGCGGCCGACGGCCCGGCGCAGGGCCTCCAGCAGTGCGGGCGGGTACTCCCGGCCGGCGAAGTTCTCGCCGGCCGGGACGACGACGAGGTCGGCCTCCTCGACCCGGTCGAGGCCGTACGGGGTGGACAGGGTGAGGCCCGCGACGTGCGTACCCAGGTCCGGGCCCTCGGCCGAGGCGACGGCGAAGTCGTAGACGGGCAGACCGTCGTCGCTGCGGTCGAGCCCGAACACCTCGCAGACCACGCCGAGTTCGAAGGGATGCACACCGTCGAGCAGGATGGCGGCCACGTTCTTCAGCATGCGCCCCAGTGTGCCGTGGAAGTGGCAGTAATTCGAGGGTGTGCGGCAGTACTGCCACTGCCGGTAAGGAGTGAACGGCGCGACACTAGTGTCCATGAACGCACTCACGGACAACTTCGTCGGAATCCTGACCGTCCTGGGGATCTTCGTGGCGGTGGCCCTCCCGTCGCTGATCGGACTCGCCCACGAGCGGCGCGTCGACAGGCAGCTGAGGGAGGCACGCTCCCGCGCGGACGCCCACCGCCCGGGGCGCGGGGCCCTGCCGCCCGCGGGTGGTGAGCGCTCCTCACGGGCTCACGGCTTCGTCACCACCACGGTGACCGCCCACTCCTGAAGCCCCTCGCACGAGACCCGGGCCGGATCGCTCGGGCACAGCGGGCGGGACGAGGTGAGCCGCACCGTACCCGCCGATACGGCCTTGAACGCGGAGGACGCGTCACCGGCCTGGAGAACGATGCCGCTGTTGGTGGCCTCCAGACCGCTGCCGCCGGCCTTGACGGGCGCCCACGGTCGCGCGGACGTGCCGTCCAGCCCGATCCGGATCACTTCGCCCACGGACAGGCAGAACGTACGGCCGGTGTCGGTGGCGGCGAGCTCCGCCCGTGCCGCGGCGCAGCCCTTCGGGGTGGTGGGGGCGGGTGACACGGTGCCGCTGCCGCCCGCTTCGCTCCCGCCCTGTGTGCCGCAGCCTGCGAGGAGCAGTGCCAGCGCGGCGAGGGCCGGTATCCGGTGGTGGGTCGTTCGGCGCATGAGATGACCTCCTTGCCGCTTGGACGTGCCACCCACGTCACAGGATCCACTCGCTCCCGGACACGGTGCCGCGGCCAGGCATCTTCCGCCGCGCCGCACGCACGACACGGCACCGTGGCGAAGGCCCCGGCCGGCCCGGACGCACGCGGGACACGGCACCGTGGCGAGGCCCCCGCCGACCCCGCTGCGCCCCGCGGGCGGCCGGGACACGACGACGCCGGGCCGCACAAGCGGCCCGGCGTCGCCCACGGCACATCCGTCAGAAGTCCTCGTCGAGGTCGACGGTGCCCTCCACGGCGACCTGGTACGCCGACGGGCGCCGCTCGAAGAAGTTGGTCAGCTCCTGCACACCCTGGAGCTCCATGAAGGCGAACGGGTTCTCCGAGCCGTACACAGGAGCGAAGCCCAGCCGCGAGAGCCGCTGGTCGGCGACGCACTCCAGGTACTGACGCATCGAGTCGGTGTTCATGCCCGGCAGACCGTCACCGCACAGGTCGCGGGCGAACTGCAGCTCGGCCTCGACTGCCTCCCGCAGCATGTCCGTCACCTGCTGCTCCAACTGGTCGTCGAACAGGTCCGGCTCCTCCTTGCGGACCGTGTCGACCACCTCGAAGGCGAACGACATGTGCATCGTCTCGTCGCGGAACACCCAGTTGGTGCCGGTCGCGAGGCCGTGCAGCAGGCCGCGGCTGCGGAACCAGTAGACGTAGGCGAAGGCGCCGTAGAAGAAGAGCCCCTCGATGCACGCCGCGAAGCAGATGAGGTTGAGCAGGAAGCGGCGGCGGTCCGCCCTGCTCTCCAGTCGGTCCAGCTTCTCGACCGAGTCCATCCACTTGAAGCAGAACTCGGCCTTCTCGCGGATGGAGGGGATGTTCTCCACGGCCGCGAAGGCGGCGGTCCGGTCCTCCGGGTCGGGCAGATAGGTGTCCAGCAGCGTCAGATAGAACTGGACGTGGACCGCCTCCTCGAAGAGCTGCCGGCTCAGGTAGAGCCGCGCCTCCGGGGAGTTGATGTGCTTGTACAGCGTCAGCACCAGGTTGTTCGCCACGATCGAGTCGCCCGTCGCGAAGAAGGCGACCAGACGGCCGATCAGGTGCTGCTCCGCCGGGGACAGCTTCGCGAGGTCGGCGACGTCCGAGTGGAGGTCGACCTCCTCGACGGTCCAGGTGTTCTTGATGGCGTCCCGGTAGCGCTCGTAGAAGTCGGGGTAGCGCATGGGGCGCAGAGTCAGCTCGAAGCCGGGGTCGAGCAGGTTCTTCTCGGTGTTCGGGGCGGTCGTCACTGGCAGGCCTCGCAGGACTCGGGGTTCTCAAGGGAGCAGGCGACGGCGTCGGGGTCGGCCACCTGCTGGACGGGGATGGTCTTCTCGGGCTGCGCCTGCGCCTGGGCCGCGCGGGCGATGCGGGTCGCCGGGCGCGAGCGCAGGTAGTACGTCGTCTTCAGGCCCTGCTTCCAGGCGTACGCGTACATCGAGGAGAGCTTGCCGATCGTCGGCGTCTCCATGAACAGGTTCAGCGACTGCGACTGGTCCAGGAACGGGGTGCGCGCCGCGGCCATGTCGATCAGGCCGCGCTGCGGGATCTCCCACGCAGTGCGGTACAGCGCCCGGACCTCGGCGGGGATCCACGCGAAGTCCTGCACGGAGCCGCTGGAGTCGCGCAGCGCCTCCCGGGTGCGCGCGTCCCAGACGCCGAGTTCCTTGAGGTCGGCGACCAGGTAGGAGTTGACCTGGAGGAACTCGCCGGAGAGCGTCTCGCGCTTGAACAGGTTGGAGACCTGCGGCTCGATGCACTCGTACACGCCCGCGATGGACGCGATGGTGGCGGTGGGCGCGATGGCGAGCAGCAGCGCGTTGCGCATGCCGACCGCGGCGATGCGTTCCCGCAGTGCCGCCCAGCGCTCCGGCCAGGTCAGCTCGGCGTCGAAGTGGTCGGGGTGCAGCACACCGCGGGCCGTACGGGTCTTCTCCCAGGCCGGCAGCGGGCCGTTGCGCTCGGCGAGGTCCGCGGAGGCCTCGTACGCGGCGAGCATGATGCGCTCGGCGATCCGCGTGGACAGCGCCTTCGCCTCGGCCGAGTCGAAGGGCAGCCGCAGCTTGAAGAAGACGTCCTGGAGGCCCATCGCGCCGAGGCCCACCGGGCGCCACCTGGCGTTGGAGCGGCCCGCCTGCTCGGTCGGGTAGAAGTTGATGTCGACGACCCGGTCCAGGAACGTCACGGCCGTGCGGACGGTCTCGTCCAGCCGCTCCCAGTCGATGTCGCCGTCGCTCACGAAGGCACCGAGGTTGACCGAACCGAGGTTGCAGACCGCCGTCTCCCCGTCGTCCGTGACCTCCAGGATCTCGGTGCACAGGTTCGAGGAGTGGACGGTGTGGCCCGGCTCGGCGGTCTGGTTGGCGGCGCGGTTGGCGGCGTCCTTGAAGGTCATCCAGCCGTTGCCGGTCTGTGCGAGGGTGCGCATCATCCGGCCGTACAGGTCGCGGGCCGGGATGGTCTTCCGGGCGAGCCCGGCCTCCTCCGCCTTGCGGTACGCGGCGTCGAACTCGTCGCCCCACAGGTCGACCAGCTCCGGCACGTCGGCCGGGGAGAACAGCGACCAGTCGCCGTTCTCGTTCACCCGGCGCATGAACTCGTCCGGGATCCAGTGCGCCAGGTTCAGGTTGTGCGTGCGCCGGGCGTCCTCACCGGTGTTGTCGCGCAGCTCCAGGAACTCCTCGATGTCGGAGTGCCAGGTCTCCAGGTAGACGGCCGCCGCGCCCTTGCGCCGGCCGCCCTGGTTCACCGCGGCGACCGAGGCGTCGAGGGTCTTCAGGAACGGGACGATGCCGTTGGAGTGCCCGTTCGTGCCGCGGATCAGCGAACCGCGCGAACGGATGCGGGAGTACGACAGCCCGATGCCGCCCGCGTGCTTCGAGAGCCGGGCCACCTGGTGGTAGCGGTCGTAGATGGAGTCGAGCTCGTCCAGCGGGGAGTCGAGGAGGTAGCAGGACGACATCTGCGGGTGCCGCGTACCGGAGTTGAAGAGCGTCGGGGAGGAGGGCAGGTAGTCGAGGCGGCTCATCAGCCGGTAGAGCGCGGAGACTTCGTCCACGGAGCGGACGCTGTCGTCCTCGGCGAGACCCGACGCCACCCGGAGCATGAAGTGCTGGGGCGTCTCGATCACCCGGCGGGTGATCGGGTGGCGGAGCAGATAGCGGCTGTGCAGGGTGCGCAGGCCGAAGTAGCCGAAGCGGTCGTCGCCCTCGACGTCGACGAGCGCGTCGAGGCGGGCCGTGTGCAGGCGGACGAACTCCGCCGTACGGTCCGCGACAAGACCTTCGCGGTGGCCGACGGCGACCGACTCGGAGAAGGACGCGACGCCCTGCGAGGCGGCCTCGGCCGCGATGCTGATCGTCAGCAGCCGGGCGGCCAGCCGCGAGTACGCGGGGTCCTCGGAGATGAGTCCCGCCGCCGCCTCGGTGGCCAGCTCACGCAGCTCCGCCTCGTCGGCCCGGGCGGACCGGCCGCGCAGCGCGGCGGCAGCGACCCGGCCGGGGTCGGCGTCGGGGAGGTCGGCGGTGAGATCGGTCAGGATCCGCAGCAGCGCGGTACCGGGACCGTCCGTCTCCACCGGGGCCTGCTGCGCTGACGCTGAAGCCGGATCGGCTGGCGCGATGGTCACGTGGGGCTCTCCCTCGCTCGGCACGGGGCCTGTCGGGAGGCACGGAGGCACACGGGGGCGCTGACCGGAGGGCAGCGCACCGCGTCCACCGGCCCATTCCGCGAGGCCCGGACGTCGTCGGCACCCGGGCCGGACGGCCGGGGTGCGCTGCCGGCAGGTCCTCGGACTGAAGCCAGCGCGTGCAGGCGGATACGCGAACACGCACAAGTACACCGTTGCGGGACAGTTCCGGATTCGCACCGGATTCCCCTGCGGCGACAGCGAGCATGAGCATACATCTTGTGCCGGGCTGCGGGACCACCCCCACATGTTGTGTCGTGTCGGCTTCGGAGGGTGGCAGGAGAGCTGTCAGAGCGTCAGTTCGTAGGTGAGGAGCCTGATGTCGTCCAGCTCCGGGATCGGGTTCCAGTCGCGGTCCGGGGTGCGGGTGAAGCCGAGGCGCTCGTAGATCCGGTGGGCGGCGTGCATGGAGTGCTGGGTGGACAGCACGATGCGTACGCAGCCCTCCGTGGCCCGTGCGCGGTCGACGCAGGCGCGGACGAGTGCCTCCCCGGCACCCCGGCCGCGTGCCTCGCGGGCGACCGCGAGCATGCGGATCTCGGCCTCGCCGGGGCGGGCGATGTCGGCCATGGCGCCGCCGCGCGGCACGAAGGTCACCCCACCCAGCAGCCGCTGCGTGCCGGGCGTGGAGTCGCGTTCGACCGCGACGAGCACGTCGGCCGCGGCGGCGCGCTTGGCCACGTCCCGCAGCTCTCCGAGGTACGCGTCGCTCTCCCCGAAGTCGAGCAGTCCGTCGCCGAGATAGGCCTGGGCGGTGATCTCGCCGAGGCCCGGGTACTCCTCGGGACGCGCGACGCGGATGACTGTGTCCATGCGCACAGTCTGTGGGAGATCGCGCGGGAGGGCCGCCGAATTCCCAGGGGCTGGGACCTGTCACCGTACGACGGCAGGACCGCGGGCGCGAAAAGACCGCGGCGCCCCCCTGACCGAGGGGCGCCGCGGAGTGTGGAACCGCCGGGTCAGTGGGCCGCCACCGGCAGCTCCACCTCGACCCCCGGGTCGCCCGCGTCCGCCGTGTAGTCCTCGGCGGACGTCTCGTCGACGCCGTCCGGGGCCTTGAACGCACGCAGCGCGAAGGTGAGGACGACCGTCACGACCACGTTCAGGGTGAACGCCGTGAAGCCGATGTAGCCGATCTCCCCGATGCCGGGGATCTCCTTGGCGCTGCCGCCGAAGTGCTTCTGCGTCGGCGAGGCCACCCCGTACGCGGCGATCGTGCCGTAGAGCATGCCCACGGCCCAGCCGACGAGGAGCGCCCAGCGGTGGAACCAGCGGGTGAACAGGCCGCCGACCAGGGCCGGGAAGGTCTGCAGGATCCAGATGCCGCCCAGGAGCTGGAAGTTGATGGCGACCGTCTTGTCCATGGTGAGGACGAAGACCAGCGCGCCCACCTTCACCAGCAGGGAGACCAGCTTGGAGACCTTGGTCTCCTGCTGCGGAGTGGCGTCCGGCTTGATGAAGTCCTTGTAGATGTTGCGCGTGAAGAGGTTCGCGGCGGCGATCGACATGATGGCCGCGGGGACCAGCGCGCCGATGCCGATGGCCGCGAAGGCCACACCCGCGAACCAGTCCGGGAACATGTTCTCGAACAGCTGCGGGATCGCGAGCTGGCCGTTGGTGACCTTCACCCCGGCCGCGATCGCCATGAACCCGAGCAGCGCGAGCAGGCCCAGCATCAGCGAGTACAGCGGGAGGATCGTGGTGTTGCGGCGGATCACCTCGCGGCTGCGGCTGGACAGCGTCGCCGTGATCGAGTGCGGATACATGAACAGCGCGAGTGCCGAGCCGAGCGCGAGCGTGGCGTAGGTCCACTGGCCCGCCTCGGGAGGCACGAGCCCGCCCGCGCCGGCCGCGGTGTACTTGTCGCCCGCCGCCTTGAAGATCTCGTCGAATCCGCCCAGCTTGATCGGGATGTAGATGATGGCCACCGCGATCACGATGTAGATCAGGGTGTCCTTCACGAACGCGATCAGGGCGGGGGCACGCAGGCCCGAGGAGTAGGTGTAGGCGGCCAGCACACCGAAGGCGATGAGCAGCGGAAGGTCCTTGACGAACCAGTTGGTGTTGTCGCCGCCGCCCACGCCCATCACGTCCAGGACGGCCTGGATGCCGACCAGCTGGAGCGCGATGTACGGCATGGTCGCCAGGATGCCGGTGATCGCCACGGCCAGGGACAGACCCTTGGAGCCGAAGCGGCCGCGAACGAAGTCGGACGTCGTCACGTATCCGTGCTTGTGGGACACCGACCACAGGCGCGGCAGGAAGGTGAAGATCAGCGGGTAGACCAGGATCGTGTACGGCACGGCGAAGAAGCCGGCCGCGCCCGCCGCGTAGATGGCGGCCGGTACGGCCACGAACGTGTACGCGGTGTACAGGTCGCCGCCGAGCAGGAACCAGGTGATCCAGGTTCCGAACGACCTTCCGCCCAGGCCCCATTCGTCGAGGCTGTGCTCGTTGTCGGCCTTGCGCCAGCGCGCGGCCAGGAACCCTACGACCGTGACGGCCAGGAAGAAGAAGATGAAGACGCCGAGTGCGACGCCGTTGACGCCGTCCTTCATGCTCCGGCACTCCCCTCGGCGGATGCTTCGGCACCCTCGGCAAAGGCCGGGGCGCCCTTGGTGGAAGTGCGGGTGGCGGCGGAGGCGCGGGCCCGCTGGTCACGCCGCCACAGCTGGTACGCGACCATCGTGAGCGCCGTCGAGATGAGCACCCACGCCATCTGGTACCAGTAGAAGAACGGGATGCCTATGAAGGCCGGGTCGGCCTTGGCGTAGGAGCCGACCCACAGCATCGCCACGAACGGCGCGAGCAGACACAGGGCGATCACCACGCGAACCGGCGTGACCACCGGTGGTTTCACTTCAGGCACATCTGACATACGGCGACTCCGTCCCCTCGCTGATCACCTGTGTAACGCGCAGGCAATCTAGGCGACGGCGTCAGTAAAGCGGAACCCCTCGTCCGCATATCGGTCCCCAACAGCAATGAGACCGCGACGCCCCGTCAACTCGACAGCGCCCGGAGCGGCGTCCCGGACGCCGCTCCCGACGGGGTGCGCACCCCCCTGGTCCTGGGGTGGCGGGCTAGTCCTGAGGGCGCTTGAGGCGGGCCACGAACTTGTACCGGTCGCCCCGGTACACCGAGCGCACCCACTCCACCGGCTCGCCCTGCTTGTCGAGCGAGTGGCGGGAGAGCATCAGCATGGGCAGGCCGACGTCGGTGCCGAGCAGTCCTGCCTCGCGCGGGGTGGCCAGCGAGGTCTCGATGGTCTCCTCGGCCTCGGCGAGATGGACGTCGTACACCTCGGCGAGCGCCGTGTAGAGGGAGGTGTACTTGACGAGCGACCTGCGCAGCGCGGGGAAGCGCTTCGCGGACAGGTGGGTCGTCTCGATCGCCATCGGCTCGCCGCTCGCCAGGCGCAGCCGCTCGATGCGCAGCACCCGGCCGCCGGCCGAGATGTCGAGCAGTCCTGCGAGCGTCTCGTCGGCGCTGATGTAGCCGATGTCCAGGAGCTGCGAGGTGGGTTCGAGGCCCTGCGCGCGCATGTCCTCGGTGTACGAGGTGAGTTGGAGCGCCTGGGAGACCTTCGGCTTGGCGACGAAGGTGCCCTTGCCCTGGATGCGTTCGAGGCGGCCCTCGACGACCAGTTCCTGAAGGGCCTGCCGCACGGTGGTGCGCGAGGTGTCGAACTCGGCGGCGAGGGTGCGCTCGGGCGGTACCGGCGTGCCGGGCGGCAGGGTCTCCGTCATGTCGAGCAGGTGCTTCTTCAGGCGGTAGTACTTGGGCACGCGCGCGGTACGGATGGGCACGCCACCCTCGTTCTCCGCACTGCTGACGTCGGTGCTCATGCTCTGCCTTCCCGGCTCCGGATGCCGAAGCGGCCGACCTACGCATCGGCCACGGCTCACATCGTGGCACGGCTTCATGTGCGAGTACCCCCCGCACCTTCCGTGATCCCCTCTATATACCGTCGGCTCACCCGTTGGTCTAGTCCATCACGGACGCATGGCCCGTGCGTCGCGCGCGGGTCGTCCGGTCGGGGCACCGGACCGGACGCTTGAACAGTCCTGCCCGATATGCGGATTACCTAGTTAAAGGTCCCTGCATATGTAGGTCCCATAACGGACGGTCGGGGTGCCCGCGAATGTCTTGACACCCCCCTAGGTCTAGGCCAAGCTCCCCGTACTGGTCTACACCATTGGTCCAGTCCCGGCCCCACGGGCGGTACGGCGTATGTCACCGCGGGGAGGCAGGGGGGTTTGTGGCATCCCTGAGGAGGGTGGCGTGAAGCGCAAGCTGATAGCCGCGATCGGTATCGCGGGCATGATGGTCTCCATCGCGGCATGCGGGGACAGTGACAACAAGTCCGGGGGGTCGGACAAGGGCGCGGACGCCAAGGAGCTGACCGTCTGGCTCACCGTCGACGCGCAGAACAACTGGCCCGAGCTGGTCAAGGCCGCCGACGCGGCCGTCAAGGCCAAGCACCCCGGCATCAAGATCAACCACGAGTACTACGGCTGGCCGGACAAGAACACCAAGCTCGACGCGGTCCTGGCCACCGACAAGGCCCCCGACGTCGTCGAGATGGGCAACACCGAGATGCTCGGCTACATGGTCAAGGGCGCCTTCGCTCCCCTGGACGCGAGCAAGTTCGAGAACTCGGACGCCTGGCTGGACGGCCTCAAGGCCTCCGTCACGTACGAGGGCAAGACCTACGGCGTGCCGTACTACGCCGGTGGCCGCGTCGGCAACTGGCGCAAGGACCTCGCCGCCTCCGTCGGCGTGAAGACCGCGCCGAAGACGTACAAGGACCTCACCTCCGCCCTGGACAAGATCCAGAAGAAGGAGGGCAACAAGTTCAACGCCTGGTACCAGCCCACCCGTGACTGGTACGCCGCGATGTCCTTCGTCTACGACGCCGGCGGCTCCATCGCCAAGGAGGAGGGCGGCCAGTGGAAGGCCAACCTCTCCTCGCCCGAGTCGATCAAGGGCCTCACCGAGTTCAAGAACGTCGTCGACAAGTACATGCACGGCGACAAGACCAAGGACGAGTCCGACCGCTACATCGTCTACGGCCAGGGCAAGTCCGGCATGATCTTCGGCGCCGCCTGGGAGGGCGCGACCTCCGAGGACCCGAAGAACGACAAGACCGGCAAGCTCAAGGGCAACCTCGAGAACTTCGTGATGCCCGGTCCGTCCGGCAAGAACCTCCCGGTGTTCCTCGGCGGCTCCGACCTCGCCGTGCCGGTGAAGTCCGACGCGCAGGCCGTCGCCGGCGAGTGGATCAACGCCTTCACGGGCGCCAAGGGCCAGAAGGGCCTGATGGACAAGGGCAACCTGCCCAACAACAAGACCGACCTCGCGACGCTGAAGAGCGACCCGAAGACGGAGGTCCCGGCCACCGCGGCCGAGTCCAACTGGTTCGTCCCGATGGCGCCGGGCTGGGGCCAGGTCGAGAAGGCCCAGGTCCTGCAGACCATGCTGCAGAGCATCGGCACCGGCAAGAAGTCGGTCGAGGCCGCCGCGAAGGACGCGGACGCCGCGATCGACAAGGTCATCAACACCAAGTGACCTGAGAGCAGGGCCCCGTCGGTCCTCCGCCACGGAGGGGCGGGGCCCTGCCTTCCGTACGGCACGGCCGTGCGGGGCTCTGCTTACGTACGACCAGAGGGACCGCTGAGGAGCGCGCGATGAGTGCCGCAGACACGACCACCCCTGCCAAGGTGCCGCCCCCGCGGCAGGCACCGCCACCAGCCGTCCCGAAGGCACCACGCGCACGGCGGAGTCCGGGTAGAGTCGCGCTTCCCTGGATGCTGCTCGCGCCCTGTCTGCTGATCCTCGCGCTCGTCCTGGGCTATCCGCTCGTCCGCCTGGTCACGCTGTCCTTCCAGAAGTTCGGGCAGTCCCAGCTGTGGGGCTTCCA
Source organism: Streptomyces siamensis (assembly GCF_039543605.1). Classification (NCBI taxonomy): domain Bacteria; kingdom Bacillati; phylum Actinomycetota; class Actinomycetes; order Kitasatosporales; family Streptomycetaceae; genus Streptomyces; species Streptomyces siamensis. Next base: position 277,709 of record NZ_BAABKB010000013.1, on the reverse strand, counting down.
GCCCGCCGAGTCGGTCGGCTTCGACAACTTCAGCAAGGTGCTCGGGGACGGCGAGTTCTGGGCCGTGGTCGTCCGGACGCTCGTCTTCGCGGCCGGGTCCGTCATCTTCACGATGGTCGTCGGCATGCTGATCGCCCTGCTGCTCCAGCGGGTCTCGGGCTGGGTGAAGACACTCATCAACATCGCGCTGGTGGCCAGCTGGGGCATGCCGATCATCGTGGCCACCACCGTCTTCAAGTGGCTCTTCGACTCCGACTACGGCATCTTCAACGCGCTCCTCAGCAAGCTGCCGGGCGTCGACATGATCGGCCACAACTGGTTCGCGAGCGGTCCGCAGGGGCTGGCCGTGATCATGCTCCTGGTGGTCTGGGGCGCGGTGCCGTTCGTCGTCATCACGCTCAGCGCGGGGCTCACCCAGGTGCCGAAGGAGCTGGAGGAGGCCGCACGCCTCGACGGGGCGGGCTCCTGGGGCGTCTTCCGGTACGTCACGCTGCCGATCCTCAAGCCCATCGTCGTGATGCTCACGACGCTGTCCGTCATCTGGGACATGGGTGTCTTCCCGCAGGTCTTCGTCATGCGCGGCGGCCACCCGGAGGCCGAGTTCCAGCTGCTCACCACCTACTCCTACGACCGCGCGTTCGTCGTCAACGACTACGCGCAGGGATCGGCGATCGCCCTGCTCACCGTGTTGCTCCTGCTCGGCGTGGTGGCCGTGTACATGCGTCAGATGCTGAAGATCGGAGAGGTCGAATGAGCGCCGTCGCCACCCCGGGACGTACGTCCTCCCCGCAGCGCGAGGGCTCCGGGCCGAGCAAGGCCCGCAAGTCCAAGGCCGGCTGGAACCTGCTCGGACTGCTCGTCTTCGTCATCGCGGGATTCCCCGTCTACTGGATGCTGAACACCGCGTTCAAGCCCGCCAAGGACGCCATCGACCCCGATCCGAGCCTGCTGCCCACCGGGCTCACGCTCGACAACTTCCGCCGCGCCCTCGACATCGCCGACTTCTGGGGACCGGTGGGCCGCAGCCTGATCGTCTCCCTGGCGGTCGTCGTGATCGGCGTCGCCGTCGGCCTGCTCGCCGCACTCGCCATCTCCCGCTTCGCCTTCCGCGGCCGGAAGATCGTGATCGTCGGCATCCTCGCCGTCCAGATGGTCCCGCTGGTCGCCATGATCATCCCGGTCTTCCTGCTGCTGAACGACCTCGATCAGTACGACAAGCTCTCCGGCCTGATCATCACGTACCTGACCTTCATCCTCCCGTTCACGGTCTGGACGCTGCGCGGCTTCATCGTCAACATCCCGAAGGAGCTGGAGGAAGCGGCCATGGTCGACGGCTGCAGCCGCACGGGCGCCTTCGTCCGCGTGGTCTTCCCGCTCCTCGCCCCCGGCATGGTCGCCACGTCCGTGTACGGATTCATCCAGGCGTGGAACGAGTACCTCTACGCCCTCATGCTGATGAGCCAGAAGAACCAGACGGCCACCGTCTGGCTCGGCAACTTCACCACCAAGCACGGCACCGAATACGCCCCGATGATGGCCGGTTCCACGATGATGGCCGTGCCGATCGTCGTCCTGTTCCTCATCGTCCAGCGCAAGATGGCCGCGGGGCTGACCGCGGGCGCCGTGAAGGGATAACGCCACCCGATGACGACACTCGCCAGTGGTACCACCGCGTCCAATTCGGCCCAGGACGGTCCGACACGCGACGCCCTGACCGTCCTCCAGCCCGGCTTCACGGGCACCACGGCCCCCGACTGGCTGCTCCGCCGCCTCGGCGAGGGCCTCGCCTCGGTCGGCCTGTTCGGCCGCAACATCGCCTCGCCCGAGCAACTGGCCGCCCTGACCGCCCAGTTGCGCACGGAGCGCGACGACGTCCTCGTCGCCATCGACGAGGAGGGCGGCGACGTCACCCGCCTGGAGGTGCGCACCGGGTCCTCCTTCCCCGGGAACCACGCACTCGGGGCGGTGGACGACGTCGCGCTCACCCGGGACGTCGCCCGCGAACTCGGCCGCCGCCTGGCCGCCTGCGGGGTGAACCTCAACTGGGCGCCGTCCGCGGACGTCAACTCCAACCCGGACAACCCGGTCATCGGCGTACGGTCCTTCGGCGCCGACACCGACCTGGTGTCCCGGCACACGGCCGCCTACGTCACCGGACTCCAGTCCGCCGGCGTCGCGGCCTGCACCAAGCACTTCCCGGGACACGGCGACACGGCCGTCGACTCGCACCACGCGCTGCCGCGCATCGACGCCGGGCTCGACGTGCTCCAGTCCCGTGAACTCGCCCCGTTCCGCGCCGCGATCACCGCGGGCACCCGGGCCGTGATGAGCGCGCACATCCTCGTCCCGGCGCTGGACCCCGACCGGCCCGCCACCCTGTCCCGCCGCATCCTCACGGGCCTGCTCCGCGAGGAACTCGGCTACGACGGCCTCATCGTCACCGACGGCATGGAGATGCAGGCCATCGCCGCGACGTACGGCATCGAACGCGGCAGCGTCCTCGCCATCGCCGCCGGCGCCGACGCGATCTGCGTCGGCGGGGGACTCGCCGACGACGAGACCGTGTGCCGCCTGCGCGACGCCCTCGTCGCGGCGGTCCGCAGCGGTGACCTCCCCGAGGAGAGGCTCGCCGACGCCGCCGCCCGGGTGCGGGCGCTGGCCGGCTGGACGGCCGCCGCCGCACGCGAGGCGGCAGCCGCGGACACGGAGGAACGGGCCGGGATCGGCCTGGTCGCCGCCCGTCGCGCGCTCACGGTCACGCACTCCGAGGCGTACGCCCCGCTGACCGAGCCCCCGTACGTCGCCGCTCTCACCCCGGTCGCGAACATCGCCGTCGGTGACGAGACCCCCTGGGGTGTGGCCGCGGAGCTGGCGCGGCTGCTTCCCGGGACCGAGACGGGCAGCTTCACCGGTGAGGGCGCGGGCCCCGCCGCCCTCGAGGCCGCGGGAACGCGTCGCATCGTCGCCGTGGTGCGCGACGAACACCGTCACCCGTGGATGGCGGGCGCTCTCGACGCCCTGCTCGCCGCCCGCCCTGACACCGTTGTCGTGGAGATGGGCGTACCCCAGGCCGCGCCCCGGGGCGCCCTGCACATCGCCACGCACGGCGCGGCGCGGGTGTGCGGCCAGGCGGCGGCGGAGGTCGTCGTCGGGGCGTGACCCACGACGTGCGAAGGCGCCGGGTGCCCTCGGGGGAGGAGCACCCGGCGCCTTCGTGTGCACGCCGGCGGGGGATCGCCTTCGCGGGGACGGTGTGGTGCGCACGCTTCCGTGCGGTCGTCCTGGCGCCGACCGGCCGCGAGGTGCCGGCGCGGGCATCTGGCGACGGTACGGCGTCGGTGACGGCACCGGCACGTGGCGACGGCACGGCAGCGGCGTCGGCGACGGCGCGGGCATCTGGCGACGGCACCGGCGGCGCCGGCGACGGCACGTGGCGACGGCACCGGCACGGGCGGACGGCGTGGCGACCGGAGACCTCTCGGCAACGGCAGAGCAGGGGGCACCGGAGAGCAGGCGAGCGTGTCGGACCCCGTGGTCCGGCGCGATCCGCTCGGCGGCGGAGTCTAGATCCCCTGCCAGTCGGGCTTGTTGGCGAAGGTGTGCCGGAAGTAGTCCGCGAGCTTCAGCTTGGAGGCGGCCGCCTCGTCCACGACGACGGTCGCGTGCGGGTGGAGCTGCAACGCGGACGCCGGGCACACCGCGGCCACCGGTCCCTCGACCGTCGCGGCCACCGCGTCCGCCTTGCCCTCGCCGGTCGCGAGCAGCACCAGGTGCCGTGCCTCCAGGATCGTGCCGATGCCCTGGGTGATCACGTGGTGCGGGACCTGCTCGATGTCGCCCTCGAAGAACCGGGCGTTGTCGACCCGGGTCTGCTCGGTCAGCGTCTTGATCCGGGTCCGCGAGGCGAGCGAGGAACACGGCTCGTTGAACCCGATGTGCCCGTCCGTGCCGATCCCGAGGAGCTGGAGGTCGACCCCGCCGGCCGATGCCAGAGCCTTGTCGTACGCCTCGCACGCGGCCTGCACGTCCGCGGCGGTGCCGTCCGGACCCATGAACGCGTCCATGCCGAGACCCAGCGGCTCCAGCACCTCGCGGCGGAGCACCGAACGATACGACTCGGGGTGCTCGGCAGGCAGTCCCACGTACTCGTCGAGCTGAGCGATCCGCGCCCGCGAGGCGTCCACGGCACCGGAGCCCACCTTGGCCGCCAGCGCCTCGTAGATGGGCAGCGGGGTCGAGCCGGTGGCCACGCCGAGCAGGGCGCCGGGCTTGCGACGGAGCAGCTCGGCCATGGCTTCGGCGATCAGCTCGCCGCCCGCCTTGGCGTCCGGGACGATGACAACTTCCACGCTGGGCCTGCCGATCTGGAGAGGGGACTCAGGGGACTCAACCGGAACCCGAAAGGGGACACATGTGGTATAGACCAATCTAGCAGAGGCCCCGCCTCACGTCGCCCCCGGAGAACTCCACCGGACACCCCGCCCTCAACCGGACATGTCCGCTCCCGTTCACATCACCACCCCTGCCCGGACGCGCGTGCCCCCGCTCCCGGGAGTGCAATGGAATCCGCACACCGACTCACGAGGAGGCACCATGACCGCCACGTCCCCGGAATCCCAGGGCGACCGTCCCGGCCGGATCATGGCCCGTGAGATGGCCGAGCAGCCCGATGTGATGCGCCGGCTCCTCGGGACGGGCGCGCCGCGGATCCAGGACGTGGCCCGGCAGGTCGCCTCCCGCTCGCCGCGCTTCGTCCTGCTCGCCGCGCGCGGCACCTCCGACAACGCGGCCCTGTACGCCAAGTACCTTCTGGAGATCCGTCTCGGCATGCCCTGCGGACTCACCTCGATGTCCACGATCACGGCGTACGGCGCACGGCCCGACCTCAGCGACGTCCTGGTGATCACCGTCAGTCAGTCCGGTGGCTCGCCCGACCTCGTCGCCTCGACCCGGGCCGCCAGGGAGGCCGGCGCGATCACCCTGGCGGTGACCAACAACCCGGACTCGCCGCTCGCAGCCGTCTCCGAGTACCACATCGACATCATGGCCGGGCCGGAGAAGGCCCTCCCGGCGACCAAGACCTACACGGCCTCCCTCCTCGCGCTCCATCTCTTCGTCGAAGGCCTGCGCGGCGGGGACGGCGCCGCCGCGAAGGTGCTGCCCGAGCTGGCCGCGGGACTGCTCGCCCGTCAGGACGAGGTCAGGGTCCTCGCCTCCCGCTACCGATTCGCCGGCCGCATGGTGATCACCTCCCGCGGCTACGGCTATCCCACCGCCAAGGAAGCCGCCCTGAAGCTGATGGAGACCAGCTACATCCCCGCGCTGTCCTACTCCGGTGCAGACCTCCTGCACGGCCCCCTCGCCATGGTCGACAACATCTCCCCGGTGATCGCGGTGGTCACCGACGGCCGCGGCGGCGAAGCGCTCCAGCCCGTCCTCGACCGTCTGCGCGGACGCGGCGCCGACCTTGTCGTCGTCGGCCCGCGGGCCCAGGTGGAACAGGCCTCGGCCGGTTTCGTGCTGCCCACCGAGGGCGTCGCCGAAGAGGTGCAGCCGATGCTGGAGATCATCCCGCTCCAACTGCTGGCCTACGAGGTCACCATCGCCCGCGGCCAGGACCCGGACGCGCCGCGTGCCCTGGCGAAGGTGACGGAGACCCACTGACCAAGGCGCCCCGCACCCGCACGGCTTGCCGTCGTCGCACCGGGTCGGCGCCCTCGCCCCGGCGCTAGGTCAGCGAACCCCCTGTCGCGTCCAGCCAGGCCCCGGTCACCCAGCGCCCGTCGTCCGAGACGAGGAAGGCCACCACGTCCGCGACATCGGCAGGGGTGCCCACCCTGCCGAGGGCGGACAGCGCGGCGGCGCCCGCCCAGGCCGCGTCGTCGGCCCGCAGCCAGTCGGCATTGACGTCGGTGTCGATGATGCCGGGCGCCACCGAGTTCACGGTGATGCCGCGGGGGCCGAGGACCTTGGACAGGTCGCGGGTGAAGACGTCCAGGGCGCTCTTCGTCATCGCGTACGCCATCTTGTATCGCGTACGCCATCTTGTCCGGCATCACCGCGTTGCGAGCGAGTCCCGACGATATGTTGACGACCCTGCCGCCGTCCCGCAGGCGGGCGGCGCCGTACTTGGTGATGAAGTGGGGCGCTCGCACGTTCACCGCGAAGACCCGGTCGTACTCCCGCTCGTCGATCGCGTCGAAGGGCCGCGACGTGCCGATCGCCGCGTTGTTCACCAGGATGTCCAGGCCGTCCGCCTGCCGGTCGAAGGCCTCCCACAGCGCCTGGGCGTCGCCCGCCGGCCCCAGCTCCACGCCGATCGTGAACGCCGAGCCGCCCGAGCCCTCGATCGCCGCGACCGTCTCGTCGGCCGCCGCCTCATTGCTGCCGTAGTGCACGGCCACACGGGCACCGTCCCGCCCGAGCCGCTCGGCGATGCCCCGCCCGATGCCCCTGCCGCCACCCGTGACCAGTGCCGTCCTGCCCTCGAGCACACCCATGTCGTCGCCCCCTCCGCATTTGACTAGTGATCGCTACACAAAAAACCGTACAACGACCCGACGACATTTCTCTAGTACCCGCTATAAAATCCACCCCATGGTGAGCAGGCAGCAGACCGAGCCCGGAACCGCCGCGCGCACGGGCGCCGAGGCCGTGACCAAGCAGCGCGGCCGGCCCCGCTCCTTCGACCGGGAGACCGCGCTGGAGAAGGCGATCCTGGCGTTCTGGGAGCACGGGTACGAGGCGACGTCCGTCTCCGACCTCACCCGGGTCATGGGCATCGGCGCCCCGAGCCTGTACGCGGCCTTCGGCGACAAGCGCTCCCTCTTCGACGAGGTCGTCCGCGTGTACGGCACGCGGTACGGGTCCTTCGGCGAGCGCGCGCTGGCCGAGGAGCCCACCGCCCGTGCCGCGGTCGAGCGGATGCTGCGCGAGGCCGCGGCGGAGTACACCGCTCCGGGCCGCCCGCACGGCTGTCTGGTCATCCACGCCGCCACCAACTGCACGTCGCCGGAGGTCGAGGAGGACCTGCGTGAGCGGCGCAACGCGAACATCGCCGCGTTCGAGAGTCGTATGAAGGCGGGCATCGCCGCGGGCGAACTGCCCGCCGGAACCGACGCCGCCGCGCTCGCCCGGCACACCGGCGCGATCGTCCAGGGCATGTCGCAGCAGGCCCGCGACGGCGCCACGAGGGAGCAGCTGGAGGCCCTCGCCGCGCTCGCCATGGCCGTCTGGCCCGATTCATCGGCCAATCCGGCCCGTTCACGAACCGAAGCGGGTTAGTCTGCGTGATGGACAGTGCTGCATGTTGGATAAACGGACAACGGCGAACACCTGCCGACGCATGGACAGAAGGCATGCGGGCGCAGGAGCATGGACGCGGCAGCATGGTCTAGTCCACAATGATGGTGCGACTGAACAAGCCTCCGTCTTCCCCGCACAGGAAGGCGGACCGAGGAACCGGCGCTCTCTGCCCTGACTGCACCGGCTCCTCTCTTCGGCCGACCGGGACCGCACACCCCGCGGCCGTTGTTGCTCCGGGCTGCGGTGCCGGGAGGGTTGAGGGTCCCTCCCAGGCGCCGCGGCCCGCGGGTGTCTCCGGGGCCCTCCGAGGCCGCCGTACGAGCCCCGAGGCGGCCGTTTTCGAGGCCTGCCGCATCCGCCGGGTACGCTCGCACACGTGCCCTCCATGAACGACCTCGTACGCCAGCACACCGCCCTCGGTGACTCCGATCTCGAGTGGCTGCACCTGCTGGTCTCGGAGTGGCAGTTGCTCTCCGACCTCTCCTTCGCCGACCTCGTGCTGTGGGTTCCCACGCGTGACGGCACCCGCTACGTCTCCGTCGCCCAGATGCGGCCCAACACCGGCCCCACCTCGTACCAGGACGACATGGTCGGCCATCTCGTCCCGCGCGGCCGCCGGCCCATGCTGGACGCCGCGCTCGACGAGGGCCGGATCGTGCGCGAGGGCGACCCCGAGTGGCGCGAAGAGGTCCCGGTTCGGGTCGAGTCCATCCCCGTACGGCGTGAGGGGCGCGTCCTCGGCGTCATCGCCCGCAACACCAACCTGCTCACGGTGCGCACCCCGAGCCGGCTGGAGCTGACGTATCTCCAGAGCGCCTCCGACCTGGCGCAGATGATCGCCGCGGGCACGTTCCCGTTCCCCGACCAGCAGGTCGACATGGACGCCTCCCCGCGGGTGGGCGACGGGCTGATCAGGCTCGACGCGGACGGCATCGTCCAGTACGCCTCACCGAACGCGCTGTCGGCCTACCACCGCCTCGGCCTGGCCTCCGACCTCGTGGGACACAACCTCGGCGTCACCACCGCCGAACTGGCTCCGTCCCGCGGCCCGGTGGACGAGGCACTGTCCAAGGTCGCCAGCGGCTGGGCGCCCCGCGAGTTCGAGATCGAGAGCAACGACGGCGTGATCCAGCTGCGCGCCATCCCGCTCAAGCCCAAGGGCACCCGGGTCGGCTCCCTCGTCCTGCTCCGCGACGTCACCGAACTGCGGCGCCGCGAGCGTGAGTTGATCACCAAGGACGCGACCATCCGGGAGATCCACCACCGGGTGAAGAACAACCTCCAGACCGTGGCGGCGCTGCTGCGCCTGCAGGCCCGGCGCATCGAGTCGGACCGGGGCCGCGAGGCACTGGAGGAGGCGGTGCGCCGAGTCGGTTCGATTGCGATCGTGCATGAGACGCTCTCTCAGAATCTGGACGAGCGCGTGGAGTTCGACGAGATCGCGGACCGGGTGCTCGCCATGGTCGCGGAGATCTCGCCCGGCAAGGTCACCGGACGGCGCACCGGCCGCTTCGGAATCCTGGACGCCGAGGTCGCGACCCCGCTGTCGATGGTCCTCACGGAGATCCTGCAGAACGCGCTGGAGCACGGCTTCCGCGAGGGAGACCGGGGCACCGTCGAGGTCTCAGCGGTGCGCGGCGGCACCAGCAAGGAGGCCCGTCTGCTGGTCACGGTCCAGGACGACGGGGTGGGTCTGCCCGAGGACTTCGACCCGCACCGATCGGGCAACCTCGGCCTGCAGATCGTACGGACGCTGGTGGAGGGCGAGTTGGGCGGCACCTTCGACATGGTGGCGGCCCCGGAGCGCGGCACGCAGGTGATCCTGGACATCCCGGTGCGGGGCAACAAGTAGTCGCTCCCGGCCGGGCGGGAGCGGTTCGGCCTGCGCGGCGGTGGAGCAATCCACGCGGTCGCAAACAGCAATGAGCCCCGGATCACCAGGTGATCCGGGGCCGAAAGCTCGTTGCTCAAATGCGCATCGGGGGTACTGCGCGCTGCGGCTCGGGGGCGGGAGATGCGTACTCGCTGTACGCGCCGCCAAGCTCAGGCTCGTGCGGGGTGGGGTGTCAGGCGGAAGCCTGACGGGCCCGGTTGCGGGCGGCGCGACGCTTCATGGCACGGCGCTCGTCCTCGCTGAGGCCACCCCAGACGCCGGAGTCCTGGCCGGACTCGAGCGCCCACTGCAGGCACTGCTCCATGACGGGGCAGCGGCGGCAGACGGCCTTGGCTTCCTCGATCTGCAGCAGCGCAGGACCGGTGTTGCCGATGGGGAAGAAGAGCTCGGGGTCTTCCTCGCGGCAAACGGCGTTGTGACGCCAGTCCATGGCTGCTACCTCTCCTTGGTATTACATGCAAGTTGCTTGTGAATGTGAACGCTTTCACGAATCCCTCAACAAGTGAAGGGCCGACTGCCAGGTTGCCTGACGTGGTCCTGTGATTTGAGGAGGGGTTCTGGCTCTCTGTGGGGCCGATGTTGCGGGCCGTCCCGATCGCCACGTAGAGACTCGCAAACCTCAGCGGCGGATACAACCCCTTCCGGAAAGTTTTTTTTGATTCCTCGGTGTCGACTAGGTCACAGCCGTACTTCCATGGGGTGGATCCTGGCCTAAACGTTCGAGTGAAAGGACTTTGGCCCCTTCTACTCACACAATCACACGCAGTGCACGGCGTACGCCTGTGAACGTCACGCTTGTTCGCAGCCCGAGGTGGTCACCGTCCATCTGGAGGGGCAGCGGGACCTTCGAATGCAAGGTGAAGTCTGTCAAGTCGTGCAGGGAGGCAGCGTGCTTGCCATGGGGGCCGCGCTCGGGGGACGAAGTGAGCAACTGTGTGGCATACCGGGCAACCGCGGCCGTCGACATGCGGCTGAGACCGAGTACGTCGAGCCCGGTATCGAACGAAGCCTTAGGCGAGGCGTACACCGGACGATTGCCGAGAAACGTCCACGGCGAGGTGTTGCAGATGATGGACAGGACCAGATCGGTCACCGGGTCCACGCCGGGGCGCTCCAGCGTGATCGTTCCGTGCCGGCGGTGAGGTTCGTCCAGAAACTGGCGCATCACCTGGCGGAGATACAGCGCATGGGTGGAACGCTTGCCGCGCTCGCGCTGCTGCTCGACGCGCCCGACCACCCCCGCGTCGAAACCGAGCCCGGCGCAGAAGGTGAACCAGCGGGACGGCACGGCTTCGTCCTCCGTGCCGGGAGTGCCCGAGGCGAGACCCAGGCCGACCGTGCGCTCGCGGTTCTCGCGCAGCGCGTCCAGCAGGGCGCCGGTCGCCTCCACCGCGTCGTTGGGCAGTCCGAGGGCCCGGGCGAAGACGTTGGTGGAGCCGCCGGGGACCACCGCGAAGCCGGGCAGCCGGTCCGGGGCGGGGCCGTCGTGGAGCAGTCCGTTCACGACCTCGTTGACCGTGCCGTCGCCGCCGAGGGCGACGACCAGATCTATGTCCTCGCTCTCCGCGGCCTGCCGGCCGAGATCCCGGGCGTGCCCGCGGTACTCGGTGGTGACCGCCTCCAGCTTCATCTCGCTGGCGAGCGCGTGGATCAACACGTCGCGCGTGCGCGCACTCGTGGTGGTTGCTGCCGGATTGACGACGAGAAGTGCACGCATGGGTTGCAGCGTACCTACTGGGGGGTACCGGGCCCAGAGCGAGGTAGGGATCGGGTAAGAGATCGCAACGTGAGCCTGCGCACGTCGGACGCCCTCCGGCGCGGCCCCCGCGCCCCGGCCGCCGCATCGCCGACGGCTACCCTTCAGGGGTGAGCGCTGAGCAGAACCCCACCACTTCGCACGACCCCGCCGCGGAACCCCGCCCCGCGCGGCTGACCGCCGCGGCGGCCCTGGCCGCGCTGGAGGGCCTCGCCCTCGTCGCGGGGGGCGTGTACGTGCTCGTCCGGGGTTTCACGGGCACCCCGGACAGCCGGGGGCAGGCCATCACCGGCGGCGTCACGCTCATCGTGCTGGCGCTGCTGCCCCTGCTGGCGGCGCGCGGACTGCTGCTGCGCCGCTCCTGGAGCAGGGGCCCGGCGCTCATCACCCAGATCCTGTCGCTGCCCGTGGCCTACACCCTGCTCCAGGCCGACAGTGTCGCGATCCCGGGCGGCATCGCGCTGGCGGTCGTCGCGGTCGTGGGCCTGGTGCTGCTGCTGAACCCGGAGACGACGAAGGCCCTCGGCATCCGAGGGCCCGGCGCCGACGTGCCCGACCAGAAGTGACCGGCCGGGGCGCCTGCCGACGGGCTCTGTAGCCGACCTGGTCGGACCGGTCGTGGCCGGTCGTGACCGACTGCGGTGGCCCGGTGGGACCGGAAGTGGCCGATGGTGGGTCCCGATGAGACCGGAGGTGACCGGTCGGTGCGTGGGACCCGAGCGGACCGGAAGCGCCCGGTGGGGCGCTGAAGTGCGCGGTGGAGCCGGGGCGGCCGCGGAGGTGCCCGTCGGACCGGGGTGACCGGTCGGCGTGGACTGGTCCCGCGGGGGCAGCGACCCGGGGCGGTCCCGCTGGGGCCGGTGGCGTGGAACGGACCCGCCGGGTCGACGATGCGGAGCCGCCCCGCAGAGCCGGCGGCGTGGAGGTCTCCCACGAGGCCGGTGGCGCGGAGGTGTCGCGCGGAGCCGGCGGCGTGGAGGTCTCCCACGAGGCCGGCGCGGGGATGTCGCGCAGGGCGGAAGGGTCGGCCGGGGCCGGCTCACTCCTCGACGAGGAGCTTCTCCCGCAGCTGGGCCAGGGTGCGGGCCAGCAGCCGTGACACGTGCATCTGCGAGATGCCGACCTCCTGGGCGATCTGCGACTGCGTCATGTTCCCGAAGAAACGGAGGAGCAGGATGCGCTTCTCCCGCGGCGGCAGATCTTCGAGCAACGGCTTGAGGGACTCGCGGTACTCGACGCCCTCCAGCGCCTCGTCCTCGGCGCCCAGCGTGTCCGCGACGGCCGGCGACTCGTCGTCCGTGTCGGGCACGTCCAGCGACAGAGTCGAGTAGGCGTTGGCGGACTCCAGGCCCTCCAGCACCTCTTCCTCGGAGATCGCGAGCTTCTCGGCCAGCTCGTGGACCGTGGGGGAGCGGCCGTGCAGCTGCGAGAGCTCCGCGGTCGCCGTGGTCAGCGCCAGCCGCAGCTCCTGGAGGCGGCGCGGGACGCGGACCGCCCAGCCCTTGTCGCGGAAGTGCCGCTTGATCTCGCCGACGACCGTCGGCGTCGCGTACGTCGAGAACTCGACGCCGCGCTCGGGGTCGAAACGGTCGACCGACTTGATCAGGCCGATGGTGGCGACCTGCGTCAGGTCGTCCAGCGGCTCGCCGCGATTGCGGAAGCGGCGGGCGAGATGCTCCACGAGCGGGAGGTGCATGCGGACGAGCTGGTTGCGCAGCTCCGCGTACTCGGCGCTGCCCTCTTTGAGCTTGCGCAGCTCGACGAACATCGCCCGTGCACCGCTGCGGTCGTGAGGGTCGTGCTCGATGTGCTGGGCGCTCGGCCCGTGCTGCGCGCCCTGCACGCTCTGTGCCCCTGGTTTGTCGTGTCGCTCGTGCTCGCTCATAGTCCCGCCCGTCACCAGCCGCCGCCCTCCCGAGGACGTGCTCAGCGCGGCACCCTCCGGATCCCGTTGTCCATCGCCCCGGCCGGAGAGCTCCTCCCGTTCGTCCTCGTCGGTCCGCGGTTCGGCCGCGGCCTGCGTGAGGACCGGTGAGGCGCCGTCCTCCGGATGCGGCCGGGCCTGCTCGGGAATGCCGTCGACGCCGTCAGCCGTCCGCCGCGCCCCGTCGAGGCCGTCGACGCGCCCGGACGGAAGCTCCCGTGTGCCGCGCTCTTCGTCCCGCACCGGCCCGTCCCCGTTCCTCACGCCGGCCCGGGTCCCGCGCCGCGCTGTTTGTAGAGGCTGATCGAAACGGTCTTGTCCTCGGCGACGGAGGAGTCGACCTTGCCCGCGAGCGCCGAGAGGACGGTCCAGGCGAAGGTGTCCCGTGACGGAGCGTGACCGTCGGTGGTCGGCGCGGAGACCGTCACCTCCAGCGAGTCGTCGATGAGCCGGAAGACACAGCTGAGCACCGAGCCGGGGACGGCCTGTTGCAGCAGGATCGCGCAGGCCTCGTCCACCGCGATGCGCAGGTCCTCGATCTCGTCGAGGGTGAAGTCCAAACGGGCCGCGAGTCCGGCCGTGGCCGTACGCAGCACCGACAGGTAGGCACCCGCGGCCGGCAGCCGGACTTCCACGAAGTCCTTCGTCGCGGGCTCGCCTGCGATCTGGGACACCCTCACCTCCATGGTGGTACAAGCTCTTTCGGGGGCCGAGGGTCGCCCCCCGGGTAACGCGCTATGTCGTTCAGCCGTGACGCTACCGCGCACCCAAGTGTCCTGTCCTGGGGACCCCGCCCCTTGCTGTCACTCATAGTAAGCCTATGAGTACGGACAGTGGCTAGGGGTCTGCGGGCCCAATTAGGAAGAGCGCGCGCCGGGTTGACGTACCCAGGCGTCAGACGGTCGAACCGTCCGGACCGCCGGTCACACGCGTATGCGATCCGCGGGCTGTTCCAGTATGCCTGCGTCGTGTCATACGAGTACGTGGTCGACGAAGCACCAACGCCAGTTCTCCCCGAGCTCGAAGGTGCGCATGATCGAATGCCCGGTGGTCTTGAAGTGCTCCGTCGCGTGTTGCAGCGGAGAGGAGTCGCAGCAGCCGAGGTGCCCGCACTCCAGGCACAGGCGCAGCTGCACCGGGTGCGTGCCGGCCGCGAGGCACTCCAGGCACGTCTCGCTGAGGGGCTGGGGTTCGGGGTGCGGCAGCGCTTCGGCGTGCGTGCACTGTTTCATGATGGCCAGGTTACGTCGGGTGTGCGGGAAGTCGCGCGAAAACGAGGGCGGGCGGAAAGACGATGCACGTTTTGCCACTGCTGTTGCTGGTCGCGGGAAGCGCCGCGGTCGCCGGGGCGGCTCGCCGCACACCGGTGCCCGCGCCGCTCCTGCTCGTCGCGGCGGGCCTGGTCTTCTCGTACATCCCGGGAGTGCCCGTCTACGAACTCGATCCCGAGGTCGTGCTGCCGCTGGTGCTGCCCCCACTCCTGTACACGGCGGCCACCGACAGCTCGTACCTCGACCTGAGGGCACAACTGCGGCCCGTCGCGCTGCTGTCCGTCGGCTACGTCCTCTTCGCGACCCTCGTGGTCGGCTGGGCCGCGTACCTGATCGTGCCGAGTCTGCCGCTGACCGCGGCGCTCGTCCTGGGCGCGGTGGTCGCGCCCCCGGACGCGGTCGCCGCGACGGCGGTGGCGCGGCGCGTGGGCCTGCCCTCGCGGATCACCACCATCCTGCAGGGCGAGTCCCTGGTGAACGACGCGACCGCGATCACCGCCTACAAGGTGGCGCTCGCCGCCGCGATCGGCGAGGGCGCGACGTGGGCGGGCGGCATCCGCGAGTTCCTGATCGCGGCGGTCGGCGGTGTGGCCGTCGGTCTCGTCCTGATGATCCCGATCCACTGGCTGCGCACCCACATGAAGGAGGCGCTGCTCCAGAACACGCTGTCCCTGCTGATCCCCTTCGTCGCGTACGGGGTCGCCGAGCAGCTGAAGGCCTCCGGTGTGCTCGCCGTGGTGGTCGTCGCCCTCTACCTCGGGCATCGTGCCTGGGAAGTGGACTTCGCGACGCGGCTCCAGGAGGAGGCCGTGTGGAAGATGGTCGCGTTCGTCCTGGAGTCGGCGGTGTTCGCGCTCATCGGCCTCCAGCTGCAGGTCGTCCTCAAGGGGCTCGGGCAGTACGAGGGCACGAGCGCGGCCTGGTACGCGGTCGCCCTCTTCCTGGTGGTGGTCGCGGCGCGGTTCGTCTGGGTGTACCCGGCGACGTTCCTGCCGCGGCTGTTGTCCGCGCGGATCAGGAAGCGAGAGGACAACCCCAGTTGGAAGGGCCCCTTCATCATCGGCTGGGCCGGCATGCGCGGCGTGGTCTCGCTCGCCATCGCCTTCTCGATCCCGCTCACCGTCCACGGCGGCGAGGCCTTTCCCGACCGCAACCTGATCCTGTTCCTGACCTTCACGACGGTCATCGGGACGCTGGTCGTGCAGGGGCTGACCCTGCCGCCGCTGATCCGCCTCCTGAAGCTGCCGGGCCGCGACGTCCAGGCCGAGACGCTCGCCGAGGCCAACGCGCAGGCGCAGGCGTCCCGGGCCGCGGAGCAGCGGCTCGACGACCTGCTCACCGACGAACGCAACGCCCTGCCGCCACCCCTCGCCGACCGGCTGCGCGGAGTCATGGAGCACCGCCGCAACGCGGTCTGGGAGCGGCTCGGCGCGGTCAACCCGGTGACCGGCGAGTCGGCCGACGACACCTACCGGCGGCTGTCCCGGGAGATGATCGGCGCCGAGCGCGAGGTCTTCGTGAAGCTGCGGGACCACCGCTTCATCGACGACGAGATGCTGCGCACGCTGCTGCGCCGGCTCGACCTGGAGGAGGCGGCGGCCTACCGCGAGACGGCGTAGGACGCCGGGGCGCCGAAGCCGTCCGGGCGGGTCGCACCGTCAGGGAAGCGATGCCCCGGTGATCACCGCGGCCACGGTCGTGCCGCGCGGGAACGCGCCCTCCTCGGCCAGGGTGACAAGTCCGTACAGCATCTTGGCGACATAGAGACGTTCGACGGGCAGCCCGTGCCGGTCCTCGAAGTCCTCGGCGAAGGCGTCGAGTTCGGGGGTGGTGCGGGCGTAGCCGCCGAAGTGGAAGCGGTCGTCCAGCGACCACGTGCCACGGCGGGCGCCGAACGCGGCCTGCTGGAGGGCCAGTACGTCGGCCTCCAGGAAGCCGCCCTTCAGGACCGGGATGCCGAGGGCGCGGCGGCCGGGGGCCAGTCCGGCGGCCAGGCCCGCGAGGGTCCCGCCGGTGCCGCAGGCGACGGCGACGACGTCGGCCGCGTCGCCCAGTTCGCGACCGAGCTCCCGGCATCCGCGCACGGCCGGGGAGTTGCTGCCGCCCTCGGGAACCACGTACGCGTCCTCGGCCTCCACCGCCCGCAGGATTCCTGCCAGCGTCTCCGGTTCCGCCTTGGCGCGGTACGTCCGTCTGTCGACGAAGTGCAGGCGCATGCCGTCGGCCGCGCACCGGGCGAGCGAGGGGTTGAGCGGGTGTTCGGCCAGCTCCTGGCCGCGGACCACGCCGAGCGTCGGGATGCCGAGGAGACGCCCGGCGGCGGCCGTGGCCCGCAGATGGTTCGAGTACGCCCCGCCGAAGGTGACCACAGCGCGGCCCGCCGCCGCCTCCAGGTTCGGGGTCAGCTTGCGCCACTTGTTGCCGACCAGCTCGGGATGGATCAGGTCGTCCCGCTTGAGCAGCAGCCGGACGCCGTGGCGCGCGAACCGCTCGTCCCCGGCCTCCAGCAGCGGCGACGGCAGCCGCGGCCGCAGCGCGGCGGGGTCGGTCGCCCCGACGGCGGGAGGCTCGGGGGCACCGGCGGTGTCCTGGAGGTCCGGGCTGGTCATCCGCCCATTGTCGGACATGTGTCCGGAGCGGGCGCGGGCTGGGTTCACGGAGGGGCGCCACCGCCTCGGGGATGCGCGGCCCGCTCCGGTGCCCCCGGTGGCGCGCGGCCGTCTCGGCGCCCCGGGGAGACGGCGCCGCCCGGGTCCACGCTGCCGGCCAGGTCCCGCCGGCCGACGCGGAGCCGGCCGGTCGTCCTCCCTCCGGCCGCGGCGGGGTAGGCCTGCCGTTTCCCCCGGCCGACACAGGGTGGGGCGGCCGCTTCCCCGCCGGCGGGTGCGACGGGTCATCGCTGTCGGATCCGGAGGCCGGTTCCCGCGCCCGGTCCGAACGGGCCTTCGCCGTACGCCGGTCATGACTGCCGTCGGCTCCCGGCCCTCCGGGCCGACGCGGGGAGGGGCAGCTGTTTCGCCTCCGGCGGGTGCGACGGGTCACCGCTGTCGGATCCGGAGGCCGGTTCCCGCGCCCGGTCCGAACGGGCTGCCGCCGCACGCCGGTCATGACTACGGCTGGTCCCCGGCCCTCCGGCCGACGCGGGCCGGTTGTTTCCTCTCCGGCGGGCGCGTGGGCTGTCGCCGCACGCCGGTCGCAACTTCCGTCGGCCCCCGGCCCGGACCCCCGGCCCGGACCCCCGGCTCCCTTCGGCCCCGGCCGCTCTGGGCCGCCCCGGCCGCCCGGGGGACCGGACGGAGCGGCGGGCGCCAGGCGTGGTCGGCGGAACCCGGCGACGCGTCGGCGCCCGTGCCCATCGCGGGTCCGGGGCGGCGGTCGCCCCGTCACTTCAGGCGGTCGCGGATGCGCTCCCGCATGGATCGCATCGTGAAGCCCCGCGGGTCGATCTTGCCCGGCTGCCATTCGAGATGGCCGATGACCGAGCGTTCCGTCCAGCCGTGGTGGCGGCAGATCGCGGCGGAGACGCGCTCGACGGCCTCCAGCTGCGCCTCGGGCCACGGGTCCTTCCCGTCGCCGAGGTTCTCGCACTCGAAGCCGTAGAAGTGGCGGTTGCCGTCGGTGTTCGCCTCGTTGTCATGGGGGAGCGCCTTCTCCGCGATCACCGCACGCAGGACGTCGTCGTCGCCCAGGCCCGCGTGGTTGGCGCGTCCGTAGCCGACGAGGTGGACGACGCCGTCCTTGGTGATGACGCCGTGGCACAGCGGCCCGGGCAGTTCCGAGTGACCCTTGCGGCAGATCTCGACGGTGCGCTCGCTGCCGGAGGTCACCGTGTGATGGATCATCACGCCGTGCACCGGGCCCCACGGGCCCTTGTGGTTGCGGTTGTGGTGCTCCCAGTCGCCGACCTCGACGACGGTGACGCCTTCGTCCCTGAGCCGGTCCAGGAAAGTACGCGCGGACATGGGTGGGGCCACGGCCGCCTCCTTCGTGCTGCGCGGCGGCCACCTTTCGTGGCCGTCTCGTACCGCAGCTTGTACCCGCAACAGGGTGGCCGGTACTACTCGTTCGCACAGCGTGCGAGCCGATCCGGACATGCGGGACGGAAGCGGTGGAACCGGTGGATCGGGCGGCCGGGTGGACCGCCCCACCGGCCCGGCGGACCGCCGAACGGCTGGGCCGGTGGCCGCCGGGACCGCGAAATCCGGCCGGGCCGCTCAGGAGTGCAGGAACGCGTCCCCGTGCGCGGCGATGTGACTCTCCAGGGCCTGGAGGGCCTGCTGGGTCGCCTCGGGAGTGCCGCTGCCGCGCCGCTCCGCGTAATACGCCGCGCCGAGTTTCTTCAGGAGGTCACCGCCGGCGCGCTGCGCCTGCACGTCGTCGAGCTTCTGCTTGCCCTGTGTGAGGCCGCGCTGCGCCTGTTCCTTTGCGCGGTCCAGGAAGCCTGCCACTGCCGTCTCCCTTCGTTGTCCGTCGCCGGGTCAAACGGTTGGCCGGATCTTGGAGTTCCCTGGACAGAATCGCGGCCAGTGCCCACTCGCCGGTGATCCATTCCCCCTCATTCGTGTAATAGCACCGGCACGCTCCGTGATGGAAGGCTGGTCGGCGCAGATCAGTGCACGACCGGGAGGGCAATTCATGTCGGTAGGCGAAGAGGTCCGCGCGCAGCAGGGCAAGCCGCAGCAGAGCCTCGGCACATCCGCCGCGCGGAACCTGGCCACCACCACCAAGTCCGCACCCCAGATGCAGGAGATCAGCTCCCGCTGGCTGCTGCGCATGCTTCCGTGGGTGAACGTGCAGGGTGGCACGTACCGAGTCAACCGGCGGCTCAGCTACTCCGTGGGCGACGGCCGCGTGACGTTCGTGAAGACCGGTGACCGGGTCGAGGTCATCCCGGCGGAGCTCGGCGAACTGTCCGTGCTGAGGTCGTTCGAGGACCAGGAAGTACTGGGCGAGCTCGCCCAGCGCTGCCGGCAGCGGGAATTCGCGCCGGGCGAGGTGCTCGCCTCGTTCGGCAGCCAGGCCGACGAGGTGTTCCTGCTGGCGCACGGCAGGGTCGAGAAGATCGGCACCGGCCCCTACGGGGACGACGCGGTCCTCGGTGTCCTCGCCGACGGCGCCTACTTCGGCGAGCAGGCGCTCATCGACCCGGACGCGATCTGGGAGTACACGGCTCGCGCGGTCACCTCGGTCACCGTGCTCACCCTGCCCCGCCAGGATCTCGAACAGGTCGCGGAGCGCTCCGACTCCCTGCGCGACCATCTCCAGAGCCTGCGTTCCATTCCGGCGCAGCGCACCAACAAGTACGGCGAGAAGGAGATCGACCTCGCGGCGGGCCACACCGGCGAGCCGGACATCCCCGGCACCTTCGTGGACTACGAGGCGGCGCCGCGCGAGTACGAACTGAGCATCGCCCAGACCGTGCTGCGCCTGCACACGCGTGTGGCCGACCTCTACAACCAGCCCATGAACCAGACGGAGCAGCAGCTCAGGCTCACCGTCGAGGCGTTGAAGGAGCGTCAGGAGCACGAGCTCATCAACAACAGGGAGTTCGGACTGCTCAACAACTGCGAGTACGACCAGCGGTTGCAGCCGCACGACGGCGTGCCCAGCCCCGACGACCTCGACGAGCTGCTCAGCCGGCGGCGCGGCACCAAGCTGTTCCTCGCGCACCCGCGCGCGATCTCCGCGTTCGGACGCGAGCTCAACAAGCGCGGTCTGGTCCCGGAGACCGTCGAGATGGCGGGCAACCGCATCCCGACCTGGCGCGGGGTACCGATCTTCCCGTGCAACAAGATCCCGGTCAGCGACACCCGTACGACCTCGATCATCGCCATGCGTACGGGCGAGGCCGAGCAGGGCGTGATCGGCCTCCAGCAGTCGGGCATCCCGGACGAGATCGAGCCGAGCCTGTCGGTGCGCTTCATGGGCATCAACGAACAGGCGGTCATCTCCTACCTGGTGACGGCGTACTACTCCGCCGCCGTCCTCGTGCCGGACGCGCTGGGCATCCTGGAGAACGTCGAGATCGGC
Source organism: Streptomyces siamensis (assembly GCF_039543605.1). Lineage (NCBI taxonomy): Bacteria > Bacillati > Actinomycetota > Actinomycetes > Kitasatosporales > Streptomycetaceae > Streptomyces > Streptomyces siamensis. The sequence goes on along the minus strand of NZ_BAABKB010000013.1, from coordinate 257,529 downwards.
CGCTGGCGGTGACGTCACCGCACGCCGGGCGCCGTGTCCCCGTCCCGCGGGGCGGGGACACGAGGGGGTGCGCGCCCGGCAGCCGTGGAGATGCCACTGTCCGCAGACGCTCCGAGGCGGTCCCATGGGTGAGTTCATGACGGACACGAAGCAGGGCCCGACCGAGATCCTGGAAAGGCGGAGCCCCACCGGGAGGCCCATGGACAGGCAGGCCCCGCCGGGTCCGGTCGACGGGCAGGAGGCGGCGGGCATCCTGGAGCGCGCACGGGCGTCCGTCGACCCCGAGCTGCGCAGGGCGATCGACACACTGCCCGGCTCCATGCGCCGGGTCGCGCTGTACCACTTCGGCTGGGAGCACGCGGACGGCACCCCGGCGGCGGGCAACGCGGGCAAGGCGATCCGGCCCGCGCTCGTGCTGGCCGCGGTCAGGGCGCTCGGCGGGCGGCACGGTGCGGCCGTGCGGGCCGCGGCGGCCGTGGAGCTGGTCCACAACTTCACGCTGCTGCACGACGACGTCATGGACCGGGACACCACCCGCCGGCACCGTCCCACCGCGTGGACCGTGTTCGGTGACGCCGACGCGATCCTCGCGGGCGACGCGCTCCAGGCGCTGGCCCAGCAGCTGCTCGCCGAGGACCCGCATCCGGCGTCCTCGGCGGCCGCCGCCCGGCTCGCCGCCTGCGTCGTCGAGCTGTGCGCGGGCCAGCAGGCGGACACGGCCATGGAGAAACTGGGCCCGGGCGAGGTCACCCTCGACGACTGCCTGGTCATGGCCGAGGCCAAGACGGGAGCGCTGATCGGCTGCGCCTGCGCGGTCGGCGCGCTCTACGCGGGGGCGGACGACGAGGACGTCGCGGCGCTGGACGCGTTCGGCCGTGCGGCCGGGCTCGCCTTCCAGCTGATCGACGACGTGATCGGGATCTGGGGGGACCCGAGCCGCACCGGCAAACCGGCCGGAGCGGACCTCATCGCCCGCAAGAAGTCCCTGCCCGTGGTCGCCGCGCTCGGTTCGGGGACCCCGGCGGCGGACGAACTGGCCGAGTTGTACGGAGTGCCGTACGGGGAAGGGGACGCGGGGGAACTGGAGCGCACGGTGCTGGCCGTCGAGCGGGCGGGCGGCCGTGACTGGGCGCAGGTCCAGGCGGCCGACCGGATGGCCCGGGCGATGCACGAGCTGTCCCGGGCGATCCCCGAACCGGAGGCGGCGGGCGGCCTCCTCGCGCTGGCGGAGTTCGTCACGCGGCGCAGCAACTGATCCGAGCGGCGCGCCGGTCACCCGACCCGCGCGCCGGCCGCGGGCCCCGGGGCCCGGTTCCGTACGGCACCTGACCTCCGTACGGCGCCGGGCCCCGGACGGGGCGGGTCCCGCACATCCCCACGGTGTGCGGGCTCCGCCCCCCTTTCGTCGTCCCCGGCGCGTGACCTCCGGTGCCCGCCCTCCGCGGGGACCGACTAGGCTGCAACGGCCATACGATCAAGGTGAGTTGGGGCGAAGGGCGGGGCGGGGCATGGGCGTGGCGATCCGGGCGGCGGACGAGGGCGACAGAGAGCTGGTCGTCCGGCTGCTGGACGAGGCCTTCCAGGACGATCCGGTCAGCGGCTGGGTCTTCCCGGACGAGGCGGACCGCCGTGCGACGCACCACAAGCTGATGGCCGCCTTTCTCGACGCCGTGCTGGCCGAGGGCCGGGTGGACCTGGCCGACGACGGCACCGCGTGCGCCCTGTGGCTGTCCGTCCCCGCCGGTGACCACGACGGGGGAGACGCGGACGAGGACGGTCCGGCGCAGCTGCGCGAGGCCGTCGACCCGGGCAACGAACGCGTCGAGCTGATCGGCCGGCTGACGGCGGACATCCACCCCGCGGGCCGCGCCCACGAGTATCTGTGGATGATCGCCGTGGCGCCGGAGCGGCAGGGCGAGGGACTCGGCACGACGCTCATCCGGTCCGTCCTCGACCGCTGCGACCGGGAGGGCCTGCCCGCCTATCTGGAGGCGAGCAGCGCGCGCAGCCGCGCGCTGTACGAGCGGCTCGGGTTCGCCGTCGAGGGCCGCCCGCTCGACCTGCCGGACGGGCCGCAGATGTGGCCCATGTGGCGCGAGCCGCAGGCCTGAGGCGTCAGGCCTCGGGCACGATCGTCGCCACGATCCGTTCCAGCAGTTCGTCCGGGACGGCGACACCAGGCAGCACCCCGTCCAGGACACCCGGCAGGGTCAGCTGCTCCAGGAGCAGCCCGAGCACGGCCAGGTAGAGGACCGTCACGGTCTCGTCGCCGCCGGGCAGCCCCGCCGCCCGGTGGAACGCCATGCCCTGCTCCAGGTCGCCGCGTACCGACTCGGTGTACGAGGCCCGCAGGGCGGGACGGCGGGTGGCCTCCAGACGCATCTCGAACAGGGCCAGATAGCCCGTGCGGTCGCCGGTGGCGCGGGCCAGCAGGTCCCGCATGAACTCCAGCACCAGCGAGCGGTCCTTCGGTCTGGTGAGCAGCTCGGCGAGCACCGCCGGGTCGGGGGCGAGGCGCGTGTGGAGGTGGGCGTCGACCTGGTTCAGCAGGTCGTCCCGGTCGGTGAAGTAGTTCGACGCGGTCCCCACCGGTACGGCGGCCTCACTGTCCACGGCGCGGAACGTCAGCCCGCGCGCCCCCTCGCGTGCCAGTACCGCCACGGCCGCGTCGACGAGGGCGGCCCTGCGTTCCGGGTTCCTTGCCATGTGGACGTCCTCCGGGAATCCCCTTGTAACCACTACAGATGAAGCACTATAACTGGAGTGGTTCGGCCGGGACGGCCGGACCACCCGAACATGTCGTCCACGAAAAGAGACCCGCTTGCGCAAGCTCACGTACTTCATCGCCTGCTCGATCGACGGCTTCATCGCAGACCCGAAGGGCGACTGGCAGTTCTTCATGCCGTTCGTCGACGAGGAGTACCTCGACTTCCTCAAGGCGGAGTACCCGGAGACCCTGGCGACCCACGGCCGGCAGGCGCTCGGCATCGACGAGCTGGCCAACCGCCGCTTCGACACGGTGATCCAGGGCCGCGTCAGCTACGACCTGGCGCTGGACATGGGCGTGACCAGCCCGTACGCCCATCTGCGCGAGTACGTCGCCTCGCGCGGCCTCGACGAGTCGCCCGACCCGAACGTGACGGTCGTCGGGGACGACGTCCTCGGGAAGGTCCGCGAACTCAAGGCCGAGGACGGCGAACTCGGGATCTACCTCTGCGGCGGCTCGCAGCTCGCCGGAGCCCTGATCGACGAGGTCGACGAGCTCGTCATCAAGACCTACCCCGTGGTGCTCGGCTCGGGCATGCCGATGTTCGGGTCCGGATTCGACGTCGCCGAGTTCGCGCTCGACTCGGTGCGCAGCTTCGAGAACGGCGTGCTCGTGCGGACGTACAGCAGGAAGCGCTGAGGGCGCCGCCGCAATACCCTGGGGTCATGGGCACCGACGAGCACGTCTGCCCCTCCTGCGGGCAGCCGGTCGACACCGTAGTGCGACGCCACAAGACCCTGGGCGCCTGGGTCCCCGTGTGGGGCCCCGGACCCTGCCGCAACCCCGAGTGCGAGGCCGGGCACACCGAGCCCGGCCGGCACCCCGTCCACGAGCCGCACGACGCGCCTGGCCGCACACCGGACGACGCGGCGGGCGGGCGGACGGACGGAGCGGCCGGCGACCGGCCCGAACAAGGACCGGGTGACCGTCCCGAGGAGCCGGCGCGCCCGAACGCCTAGGGAGCGCGCATCGTCCGTGTGCGGGCCACGGACGGGGGACCGTAGCGTGGGCGCATGCCTGAACCTCTGCTGCACATCACCGAGCGTTCCCTGTGGGACGCGGCCCGCGCGTCCGGCACGTACGAGATGTCCACGCGCGGCCGCACCCTCGGCGAGGAGGGATTCGTCCACTGCTCCACGCGCCGCCAACTCCCGGGCGTGGCCTCCTTCCTGTACGGCGCCTACACCGGTCCCGACGAGCTCGTCGTCCTCGTCATCGACGCCGAGCGGGTCGGTGCGCCGGTGCGCTACGAGGCGATGAAGCCGGGGGGCGAGGAGTTCCCGCACGTCTACGGCCCCATCCCGGTGGAGGCCGTCGTGGACGTGGAGACCTGGGACCCGCACACCCTCTAGGGGAGGCTGCCCGTCGCGGGATCCCGGGGGGTCAGGCAGTACGTGCCGCCGGCGGGGTCCCGCATGACGTTCCAGTGGGCGCCGCGCGCGACGAGGGTGGCACCGAGACTCTCGTGGTGGGCGCGGACCGCGTCGACGTCCGAGCACGCGATGTCGTGGTGCGCGGACGCGGGACGCTCGTCGTCCAGGCGTTGCAGGAGGATGCGGAACGGCAGCGTCGCGGGCGGCCGGACCACGTGGAACTCCGGGAACGCGCCGGGCCGGGACGCCCAGCCGGTCAGCTCGCCCCAGAAGGCCACCTCCGCGTCGTACACGGACGGCGCCAGGTCCAGGCACACCTGGTCGAGGCGGCTGGTCGCACCGCCGCCCGGGACCTGGATCACCGGTGGGCGCGTCGACTCGCCCTGCCAGGGCACCACGCAGAACGACTGCCCGCCGGGCGAGCGCAGGACGGTCCATCCCTCGTGCCCGGCGACGACCTCGGCACCCAGGCGCCGCGCCGACCGCACCAGCGCGGTCACGTCCTCGACGACCAGGTCGAGGTGCGCCCCACCGTCGCCGTCCTCGACGCCCTGCACCTTCACGCACGCGTCCGCTCCGCCCGGCAGCAGCGTGACGAACTCGTCCCGGTCGCCGCGCGGTTCGGACAACCGCGTCCCCGTGACGGCGGTCCAGAAGTCGTGGGCGGCGCCGGACTCCTTCAGGGGCCGGTCGACGAAGGCGTAGGTCCACCGGATCGGCTCGGTCATCGGGGTGCTCCCTGTCGGTCGGCCGGTACGGCTCGTACCGTCTCCCGCGCGATCAGCCCGCGCAACGAGGTTTTCACGCTCGCGACGAACGAGTCCCGGACGCCGGGCGAGAGGACGTCCAGGGAGAGGTACGGGTTGAGGTCCTCCAGCTCCACGAGGAGCAGTTCACCGCCGGGGGCACGGCAGGCGTCCACGCGCTGGATGCCGTGGTCGATGTCGTTCCAGTCGACGAAGCGCTGGGCGAACGCACGGTCGGCCGCGGTCGGCTCGTACGGCTCCAGGGCCCACCGCCGGTCCGGGTCGGGAGCGTAGAGGGCGTACTGGAAGGTGCGGTCGACGAAGTAGAAGGACACCTCGTAGCGGAAGTCGATACGGGGCTGGACGAGGACCTCGCCGTACGCGCGCCCGGCGAGCTGCTCGCGCGAGATGAACTCCAGGCCTATCGAGTCCGCGCCCAGCTTGGGCTTCACCACGTACTGGCCGGCTTCGGGCAGCAGGCGCAGGTCCTCGGCACGGTCGACGGTGGGGATGACCGGATACCCGGCGGCCGTCAGATCGAGCAGGTACCGCTTGCCCGCCATGTCCCCCTTGCCGGAGAGCTCGTTGAACACGCGCACACCGTCCGCCACCGCCCGCGCGCGGAACGCGTCGTACTGCTCCTGGTAGTTCAGCACCGGCCCGCTGTTGCGTACGACCACCACGTCGAAGCCGTGCATCAGCCGCTCCGCGTCCAGCGGGTGGCACAGGGCGACGTCGAACTCCTCCCGCAGCCGGGAGGTGAGGAAGATGTCCTCGTCGCAGTAGCGGCGGCCCTTGGCCGGGTAGGCCAGGTCACTGACGAACAGGACGCGGGGGCGCGCGGACGGCATGGGGGACTCCTCGGCGTTCGTCGTGCTTTCTCGAACGCACTCTCTCAGGGACCGCCGCGTCCGGTGAAGCGGGGGAGGCCGCCGGCCGGGACGCGCCCGGCCGGATCGGTCACTCGGCGACCGCGTCGCGCGACGCCGCGTGACGGGCGCGTGCGATCTCGGGGAAGCGCACCGTGAACAGCACGGGGAGGACGAACGCGGCGACGGTGAGCAGGGTGCGGGCCGTGTCCGCCTCCGGCCGGTAGTGCCACAGCAGCGCCCCGCCGATGCCGCAGAGGGTGAACGCCGTGGCCCACACGACGGTGATGACACGGTTGACGTGCAGGAAGAGCGGGCTGTTCCACCGGTTCTCGGGCACCTGGGTGCGGGCGATGCCGAGCGTGAAGGGGTGGCCGATCGCGAGCGAGCCCCAGGCGGTGACCGCGAGCCAGAGCGAGGAGAGCGGCGGGCCGTAGTGGACGACGGCGGACGAGCCGGGCGCGACGCACGCGGCGACGGTGTAGGCGGCGAAGAACACGACGGCGCTGCCCTCGATCACCTGGGCGTCCCAGTCGCGGCCCGCGCGGCGCTGGACCGCGACGAGTCCGGCGGCCAGGACGAGGCCGGTGAGCGCGGCGACGCGGATGTCGACCGTGCCGGTGAGCGCGGCCACGGCGATCCACGGGACGAAGCTGCGGATGTAGCCCATGACGAGGGTCCCCCAGTGCTCGTGCGACCCGGGTTCGGTCGGACCCGGGGCCCTCAGCTTCTCGGTCACATGTGCGCCTCGGCACGGGGAGAAGATGCAAGACTCGGTGCAGGAAGCTGCACGGGACGGGGGGACCGATGAGCCTGGAGAGCCTCGGGCTGACGCATGATCAGGAACGGGTCTACCGCTATCTCCTGCGCACACCGCACGCCGACCCCGACGAGGCCCGGGCGGAACTCGACCTGCCCCGTCTCGCGACGGTCCTCGACGAGTTGCGGACGCTGGGCGTGATCGACCGCTCTCTGGTCCCGTTGCCGCCCGCCGCCACCGTGGACCTGCTCGTCCGCCACCAGGTGGAGCGCACCTCGCGCGAACTGGCCCGCCTGGACGCGGCCTTCGACGTGGTGCGCGATCTGGCCGAGGAGGCGCGCCGGGGCCGCCCCGTCGAACTCGTCGAACGCATCGAGGACAGCGCAGGCGTGAACCGACGCGTCGACGCGATGCGCGACCGGGCCGAGACGATGAACGCCAAGCCCCTGCCGCGCGGCCGGCACCACACCGAGGAGGCCACCCGCCGCTACCGCCGTCGGCTCGCCGACGGTCTGGTCAGCCGGACCCTGGTCGGCGCCGCGGCCCTCGACCTGCCCGAAGAGCTGGCCTACGCCCGGCACTTGCACGGCCTGGGCGACCTGCACCGCGTCACGGCGGAGCCGTTCCTGCCGCTGCTCGTCATCGACCGGCGGGTCGCCTTCGTGCTGCTCGAACCGGGCCGGTCGGACACCGACGCGCTGATGATCCGTCAGCCCGGGATCGTGGCCGCGCTCGTCGCGCTGTTCGAGAAACTGTGGGAGCGGGCCGCGGATCTCGACGGGCTCGACCTCAGCGCGACGGAGGCGCGGGTCCTGCGCGCGCTGGCCGAGCACGACAAGGACGAGACCGCCGCCCGCGCGCTGAACGTGTCCTTGCGCAAGTACCGCGCGCACGTGGCCGCTCTGATGACCCCGCTCGGCGCCACCACCCGCTTCCAGGCCGCCCTGCGGGCCAAGGAGCGCGGCTGGCTGTGACAGGACGACCGCACCCGGCCCGTGGCGGACGCCGTGCTCGGCGCCCTGTACGGACCGGGTGCGGTCGGGAGACGCTGCGGTGACGGAACCGCGGCGCAGAAGGAGGTGATCAGAGATCAGGCCTTCTTGGTCTCCCAGAAGATCTTGTCGATCTGGGCGATGTAGTCCAGCGCCTTCTGGCCCGTCGCCGGGTCGGTGGACGCCTTGGCGGCCGACAGGGCCTTCAGGGCGTCGTTGACCAGCTGGTGCAGCTCCGGGTACTTCTCGAAGTGCGGGGGCTTGAAGTAGTCGCTCCAGAGCACCGACACGTGGTGCTTGGCGAGCTCGGCGCGCTGCTCCTTGATGACGGTGGCGCGAGCCTGGAAGTGCGGGTCGTCGTTGCCGGCCATCTTTTCCTGGACGGCCTTCACCGACTCCGCCTCGATGCGGGCCTGGGCCGGGTCGTACACACCGCAGGGCAGGTCGCAGTGTGCGCTGACCTTGACCTTGGGGGCAAACAGGCGGGAGAGCATTGAGCTGTCCTTCCTCGTGATCGTCTTCTCAGGTGGGACATTACTCCGTGGAAGACGGGTTTTCGCGAGTGCCCCCATGGGCTTAGGACAAAAGTCCAGGGTGAAACTGGGACTGGTGGAGGATAGGACCGGGGAGGTGCCGGTGATGCCGGAGCTGTCGCAGGAGACCGAGCGTGGGAGGGCCGTCTTGCCGTTCGGTGCGGCCGAGGTGACGGGACCGTCCATGGTGCCCACGCTCCAGCACGGGGACCGGCTCGTCGTGCAATGGGGGGCGCGGGTCAGGGCCGGCGACGTCGTCGTCCTGCGCCATCCGTTCCAGCAGGACCTGCTGGTCGTCAAACGTGCCGCGGAGCGGCGCGAGGGCGGCTGGTGGGTGCTCGGGGACAACGCCTTCGCGGGCGGGGACAGCACGGACTACGGAACCGTCCCCGAGGAACTCGTCCTCGGGAAGGTGTGGTTCCGCTACCGGCCCCTGAAGCGGGGTCAGCGCTCGCCGGTCGCGCTGGCGCGCTGGGCGTTCGGCGCGGCCAGGCCCGTGCTGTCGGACCGGTCCGCCTCCAGGCGCTTGCGGGCCCGGTAGGCCGCGACATTGGCACGGGTCGCGCAGCGGTCCGAGCAGTAGCGCCGCGAGCGGTTGGTCGAGGTGTCCAGGTAGGCATTGCGGCAGGGCGCCGCCTCGCACAGGCCCAGCCGGTCGACGCCGTACTCGGTGAGGTGGAAGGCGAGCCCCATCGCGGCGATCGCCGCGTAGCCCGCGGTCGCGTTCGACGGGTGGTCCGCCAAGTGCATGTGCCACAGGGGGCGGCCGTCGTCGTCCCGGTGGTCGTGGCCGGAGATCTGGGGGCTCACCGGGAACTCCAGGAGGAGTGAGTTCAGCAGGTCGACGGCGAGGGTCTCGTCGCCGCCGTCCGCCGCCTCGAAGACTCCGCGCAGCCGCGCGCGTACGGAGCGGAAGCGGGTGACGTCCGCGTCCGTGGCACGGCGCGCGGCCGAGGAGTTGCCGCCGAAGAGGTCGCGGACCGCCTCGACCGAGGTCAGCGCGTCCTTGCCCCGGGCCGGTTCCTCGCTGTTGACGAGACGGACGGCGTAATCCGAGTAATAGGCCAGTTCCACTTGTAGTCCTTACGGGCGCGCTCTATCGTCATGCCTGCGGTCGGGTAACAGCTGATCGTGCTTCCAGGGTATTACGAGGTGCGGCGATGAAGGGGACTCCATGACCACCACGACCGGAACCACACAGGGAACCGACTGGGCAGCCTGGCAGACGAGCTGGGACCGGCAGCAGGAGTGGTACATGCCGGACCGCGAGGAGCGCTTCCGGGTCATGCTCGACATGGTCGAGGCCCTCGTCGGTCCCGAGCCGCGCATCCTGGACCTGGCCTGTGGCACCGGCACCATCACCGCCCGACTGCTCGCCCGCTTCCCGAAGGCCGTCAGCACGGGAGTCGACCTCGACCCCGCGCTGCTCGCCATCGCCGAGGGCACCTTCGACGGCGACGACCGGGTCTCCTTCGTCACGGCCGACCTCAAGGACCCGGACTGGGCGTCCCTGCTGCCGTACGACTCGTACGACGCCGTCCTGACCGCGACGGCCCTGCACTGGCTGCACAGCGAACCCCTCGCGGCCCTCTACGGTCGGATCGCGGGACTCGTCCGCGACGGCGGTGTCTTCATGAACGCCGACCACATGATCGACGAGACGACCCCCAGGATCAACGCGGCAGAGCGCGCCCAGCGGCACGCCCGCATGGATCAGGCCAAGAAGGACGGCGCCCTCGACTGGGCCGAATGGTGGGAGCTGGCCGCCGCCGACCCCGTCCTCGCCGGCCCCACCGCCCGGCGCTTCGAGATCTACGGCGAGCACGCCGACGGCGACACCCCGTCCGCCGACTGGCACGCGCGCGTCCTGCGCGAGAAGGGCTTCGGGGAGGCCCGGACGGTCTGGCGCTCCCCCTCGGACGCGCTGGTCCTCGCGGTCAAGTAGCCGCCGCGGTACGTCACTCAGGAGGCGGTACGGAAAATCCGTACCGCCTCTTCTGCAACCCCCGAAGGAGCCCACCGCACTGGAAGGGTGGGACGGCCCGCGACCGCGGGCCGGGGAAGGGGGCGGGATGACGCGCGGCGAGGAAGCCGCTCTGCACGCCTTCGTGGAGGGCAGACGGACGGCGCTGTTCCGCAGCGCCTATCTGCTGTGCGGAAACCGGGACGAGGCCGAGGACCTCGTCCAGACGACCCTGGTGAAGGTCGTCCTCGGTGCGCGCCGGCACGGCCGCCTCGACAACCTCGAGGCCTATGCGCGCAGAACGTTGGTCAACACCTTCATCTCCGCGCGCCGCCGCTTCTGGCGGCGCGAGCAGGCGTACGGCGACGTGCCGGACGTCGCGGAACTGTCGGTCGACAGCGACACCGGACTCGTGGTGCGGGCCGCCCTCGCGCAGCTCGCGCCCAAGCAGCGCGCCGTACTGGTGCTGCGCTACTGGGAGGACCTGAGCGTGGCCGCCACGGCCCGGCTGCTCGGGATGCGGGAGAGCACGGTCAAGAGCCACACGGCCAGGGGACTCGCGGCGCTGCGGGCCGCGGTGCGGGAGGAATACGTATGAACGTGCAGGAGATGGAGACGGAGCGCGTCCGGGAACTGCTCGGCCGGGCCGTGGACGACGTCCGGACACCGCGCGGCCGCGGCAGCGAGGCCGTCTTCGCACAGGCCTCCCGACTGCGGTGGCGGCGCCGGGCGGCGACGACCGGCGTCACCGCGGCGGCCGTGGCGGCGGCACTGGTCCTCGGACCGGGACTGCTCGACGACAGGGGCCGGGAGACGAACGTGGCCGGCCGGCCCACCGCCGGAGAGTTCACCTCCAAGGCGGGCCGGTTCGCGAAGCTGCTGCCCGCCGGGACCGGCAGGGTCAGCGAGGTCTCGCTGCTGCGGCTGGTCAAACAGGTGCCGAAGGCCCCGCTGCCCAAGCCCGTCGGACCGTACGACGGGGACTACGCCGTCAGCCGGGACGGCGGGGTCGGCTACATCAGCGTCCACCTGTCCACGGCCAAGGAGATCAAGGCCAAGACGGGCGGCCTGGGGCTCCAGGACCCCTGCAAGGACTCGCCCCGCGACGGCACCGTGGACTGCACCAGCGAGAAGCTCCCGAACGGGAACGTGCTGGGCATCCACCGGACGGGCGCCCCGGATCCCGGCAGCTACTCCTATCCGACCTGGGGTCCGGAGCTCGTCGCGACCCTCCGGCTCGCCGACGGCGGGGTCCTGCACGTGCGCGCCAACGGCGGCTTCCAGGGCAAGGGCCAGCTCGGCCCGCTGCTGAGGACACCGCCGCTGGACCGGGACCAGCTGCGCAAGCTGACGCTGAACCCGAAGCTGCTGCCGTAGCCGGGCGGACCCGGAGAAGGGCGGTCCCGGGCAGGGCGGACACGTGGAGAAGGGGCGGTGCGGGAGAGTCCCGTACCGCCCCTTCTCATGCTCTCGCGGAATCGAACGCCGAGGTCAGAGCACCTTCGACAGGAACGACTTGGTGCGCTCGTGCTGCGGGTCCGTCAGGACGTCACGCGGGTGGCCGGACTCGACCACCACGCCGCCGTCCATGAAGACCAGCGAGTCGCCGACCTCACGGGCGAAGCCCATCTCGTGCGTGACGACCACCATCGTCATGCCGGACTCGGCGAGGTCGCGCATGACGTCGAGGACGTCACCGACCAGCTCCGGGTCGAGCGCCGAGGTCGGCTCGTCGAACAGCATCAGCTTCGGGTCCATCGCCAGCGCGCGGGCGATCGCCACACGCTGCTGCTGTCCGCCGGACAGCTGCGAGGGGTAGTTGCCCGCCTTGTCGGACAGACCCACCCGGTCCAGGAGCTCCATCGCCCGGTGGTGCGAGTCCGACTTCTTGGCGCCCTTCACCTGGACGGGCGCCTCCATGACGTTCTCGACGGCCGTCATGTGCGGGAACAGGTTGAAGCGCTGGAAGACCATGCCGATGTCCCGGCGCTTCAGGGCCACCTCGCTGTCCTTGAGCTCGTACAGCTTGTCGCCCTTCTGGCGGTAGCCGACCAGCTCCCCGTCGACGTACAGGCGACCGGCGTTGATCTTCTCCAGGTGGTTGATGCACCTGAGGAAGGTCGACTTGCCGGACCCGGACGGGCCGATGAGGCAGAACACCTCGCCGGAGTTCACCTCCAGGTCGATGCCCTTGAGGACTTCGACCAGGCCGAAGGACTTGTGGACGCCCTCGGCCTTCACCATGGCGGTCATCACACGGCTCCCCTCGGGCTGCCCTTCGAGAACAGGTTCGCCTGGATCTTCTGGAAGACCGTGGGCGGCAGGCTACGGCTGGAACCGCGGGCGTAGTAGCGCTCCAGGTAGTACTGGAAGACGCTGAACACGCTGGTCATCGCCAGGTACCAGATGGAGGCCACGAAGAGCATCTCCATCACGGCGTAACTGGTGGAACCGATCGCGGACGTCGAACGCAGCAGCTCGTTGTAGGTCACCGCGTACACCAGCGACGAGGTCTTCAGCATGTTGATGAACTCGTTGCCCGTCGGCGGCACGATCACGCGCATGGCCTGCGGGATCACGATCCGGCGCAGCGTCTTGGCGTGGCTCATGCCCAGCGCGTGCGCGGCCTCCGTCTGACCCTCGTCGACGGCCAGCAGGCCGGCGCGGCAGATCTCGGCCATGTACGCGGCCTCGTTCAGGCCGAGGCCCAGCAGGGCGCACATGAACGGGGTCATGACGTCCGTCATCTCGTTCTTGTAGATCGGACCGAGATTGAGGACCGGGAAGATCAGCGCCAGGTTGAACCACAGCAGCAGCTGGACATAGACCGGGGTGCCGCGGAAGAACCAGATGTACAGCCAGGCGACGCTGCTGGTCACCGGGTTCTTCGAGAGCCGCATCACCGCGAGGAGGATGCCCAGCAGCACACCCACGATCATGGCGAGCACGCTGATCAGCAGCGTCCGGCCCGCGCCCTTGACGACGCTGGACTCGAAGAGCTGGTCGCCGACCGTGTGCCACTGGATGTTGCCCTGCGAGAACGCGTACCCGAGCGCCACCAGGAGCGCGACCACGATGACGGCGCTGGCCCACCGGCCGTAGTGCCGCACGGGGATCGCCTTGATGGCCTCCGGGCCGCCCGCGGGCACCGACGTCTTGGAGAGCGTCGGCCCCGAGGGCGGAGTGTCCGCGGGGGACTTGTCGAGATTGTCAGTCACGTGACTGCCCTTCAGTGGTGCGCTCGGCTCACTTGCCGCCGTTGATCGCGGACTGGTCGATCGCGCCCGACTGCGCGCCCCACTTCTCGAGGACCTTCTTGTACGAGCCGTCCTTGATGATCGCGTCGACGGCTTCCTTCAGGACGTCGCGCAGCTCGGTGTTCTTCTTGCTGAGGACGATGCCGAACGGGCCGGCGTCGTACTGCTTGTTGATCACCTCGAAGGCGTTGCCGCCGTCCGCCTTGCGGGCCAGGTCGACCGCGACCGGGTAGTCGTTGATGCCGGCCACGGCACCGCCGGACTTCACACGGGTCTGGGCCTCGGTGTCGTTCTCGAACGACTCGATGTTGATGGCCTTCTTGCCCGCGTCCTTGCACTTCTTGGACTGGTCCTGGAGGGCCTTCTCGTACGTGGTGCCCCGCTGGACGGCGGCGGTCCGGCCGCACAGGTCCTCGAGCCCCTGGATGTTCTCCGGGTTGCCCTTCTTCACGTAGATGGCCGTACCGGCGACGAAGTAGTCGACGAAGTCGACGCCCTCGCCGAGCTTCTTGCCCTTGTCGTCCAGGCCCTCCTGGCGCTGCTTGTTGTCCGTGATGGACGACATCGCGATGTCGTAGCGGCCGGAGTTGACGGCCGTGATCAGGCCGTCGAAGGAGCCGGAGGTGAACTCGAACTTCACGCCGAGCTGCTTGGACAGGGCGTCCGCCAGGTCGGGGTCGACACCGACGATCTTGCCGCCCTCCGTCGACTCCATGGGGGCGTACTCGGCGTTCGTGCCGACCTTGATGACGCCCGCGTCCTGGATCTTCTTCGGCAGCTTGGAGAACAGCGGAGCGCTGTTCGACTTGGCGGTCTCCGAGGAGCTGCCGCCCTTGTCGGTCTGGTCACCGCAGCCGGTGAGGATCAGGGCGCCAGCGACCGCGATCGCACCGACCGCTGCTATCCGGGACTTCGCGGTCGTACGACGGGTGGAGCTTGCGGTCATGGTGGGTTCCTCCGGCGGATGAGGGAGTAGCCGATAGGTCGACGAGAACACACACCTTCGGGTGTCGCGACCTCGTGTGATGACCGCATCTTGCCATTCGGACCGCGAGATTCAGGGAGCTCGCTATGTCAAAATCGGATAACGGGTGACCCCCGAACCACTACCGACCGGTACAGCGATGCCGGATCTTGTGCGGGAATCTTTCATTCCGGCCGGAAGATCTTCGGCGCATCTCGCGATGCGGGCGACCGTTACTCCGCGCTCGCGACAACATGAGTGCATGTCCGGACTTGTCAATGCATCTGGCCATGAGTCATGTCACCGTCGTGTGACCTTCACGTTATGGACTCGTCGGCGGCACTGTCAGTCGGGTAAGAAGGTTCTTTACACCCCTCATCCGGGGCTCAGGGCGCGTGTGCGGCGCGCCCGTCGCGCACGGCCCGTACGCAATCACGGCGGCAGGGTCTGCGCGGTGCCCGCCCACCCCTCAACCAGGAGTGGTCACCCTCAACCCATGAAGATTTAAGGGGTAAAACAAAGTGGCAGCGGAGATCGTCAATCCTCGCAGCGACAGCAATACGGATCAGGACGGAGGGGCCGAGCCCCTCGATTCCTTCGATCCCGCATTCGCGCTGCACCGCGGTGGCAAGATGGCCGTGCAGGCCACCGTGCCCGTCCGTGACAAGGACGACCTGTCCCTGGCGTACACGCCCGGCGTCGCGAAAGTGTGCAGCGCGATCGCCGAGCAGCCCGAACTCGTCCATGACTACACCTGGAAGTCGTCCGTCGTCGCCGTGGTGACGGACGGGACGGCTGTCCTGGGTCTCGGGGACATCGGTCCCGAGGCCTCCCTCCCGGTCATGGAGGGCAAGGCGATTCTTTTCAAGCAGTTCGGCGGCGTGGACGCCGTCCCGATCGCGCTGGACTGCACGGGCGTCGACGAGATCGTCGAGACCGTGGCCCGGCTCGCGCCCTCCTTCGGCGGAGTCAACCTGGAGGACATCTCGGCGCCGCGGTGCTTCGAGATCGAGCGGAAGCTCCAGGAGCGCCTGGACATTCCCGTCTTCCACGACGACCAGCACGGGACCGCGGTGGTCACCCTCGCGGCCCTGCGGAACGCCGCGAAGCTGACCGGGCGCTCGCTCGGCGACCTGCGCGCGGTGATCTCCGGCGCCGGAGCGGCCGGGGTCGCGATCGCCAAGTTCCTGCTGGAGGCGGGGCTCGGCGACGTCGCCGTCGCGGACCGCAAGGGCGTCGTGTCGCGCGACCGGGACGACCTGACGGACGTCAAGCGCGAGCTGGCGGAGATCACCAACAAGGCCGGGATCAGCGGGTCGCTGGAGTCCGCCCTGGCGGGCGCCGACGTCTTCATCGGCGTCTCCGGCGGTACGGTGCCGGAGCCGGCGGTGGCCTCGATGGCCGAGGGCGCGTTCGTCTTCGCCATGGCCAACCCGAATCCCGAGGTCCACCCCGACATCGCCCACAAGTACGCGGCCGTCGTCGCGACCGGGCGGTCGGACTTCCCGAACCAGATCAACAACGTGCTGGCCTTCCCCGGCATCTTCGCCGGAGCGCTCCAGGTGCGGGCGTCCCGGATCACCGAGGGAATGAAGATCGCCGCGGCCGACGCGCTGGCCGCGGTCGTCGGGGACGACCTCTCCGCCGACTACGTGATCCCCTCGCCGTTCGACGAGCGGGTCACTCCGGCGGTCACCGCGGCGGTCGCCGCGGCCGCGCGGGCCGAGGGTGTGGCTCGACGCTGACGGGGCGCGTCGCCGCTGACGCGGTGCGCGCGCTGTGGCCCCGCCGGGTTGTCCCGGCGGGGCCCTTGCCATTCCCGGGGCCGGTCGGTCGGGTTTCTCTCCCAGGGCCGGTCGGTCCGGTGCCTTTCCGGGGGGTCCGTCGGACCGGGGCTTTTCCCGCCGGGCGGTCGGTCCGGCTGGGCTCTTCGCCCGGGGGTTGGTCCGGGCGGGTGGTGTTTCGCCCCGCCGTCCCTGCCCGTCCCGTACCCGGGGCTCCGCCCCGGACCCCGCTCCTCAAACGCCGGAGGGGCTGATTTCAGCCCGTCCGACGATCGAGGACGAGGCCGTTCAGGCCGATCGGGGGTCTGGGGGCGGAGCCCCCAGGGACACGGGACGGGCAGGGGCGGAGGGGGCGAAGGACGCTGGAGGGCGGGCCGCCGGGCATGGCGGGACCTGTGTCACACCGGGACATGGTTCCGTGCGGCGGGGGCGGAGCCTATCGTCAAGGTCATGTTCGCTGCCTATGCCGCCCGAATCGACCGTGACCAGCCGCTGAGCGGCCTGGAGTTGGGGGAGCGCCCGGCCCCGGAGAAGAGGCCGGGCTGGACCACCGTGAACGTGCGGGCCGCCTCGCTGAACCACCACGACCTGTGGTCCCTGCGCGGGGTCGGCCTGGCCGAGGACAAGCTGCCGATGATCCTCGGCTGCGACGCCGCCGGAGTCGACGAGGACGGCAACGAGGTCGTGCTGCACTCCGTCATCGGCCAGAGCGGACACGGCGTCGGCCCCGACGAGCCCCGTTCCATCCTCACCGAGCGCTACCAGGGCACGTTCGCCGAGCAGGTCTCCGTCCCGACGTGGAACGTCCTCCCGAAGCCCAAGGAGCTGTCCTTCGAGGAGGCCGCCTGTCTGCCGACCGCCTGGCTGACGGCGTACCGCATGCTGTTCACCAACGCCGGGGTGCGGCCCGGCGACTCCGTGCTGGTGCAGGGCGCGGGCGGCGGTGTGGCCACCGCCGCGATCGTCCTCGGGAAGGCCGCGGGGCTGCGGATGTTCGCCACCAGCCGGGACGAGGCCAAGCGGAAGCGGGCCGTCGAGCTGGGAGCCGTCGAGGCCTTCGAGTCCGGCGCGCGGCTGCCGCAGCGCGTGGACGCGGTCATCGAGACGGTCGGCGCGGCCACCTGGTCGCACTCGGTGAAGTCGCTGCGCCCCGGCGGCAGCCTGGTCATCTCGGGCGCCACCAGCGGCGACCGGCCGTCCCACGCCGAGCTGACGCGCATCTTCTTCCTCGAACTCAAGGTCGTCGGTTCCACGATGGGCACCAAGGACGAGCTGGAGGACCTGCTGTCCTTCTGCGCCGCGACCGGTGTGCGTCCCGTCATCGACGAGGTGCTTCCGCTCGACCGTGCCCGCGAGGGGTTCGAACGCCTCGAGTCGGGCGACCAGTTCGGGAAGATCGTGCTGAAGAACGGCTGACGTTCCCTCTTCCCCCAAGCTTCCTTCACGGCCGGTCCGGGTTCCCGGGCCGGCCGTCGGCATGTGTCAACCATGGTTGACATGAGCGGGCGTGTCAACGTAAGTTGACATCATGACCGAAGCAACGGATCTCGCCGAGCGCGCGGGTGATCGCGATCCGCGGATCGGGCTGCGGGCCGTCTCCGCGCTGCGGAGGCTGCTGGAGCAGCTGGAGGCGGTACAGGTGCGCAGTGCGCGCAATCAGGGCTGGTCCTGGCAGGAGATCGCCGCGGAACTCGGAGTGAGCAGGCAGGCCGTGCACAAGAAGTACGGGAGGCAGTGATGTTCGAGCGGTTCACGAAGGATGCGCGTGCCGTCGTCGAGGGGGCGGTGCTGCATTCCGAGCGGACGGGCGCCGGCACCGTGGCGGAGGAGCACATGCTGCTCGCGCTCCTCGACCGGGAGGGCAGCCGGGGCTCCTTCGCCCTGGCCGCGCTCGGTCTCGCCGGTCGCCGGGACTCGGTCGAGCACGACCTCGCCGAGGCGCGCCGTCGCGGTGGCCTGTCCCGTGCCGACGCCGAGGCCCTCTCCGGGCTCGGAATCGATCTGTCGGAAATCGTCTCCCGGGTCGAGGAGGCGCACGGGGAAGGCGCGTTGGGGTCGGGATCCGGAGCGGGCGCGAAGTCCGGGGACGGGCGGCGGACGCGGCGGCGGCCCTTCGCGCCGGAGGCCAAGGGGGTGCTGGCGCAGTCCCTGAGGATGGCCCATGCCCGCCGGGACCGGCACATCGGTGACGAGCACCTGCTCATGGCACTCACCGTGCGGGGCGGTGTCGCCACGGAGGTGCTCGCCGACCACGGGGTGACCTACGAGTCGGTGACGCGGGTGCTGTACGGCGACGGGGGCGCGGCCGAGGCGGGGTGAGGCCCGGGGTCGGCGGCCCTGCCCGCCTCGGGGTCGGTGGCCCCTGCCCGCCCTGGGGTCGATCGCCCTGCCTGCCCTGGGGTCGGTGGCCCTGCCCCCGGGGTCGGCGGTCCGCGATGTCGGGGGCAGGGGCGGGGCGCTGACCCCGAGGTCAGCGCTCGTCGGAAGCGAGCGGCTCCCGCAGTGCCGCACCGATGTGGGCCGCCGCCGTCGACAGGTGGCGGCGGGCCTCCCGCAGTTGCTCCTCCGTGACCCCGTGGTCGCGGGAGGCGTCGCGGATGTCGTCGCGGAAGCGGTCCAGCAGGCGGTCGAGGTCGCGGGCGGGGTTGCCGGTGGACTCCTCGTGGGCCCACGAAGGCTCGTAGTCGGCGGGGAAGTCCTTCGGGGTGTCCGTGTACTCCGGATCCGTGGGCGCCCCGGACGGGGTGCGGCCGAAGCCGAAGTCCTTGCCGAAGTTCTTGCCGAACTCGCCGAACTCCTTGGCCAGTTCACTCAGGCCCTCGCGAACGCCCGTGGGCCAGTCGCCCCGGGCGAAATGGTCCTGGACCTGATCCTGGACCCGCTTGGCCATGCGCTGCATCTCCTCCTGCGCCTGTGCGCGGGCCTTCTCCTGGGCCTCCTTGGCCTGGCGGCGGGCGCGCTGTGCCTCGTCGCGGGCGCGGCGGCTCTCGTCCTTGGCGCGGCGGGCCTGTTCCTTCCACTCCTGGCGGACGCGTCGCATCTCCTCCTTCGCGGCCCGCCACGACTCCTTGTCCTGGAAGTCGCCGAAGCCGCCGAAGTCGCCCGCGGAGCCGTCGCGCTCCTTCGCCCCGCCGCCCTTCGGGCCCCGCCTGGCCTCCGTGGCCGCCGCCCGCATCTCGCGGCGCAGGTCGCCCGCGGCGCCCCGGACGTCGGCACGGATCTCCGCCGCGAGCTCCGCCACCGACTCGCGGATCTCCAGCTCCAGATCGGCCAGTTCGCCGCTGCGGTCGGCCAGCTCGGCGCGGCCGGCGTCCGTGATCGCGTACACCTTGCGGCCGCCCTCGGTGGTGTGGGTGACCAGCCCCTCCGCCTCCAGCTTGGCCAGCCGCGGATACACGGTGCCGGCCGACGGCGCGTACAGACCCTGGAAGCGCTCCTCCAGGAGCCGGATCACCTCGTACCCGTGGCGCGGGGCCTCGTCCAGCAGCTTGAGGAGGTAGAGGCGCAGACGGCCGTGGGCGAAGACGGGAGGCATGTCAGAGCACCTTCTTGTCGGTCGATGCGTCCTTGTCGGCAGTCGAGGCGTCGGTCGATGCATCGGTCGATGCGTCGGACGGGGTGGAGCCGGCCGTCGGAGCGGCGTCATCGGCTGCCGTGTCGTCGGCCGCGGTGTCGTCGGCCGGGCCGTCGGTCCCGGCGGCTCCGCCGGCCGGGGTCTGGGCCACGGTGTCCGCGGGGGCCTCGACCGGGGTGTCGTCGAGCGGCTCCGGGCCGTCGTCGTACGGATCGTCCTCCGCCGGTGGCCTGCGCAGCAGTGCGATGGAGCCGGAGGCCGTGATCGCCTTCAGCCTGCCATTGCCCGCGCCGAGCCTGCCGGTGATCTTCTTGGCGCCCCACTGTCCGCTGACCCTGAGGTCCTCGAAGGCGTTGGAGACGGTGCCGCTCGCGGTGTTCGCCTCCACCTCCGCGTCCGCCGGATGCGGGAGGCGGATGGCGATCTCACCCGAGACGTTCGTCAGCTGGACGTTCGTCGGGGTGCCCGTGGGGTCGAGATCCACGATCATCGAGCCGCTCACCGAGTCGGCCCGCACGGAGGTCCCGGAGCCCTCGACCACGGTCAGGTCGCCGGAGACGGAATTGAAGCGGAGGTCACCCGTGACGGCCTGCGCCTCCAGATTCCCGGACACCGTGTCCACGCGCACGGGCCCGGCGACGCGGACCAGCGTCGTGTCACCGGTGACGCCCTTCACCTCGACGCGCCCGTCCATCCCGGAGACCACGGCGGCCGCACCCACCACCCCGACCTCGACCCGGGTGTCGCTGGGGACGGCGAGCGAGACCACCACGTCACGCCGCCAGCCCTGGCGGTCGAGCCACTTGAGGAAGCCCTTCCAGGGAAGGTCCTCGTACGCCACGGTGAGGGTGCCGTCCTGCTGGGTCACCCGGATCGGCGGGCCCTCCAGGTCGGAGACCTCCAGGCGGGCGGAACCCTCGTCGGTGCCCACGACGTTCACCGTTCCGTTGACGATGCGCACGTGCAGTGCCGTCACCGGGTCGTCGAAGGAGAGCTTCTGCGGCTCTGCGACGGACCACTCGGACATGGTGCAGACCTCCTCGACCGGGCCGGACCCCCCACGTGAGCCCGAACATGACGCGCCATATCGCGTCTTCTGTCATTCACGATATATCGCGGATCGCGAAAGTCAAGACACCCGTTCTGGGGATCGAGTGCGGTTTGAAGTGGGCGAATCGGCCTAAAGTGTGACCATGTCGACTGCGTCCGGTGAGCCCTCGGCCCAAGATCCCGGTGCCCTGCTCCTGTGCCGTGCGCACCCCGCGTCCGTCGGTCCCGCCGCCAGGCTGCTGCACGAGCGGATGCTGCTCGCAGGCGCCGGACCCGAGTGGAGCGTGCTGGTCCCGGAGGGCGGTCCCTGGCGGCACGGCGCCGAACCCGTCGACCGAGTTCTCACCGGGTGGGCCGCGGCCCTGGCCGTCGGCACCCCCTGGCCCGTACTGGCCCTGTGGTGGGACGCCGACCGCAGCGGCTGCACCCTGGCCTCGGGGTTCCGCCGCCCCGTCGGCTACGAATGGCTGGCGGACGGCACCCCGGTCGGCGAGGACGAGGCGATGCGCACCTTCGCCGCCCGGCTCGGCCTGGACCCGGTGCTCGACGTGCAGGACCTGGAGCATCTGACGAAGCCCGACCCCGGTGCCGACGGGCACGCGCGCGTGCGGGCGCTGCTCGCCGTCCTCGCACGCACGGGAATGGTCGTCCCCGCCGGGCTCGGTCCAGGGGTGCCCGTGGACCGGCTCCGTGAGGTGGCCCGCGTCCTGCCCGGTGCCGAGCAGACGGAGTGGGACCGTCGGAGCGCGGCCGTGCGCGCGGAACCCGGCACGGCGGAGGACGGAGTCCTGGGGCCCTGGCTCCGCGGCACGAGGGCACGCGTCCTGGCCTCCGCCGAAGTCGGCGCCGGCCTCCCGCTCACCGTCTGGGGTGTGCGGCGGCGAAGCGCCGGGTGGATCGCCGCGGGAGCGCTCCTGACGCTCCACGGCGCTCTCGGCCTGGCCTACGACCGGCTGCGCGCCTTCGACTGACGCGGGACCGCGGCCCGACGTCCGCGCTCGGCGCTCGGCGCTCGGCGTGGCCGTGGTCACCGGGCTCGTCCGGTGGACTCAGCGGTGAAAGGCAGGGTCCGCCGTCCCTTCGGGCGACGGACCCCATTCGCACAGGCGGCACAGCAGGCGGGGCCGCGGGCGCCATGTCCGGCACCGCTGTCCCCGGCCCGGGTCAGGGACCCGGGGAACCTCCCGGCTACTCCTCGTCGTCCTCGTCGTCCAGGCGTGCCAGCCAGGTCGCCAGCCGCTCCACGGGCACCTCGAAGTCCGGGTTGAGGTCGACGAACGTGCGCAGCTGCTCGGCGAGCCACTCGAAGGTGACCTCTTCCTCGCCGCGCCGCTTCTCAAGTTCCTCGATGCCACGGTCGGTGAAGTACATGGATGGTGCTCCGTCGGTGAAAGTGAAGTGCAACGCTGGGAAAAGGATAGGTGGGGCGGGCGGCGCGCGGAGGTCCTCTGTCGGGGGCGCTCCCCTGCGGCTAGCCTGCAAGGTCGGCGGTACCACGGGGGCGTGGGGGAACGGGGGATGCCATGGGTGACGCAGTGACCCGGATCGCACGGATCGAGTTGCCGGACGGGACACCGGTGTGGGCACGGATCTCGGGGGCGGAGGAGGAACTGGAGCTCCCCTCGGGCGAGCTGTCGTTCACGGACACCGGGTTCGGCGAACGGATCGAGGCGCAGGTCGAGAGCCTCCAGTCGGTGATCACGGGAGTAGCGCGTTCGCTGGCCGCGCCGCTGCGCGCCGTGCGGCCGGACGAGGTCAGCGTGGAGTTCGGGATCGAACTGTCGGCGAAGGCCGGCAAGGTCGTCGGCCTGCTCGCCGACGGGGAGGCCAAGGCCGGGATCACGGTGACGCTCACGTGGAACGGCGGCCCGCCGGACCTCGACGGCACCGCGGACGACACACGCGCCGCCGCTGCCGACGCGAACGTCCGGGCGGACGGGACGGCCGGCCCGCACGCGGGCGCGTCCCCCGGCGCCCCGGCGCACGGCGGCCCCGGTGGCTCCTCCGCCGGGGGCGGGGCATGACGGACGGGCACGCCCCGGGCGCACCGGGCGGCCCCGGGAACGCTCACCGTGCGCTGCGTGATCTCGTCATGGCGGCCACGGTGCGCATCCATCGCGCGGGCTCCGGGTATGCCCTGGACGAACCCGGCACGTTCCTCGGGAGCGGCTTCTTCCTCGCTCCGAACTGGGTTCTGACCTGCGCGCACGTGGCTCGGAGCGGCGAGGGGGGCGAGGTGACGGTGGTCTACGAGACGGGGCCGGGCCGCGGTACGTCCGCCGTGGCGGGCGAGGTCGCGGCCGCCCTCCCGGAGCACGCCGAGCGTCCCGTCCGGGGTACGTGGCCGGCCCCGGACCTGGCGCTCGTGCGGCTGCGCGAGCCCGTGGACCACGACTGCGCCTATGTCACCGAGCGGCCCGCCGCGTACTACGAGGAGGCGGTCGTCCTCTACTCGGGCTGGTCCGTGGTCGGCGGCGAGCTGCGCCGGCTCAGCGGGACGTGCAAGGTCCAGGGGACCCTCGGCGGCTGGTCGGACGACGAGCAGATCCGGCTGGGCGGCGACGTGCTGCCGCCCGGTGTCTCCGGCGGGCCGGTCGTCGATCTCGCGCGCGGGGAGGTCGTCGGTGTCCTGAAGTCCCAGGCGGACCGCGGCCTCGGCGGCACCTGCACGGGAGTGGAGCAGTTACGGTCCCTGCCCGTGCCGGCGGACGAGGTGCTGGCCGAGCACGACGACGTCTATCAGGCCGTCTTCCACGCCCACGACCGCTACCATCGCGACCGGCAGCGGCACCCCGACACCGCCCGCAGCACCTGGGCCGACGTGCAGAACGAGCTCGGCGCGCGGCCCGGACGGGCGCTCAGCCCGGAGGAGCGGACCCAGCTGCTCGGCCGGCTGGCCGACCTGCCGCCCCCGGTCAGCACCCGCTCCCTGCTCGGTCTGCTCGAATCGCTCCTCGGCGGCCGGGCCCCGATCCCGCATCCGGCGCCGCGCGGCTGGCGCGACGCCCTGGGGGCGCTGTACGAGAGCTCGCGCCAGGACGGCGCCCTGGAACTCGTCCTCGACTACGCGATGCGGGCCATGTCCGCCGAGCGTCCCTTCGTCACCCCGGGCACCCAGGCCGCCGAGCGGGCGCTGTGGGAGTGGGTGCGGCAGATCGCGGAGGGCCGCCCGGGTCCGGCGTACCGGCGGCGGCTGAGCCAGCAGTGGATCGAGCGGCTCCAGGTGCCGCGGCGCGACCCGTCCCCGGCCGATGCACGGGCGGCGCGCGCGGCGGCGCATGCGGCCGATCGTGCGCCCCGTATGTTCGTCCTGCTCGAACTGGAGCAACTCGGCTGGGAACCCGGCCGCTGCGACTGGCACGTCTCGGTGGGGCATCCGACCGGTGAGGTGGCGCGCCTGCGCGACGGCGAGCGGGCCCCGCTGGAGGACCTGCCCGGTGTCCTCGCCCAGCCGCTCGCGGAGGCGTTCCGCCAGTGCGACGAACCGGGGCGGCCCGCGGACCTCCAGGTCGCGCTGCCCCATCTGCTGCTCGGTCTCGACGTCGACGCCTGGGAGCTCGGGCCGGACGAGCCTCCGCTCGGCGCCCACCGGCCCGTCGTCGTGCGCTGCGCCGACCGCGAACAACTGCCCGACGGAGACGCCCTCTTCGCGGTCGACGGGAAGGAATTCGCCCCGGACGACGAGCAGGACGAGCGGGAGGCCAGATGGCGCTGGATCCATGCCTACGGCGCACGGGCCGAAGTCCTCGACTGCGAGGACGGGTTGCGGGTACCCGTGCCGCCCGGCGAGTGGCTGCGCGGACTGCCGCACAGGACGATCCCCGTGCTGTGCCGCTACGGCGACCACCGCTTCGAGGGCGACCCCGGGGCGCTCGTGCGGATCGTGCACGGCGGGTACGGAGTAGCGCTCTGGCGACGCTGGCGGGGCCAACCCGACGCAGTGTGCGGGGAGTTCCACCGAAGGGCCGGGGACACCGTGGCCGGTGCGGGCAGCGCGGACCGGCTCCCGGAGCTGGTGCACGCGCTGCGCGCCGGACTGCGGGCGGGCAAGCCGGAGACCTTCTGGGCCGACGGAATCGCCCTGTTCTACGACGATCCGCGCCGGCCTCTGCCGGGGACCGGTGACCTGTTGGAGGCGCCGTGACCGCGATCGCGGGAGGAACCGGGGGAGGGCCGAGCCGAGTCACCGTCAGGAGCCCCTTCCGGGCCCTTACGGCGGAAACCGAGGGTCGATACGGTGAAGCACGATCGACGGCGGCCGTGGGGGGTCGAGTGACGACGAGGGCTGGGCAATGACCGAATCCAGTGAGTGGCTCATCTACCGAGGCGCCGGCGAGCCCCATGACGGCCTGGCCCGTCTCCCCGCACCGCCTCCGTGGCGGGACTTCGCGAGCCGGGACACGGCCGGGAGCGACGGCGACGGCTCCGAGGATCGCCGGCTCGGTGCGCACCGGCACCTGGCCGAACTGCACCGGCCCGGCGCCGAGGAACTCGAAATGATCAACGCGGCGCTCTACCTGCGCCGCCCGCTGCTGGTCACCGGCAGCCCCGGGGCGGGCAAGAGCACGCTCGCGCACTCGGTGGCGTACGAACTGGGTCTGGGCAACGTGCTGCGCTGGCCGATCGTCAGCCGCTCCAGCCTCCAGGACGGGCTGTACCACTACGACGCGATCGCCCGGCTCCAGGACGTCCAGATCGCCGCGCCGCTGGGCAGCGATCCGGCCACTCCCGGCGCGCCCGGCTCCGTCGAGGGCATCGGCAGCTACATCCGCCTCGGCCCGCTCGGCACCGCGCTGCTGCCCTCCGACACCCCGCGGGTGCTGCTCATCGACGAGCTCGACAAGAGCGACATCGACCTGCCCAACGACCTTCTGAACGTGCTGGAGGAGGGCGAGTTCGCCATCCCCGAGTTGGAGCGCGTCGCCGACCGGCTGCCCGGCGGCGAGGCCGAGGTGCTCACCGCGGACGGCACCAAGGCGAAGGTGCGCGACGGCCGGGTGCGCTGCCGCGCCTTCCCCTTCGTGGTGCTCACCAGCAATGGCGAGCGCGATTTCCCCGCCCCGCTGATGCGCCGCTGCATCCACCTCGAACTGGGGCGGCCCGACCACAAGCGGCTCGCCACCTTCGTACGCGCGCATCTGGGCGATGAGGCCGCGCGGGCCGGGGACGACCTCATCACCCACTTCCTGGAGCGCTCGCGCAGCGAACTCGTCGCAGCCGACCAGTTGTTGAACGCCATCTACCTCACCGACGCGGCCGCACCGCCCAGTCGTGACCGGCTCGCGGATCTCCTCATCCAGCGACTCGACCGTCCGAGGTGAAGCGCTGATGCCCGATGCCGCGGCGCGCCACGGGCCCGAGCCCGCCGTACCTGCCGTACCTCCCGGACCCGACGGTCTGTCCGGGCCCGCCGACTCTGCCGGTCCGTCCGGACCCGCCACGCTGTCCGGTCCCGCCGGACCGTCCGGTTCCGGCGGCCCCGCGACGGGCTCCGGCGGTGATCCGATCGCCGAACTGGTGGCCAGGATGCGGCAGATCGGCCTCGATCCGGACGCCGGACAGCTCTGCGACACGCTGTGGCTCGCCCGCTGGGCGCGTCCCACCGACGCCGAACCACCGGCGGGCGGCGGCGCGTCCACCGGTACGACGCCGGGGGCGGGGCGCGACCCGGTGCCGGAACGCGCGGACCCGCGCGATGCCGCCCCGCCCGTGACGGACGACCGGCCCGCGCCACCGCCGCAGGACGAGAGCGCGGACCGGCGCGTCGCGCTCTACCCGGTGCCGCGGGACGGCGCGCCCCGGGGGTACGGACAGGGCCGGGTGACGGTGCTCCCGGTCGGGGTCCCGGCGGCCCCCGCGTTCCCCTCCCCGCTCGAACTCCAGCGCGCATTACGCCCCTTGCAGGGGTACCGCACCGCGGCACCGCCCCTGCGCACGGTCCTCGACGAGACGGCGACGGCGGAGCTGAGCGCGCGGGCCGGTGGACTGGTGCTGCCGGTGTTCCGCGGCGTGACCCGGGCCGACGCGGCGCTCCAGCTGGTGATGGACGCCTCCTCGTCGATGCGTGTGTGGGACCGGATGTTCACCGAACTGGAGCAGGTCTTCGGCCAGTTGGGCGCCTTCTGGGACATTGAGGTCAGCCATCTGCACCAGGGGCCGGACGGCGAGCCCGCCGTCAGCCGCAGCGCCGAGCCCGGCGCGGCCCCCCTGCACTCCGCCGACCGGCTCAGCGACCCCACCGGCCGCCGGATCACCCTCCTGGTCAGTGACTGCGCGGGCCCCCTGTGGCACAGCGGGCACGCCCACCGGCTGCTGCACCACCTGTCCCGGCTGGGCCCCGCCGCCGTGCTCCAGCCCCTGCCGCAGCGCATGTGGAACCGCACCCGGCTGCCCGTCTCGTACGGAGACCTGACGCGCGGCGAGGCCCTCGCCGGCGCGGCGACGCTCAGAGTCCGGCTGCCGGCCGGCAGCCCGCCGGAGGCTCGCGCAGGGGCGCTCCCCGTGCCCGTCCTGCCGCCCGAGCCCGCCGCGCTCGGAGCCTGGGCCCGCCTGCTGTCCGGCGCGGGCGCGGGTCCCGTGGCCGGAGCCGTCGGCTGGGTGCGCCACGACCATCCGCCCGCCCGGGCCGCCCGCCCCGGCCGCCGGCTGTCCGCCCTGGAACTGGTCAGCCGGTTCCGCTCGAACGCCTCGAAGGCGGCCGGACGCCTCGCCGGCTATCTGGCCGCGGCGCCGCTCAGCCTGCCGGTGATGCAACTGGTGCAGCGGACCATGCTGCCCGACTCCGGACCGTCCGAGCTGGCGGAGGTGCTGCTCAGCGGTCTGGTGTCGCGCGCCAAGGCCGAGGAGCACGGCGCGGACGGCACCCAGTGGTACGAGTTCGCGCCCGGCGTGCAGGAGGCACTGCTGTCGCCGCTGGGCCGCGACGAGGCCATGCTGGTGCTCAAGCACTGCTCGGAGTACATCGAGTACCGCTTCGGCAAGGGCGGCCCGAACTTCCCGGCCCTCGCGCTGGCGCAGCTCGGCGACGCCGGCTCCGGGCGGCCCTACGCGCCGGGCACCGGATATCCGGGCGGCCACGGGGACAACGGCGACAACGGCGGCGCCACGCTGGTCCCGCAGCCCTTCGCGGAGGTCGCCGCCCGGGTCCTGGAGCGGTTCATGCCGCTGCCCGAGCAGTTCGCGCTGTACGGCGGCCGGGGACGCGCGGACCTGACCGACGAGCGGCCCACGCACACGGCGGTGATCCGGGCCCGCACCCTCGTCGAGCAGTTCGACACGGACGGGATGGTGCAGGACCTCATCGACGCCGTGCAGTTCCTGCGCGGCGCCACCGAGCACGAACGGCCCGCCGGCGCCGACCCGGAGCTGTGGGCCGAGTACGCCAACTGTCTGCTGCGGCTGTGGGAGGTGCAGGGCGGCGCCGAGCTGCTGCGCGAGGCGGAGACCGCCGCCGAGCGGGCCGTCGCGCACCCACGGGCCCTGCGCGAGCGGGCCGTACTGGCGCGGGTGCTGCACGCCGCCGCCACCGACCGCAGGCGGCGCGGCGACCGGCGCGGCGCGCTCGACCTGCTGCGCCGCGCCGACCGCGAGTACGCGGTGGCCTGCGCGGCACCCGGTCTGGACGCCGCGGAGGCGCTGCGGCTCACCCTGGAGCGGGTGCGGGCGCTGGAGGCCCAGTGGCGCCTCGGCGGCGACAGCGCGTTGCTCCAGGGCGCGGTCGGGATGCTGGAGGCGTTCGCGGACGCCTGGCCCGACCGGCGCCACCGGCCGCCCGAACTCCCGCTGGCGCACGGCCGTGTGCTGCTGCACCTGTCTCGGGCCACGCCCGACCACGAACAGGCCAGACTGTACGCGGAGCAGGGCGCGCGCTCCCTGCGGGCCGCCCTGGAAGCGGAGCCCGAGGGCGACCGGCCGGCCGGGGCCGAGACCCCGCGCGAACGCGTCCGCGTCCTCCTCGACCTGGTCGACGCGCTCCTGAAATCGGGCGGCGCGCTCGACGACGCGCAGGCCCATGTCGACGAGGCGCTGGGCCTGACCCGTGAACAGGGGCTGCGCGCACAACTGGCCGTCCGCGCCGGGCGCATCAAGGTCGCGCGCTACGCCGAGTCGGGCGACCCGCGTGAACTCCAGGACGCCGCGGAGCGGTTCGAGCACGCTGCGCGCGGCGTGCCCCGGGACGCCCTCGCGCACGCGGACGTGCTCGCCGAATGGGGCGAGGCGCTGCTGCGCCGTGCCGTGCTGGACGACAGCGACGGCACCCGGGAGACGCTCTCCCGGGCCATCCGGGTGCTGCGGGACTGCCGGACCGAGACCCCGGCGGGCAGCGCGGAACTGGCGCACCGCCTGCTGCTCCTGGGCCGTGCCCTGATGCTGCGCTACCGGGTCCGCGGCGACCGGGTGGACCTGAGGGAGGCCGAGCACCTCTTCGGGCTCGCGGCTCTGGAGGCCGGCGAACCGCTGACGGCCGCGCGCTGCTGGCTGGAGCTCGGGCAGGCGCAGTTCGAGGCGTACCAGAGCCTCGGCCGGCCGGCGCGGCTCGACGAGGCCATCGACGCCTTCCGCGCGGCGGCGGAGTCGGCGCGTGAGGCCGAGGCGGACGCGGAGACGGACCGGCGGCGCCAGGAGGCCGTGGAGCTGGGTGCGCAGGCGCACCACTGGCGGGGTATGTCCTACGAGGCGGCGGCGCGTCCGCGTGCCGCGCGTGAGGCCTACCGGGCCGCCAGGAGCGAGTGGTCCCGGCTGCCGGACGGAGCCGTGCGCACGGGCGAGCCGACGGCCCGGCAGACGGCTCAGCGACTGGCCGAGCTGGAGTGAGGGAGCGCGTACCGGCGGCCGCCGGGGCGAGTGAGGATGAGGGGGAGGACATGGGTGCACGGGACGAAGCACTGGATTCCGACGTCGTCGCGGAGCGGCTGCCCGGCCTGGCGGACCTGCCGGCTCCGGAGGAACTGCCGGACCTGCTGGAGCTGGATCTCGCCGATCTCAGGACGATCCAGCACCCGGTGCTGGCCGAGGTGCTGACGGAGCTGAGGGACCGGGCCGGGCAGCCGAGCGAGATGCTGTGGGGGTTCAACAACGCGTTCTGACGGGCGAGCGAGGCCGGTGATCCGACCGGAAAGCGGTCAATCTTCGCTCATTAAGCGTCAGTTCCGGTCGGCGCTGTCGTTGAACCGGACAAGTTCCGACGTGCCGCGTTTGTGTCGGGCCCCTGCCAGGGAATGGCGCCCCGTACGGACCGCCGGGGGACGGCGCTCCGTACGGGCAGGGGCCCGTGGCACGGACCGTACGGTCGAAGCCGCGGGCCGGACAGCATGGGGGTGCCGGAGTGTCTGACGAGGTGACCTCCGTGAGCCCGACGACACCCGCCAGCCCTCCGGCCCCTGCCGCGCCCGAGCCCCGCACGGGGACTCCGGACCCCACCGGTATGCCGACGCCCATCGGTACTCCGGCTTCCGCCGGTACTCCGGCTTCCGCCGGTACTCCGGCCCCCGCAGTCGTCACGGCGCAGGTGGCGTCCGCCGGGTCGCCGGTGCGCTCCCCGGTCCCGCGCGGGCGCGTGAGTACCCCTGAACCACCGTTCCCCTTCCGGCAGTTCATCGTGAAGATGCACGGCCGCTGCAACCTCGCCTGCCGCTACTGCTACCTCTACGAAGGCCCCGACCGCGGCTGGCGCACCCGACCCGCCGCCGCCTCGGCCGCCGTGCTGGAGCGGACCGCGGGACGCATCGGCGAACACGCCCGCGCCCACCGGGCCACGGCTGTCTCCCTGGTGCTGCACGGCGGCGAGCCGCTGCTCGCGGGCGCGGACACGCTCGCACGCTTCACCGGTCTCGTACGGGCCCGTGTTCCCGGCGACTGTGCCGTCCACGCCACCGTCCAGACGAACGCCACCCTGCTCGACGAGCGACGGCTCGCCGTCCTCGCCCGGCACGGCATCCGTGTCGGGATCAGCCTGGACGGCGGCCTGCCCGCCCACAACGCGCTGCGCACCGACCGCGCCGGGCGCCCGTCCTGGCCCGCCGCCGCGCGCGGCGCCCGCCTGATCGCCGACCGCCACCCCGAGGCGTACGCCGGCATCCTCACCGTAGTGGACCCCACGACCGACCCCGTCGAGGTCTACGAGTCGCTGCTCGCCCTGCGGCCACCGGCTCTGGACCTGCTGCTGCCGCACGGCAACTGGTCCGCCCCGCCACCGGGCCGGGACGGCACCGGAACCCCGTACGGGGACTGGCTGTGCGCGGTCTTCGACCGCTGGTGGGGAGCCGGACGCCGGGAGACACGGGTACGTCTCTTCGAAGAATGCGTCGCGCTGCTGTTCGGGCTGCCCGCCGCCACCGAGTCGCTGGGCCTGGCCCCCTTCGACGCCGTGGTGGTGGAGACCGACGGGTCGATCGAACAGGTCGACTCGCTGAAGTCCTGCTACGAAGGAGCGGCCGAGACCGGCCTCGACGTCTTCCGGCACAGCTTCGACGACGCCCTGCGTCACCCCGGTGTGGTGGCCCGGCAGGCCGGCTCCGCCGCGCTCGCCACGAGTTGCCGCGCCTGCCCGCTGCTCTCCGTCTGCGGCGGCGGACACTACGCGCATCGATACCGGGCCGGCCACGGCTTCGCCAACCCCTCCGTCTACTGCGCCGACCTCCAGCGCTTCATCCGCCACGTGGCGGTGAGGCTCGCAGGGGCGGCGCCCGTCCCCGCCTCTCGCGAAGGAGGCACCCCGTGATCCTGCCGGCGGTCCCGGAGCGGGCCCTGACCGAACTCGGCCGCACCGAAGGCGGCCCCGAGACCCTGGGGCTCCTCGTCCGCGACCAGCACACGCGACGGCTGTTGTTGCTGCGAGCGGTGCTCGACGCGGCGGAGGCGGCCGGCCCGGCAGTCTGCTCCGCCGGGGCACGGGCCCGGCTGCGGGACGACTGGGCGCTCCTGGAGGAGGCCGACCGGGTGGAACGGCCGGGCCGGGTGCACCGGGGCCCGGTGTCCTCCGTACGGGCGGAGGGCGGGTACGCCGGACTGCACGGCGACCTCGGCACGCGGGACGACCTCGGGACGCGGGACGGCCTCGGGACGTACGGCGAACGCGGGACGCGGGAGGACCTCGGTCCGCGCGGCGATCGCCGGACACGGGGCGCCTTCGGGGCGTACGGAGACGCTGGGCCGCCCCCGCACCCCGCGCCGCACGCGGACCCCGTGGCATGCGCGGATCCCGTCGTGCACGCGGACCCCGCGGTGCGTGGCGCCGCCGAGGCCGTCTCCGCCCTCGCCGTCCCGCCGTTGTCCTCCGTCCGAGCCCTCCTGCTGCACCCGTTCGTGGGCCCGTGGGCCCGGCACTGCCTGAGCGGGCTGGGTACCCTGCCGGGGCCGCGCACGGAACGCGACGCGCGCGAACTCGCCTGCGGTCTCGCCCACTTCGGGGCACTGGCCGCCGCCGCGGCGACGCGGGCCGGCATCGCTTTCGCGGTACGCCTGACCGCACTCGACGGCGTGCTCACCCTGCCCTCGCTCGGCGCGCTGCGCACGCACACCTCGCGGGACACCCGGGTGGACGTGGTGCACCGCCGCGGGCGCCTGACGTTCCGCAGGGCCGGCGCGGCGGACGTGCTCGTGCACCTCCAGACCGGCGTCGGAGCGTGGTCCGACGCCACCGCCTGGACCCCGGCGCACGCGCTCCCCGGTCTGCTCCCGGGCTCGGCGCCCGTCCCCCTGGACGACCTCGACCCCTATCGCACCGCACGCGGCGGATCCCGTCCCCACACCCTCAGCGGCCCGGTGACACTCGACGACGAGGAACGCAAGCACTGGCTGCACGCCTGGTCGGGTACCGCGTCCGAACTCGGACTCGGCGGCGCGCAGCGGCTCGCGGAGGCCGTGTCCCTGCTGCGCTGTCTGGTCCCGCTGTCCGCTCCGCCCGGCTCGCTGCCCGGCGGCCGCCCCGGCGGCAGTTGCAGTGTCACCCGGCGCGAGGCCTTCGGCGCCGTGCTCAGCAGCACCCCGGCCGGGCCCACCGCACTGGCCGCCACCCTCGTCCACGAGATCCAGCACACCAAACTCGCCGCACTCACCGACATGCTGACGCTTCATCATGCAGAAGGGACCGCACGCTACTTCGCGCCGTGGCGACCCGACCCGCGGCCGTACGACGGCCTGTTGCAGGGCACCTACTCCCATCTCGCGCTGGCCGACTTCTTCCAGCGCCGCGCCCTCTCCGCCGACCGCCCGGCCGACCGGGACGCCGCCTGGGCCCAGCACGCGCGCTACCAGGAGCAGGTCGGAGCCGCCCTGCCGACGCTCGTCGGGTCGGGCGATCTCACCGAGCCGGGGCGCAGGTTCGTGGACCAGATGGTCCGGGTGTACGAACGACTGGCCGAGCGCCCGGCACCCCGGGGCCAGGCCGCACGGGCGGCGGCGTACGTCCGGGCGGCACGCGCCCTGTGGACGCAGCGCCATGCACCCGCCGAATAATCCCGGATGCCAGCCGTTTCAAGATCCTTGCGCGAAGATCGTCGCGTTTGAGGAAACGAACCACGGCAGCAGCTACTGGTGGCAGGCCACTGGTTGTTGCCGGGCTCAGGTTCTAAAATCACGCGGGGAGGCCGCTGCATGTCTGGAGCTCGTACGCCGGTCGGGCCAACCGAGAGGGGGGCCGCGAAGCAGACCGTCACGATCAGCTTCGCCGGGTTCAACCGGGCCTGGGCGGCCTGGATCGGGGACCGCCTGGAGCGACGCGGCCATCGCGTCGTGTACCAGCGCTGGGACTCCCCGGCCGAAGTCGCGCTCGTGGACCTGCTGCGCGACCTGATGCTGGCCCAGGGCCGCATCCTCGTCATCGTCAGCGAGTGGTACTTCCAGCTGGGCCCGCGCACCCACGAGGAGTGGAACACCGCCCTGCGCGAGGTCGTCGCCCCCGATCCGTCCCGGTTCGCGGCCGTCTCCGTCACCAACAGCACCCTGCCGGCCGCCGCCGCCGTCCTCGGCGCGGTGGAGCTGAACAACATGGGTGCCGATGAGGCCGAACGGCGCGTCCTGGACCGTCTCGACCTGCCCGCCGACCCGCTCCCGGTCCCCGCCGACGGCGCCCGCCAGGGCCCCCGCTTCCCCGCGGCCATGCCCGAGGTGTGGGGCGGAGTACCGCGCCGCAACACCCGCTTCACCGGCCGTGAGCCGCTCCTGAACGACGCCTACCACCTGCTCCAGGGCGCCGAGCCGGGCGCGGGCGTGGTCACCCTGCACGGCATGTCCGGCGTGGGCAAGACACAGCTTGCGGCCGAGTACGTCTACCGATTCGGCTCCGAGTACGACGTCGTGTGGTGGGTCAACGCCGAGAAGCGCGTCACCTACCGGCGCCGACTGGCGGAACTGGCACCCCAGTTGGGGCTGAGCACCGGCGCCGAGTACGGCGAGCGGCTGCGCGCCGTGCGGGACTCGCTGCGCCGCGGCGACCCGTACGCGCGCTGGCTGCTCATCCTGGACGGCGCGGACGAACCGGACCAGATCTGGGACCTGGTGCCCAACGGCCCCGGACACGTCCTGATCACCTCGCGCAACCCCGAGTGGAGCGAGCACAACAGCCGACTGCTGGAGGTCCCGGTCTACGACCGCGACGAGTCGGTCGCCTTCATCCGCCGGCGCGCCCCGCGGCTCTCGGAGGCCGAGGCCGACCAGCTCGCCGAGGCACTGGAGGACCTGCCCCTCCTGCTCGACCAGACCGCCGGCTGGCTCAACGACTCGGCCCTCTCCGTCGAGGAGTACATCGGCCTCCTCGAGGGCGGCATCGACCAGGACGTCGTCAAGATCTCGACCGACTTCCCGGTCGCCTTCCAGACCGCCTGGTCGATACTGCTGAACAAGCTCCGCGACACCGTCCCGGAGTCCGTGGACCTGCTGCGCCTGTGCACCTTCTTCGCGCCCGGATTCATCCCCGTGCGCCTGCTGAAGGAGATGCCGCACGACGAGCTCCCCGAACAGATCGCCGGCCTCCTCAACGACCCTCTCCTGTGGAACAAGGCGATCAACCAGCTCCGCCAGTACTCCGTCGTCCGCCTGGAGTCCCACGAGTCGGCCGGCGACGAGACCTCCTCCTCCGGCGAGTCCCTCTACCTGCACCGCATGGTCCACCAGATCGTCCACAAGGACATGCCCGACGAGGACCGTGCCGAGTTCATCGAGGTGGTGCGGCGGGCCCTGGCCGCGGCCGACCCCCGACGGCCCACCGACACGCGGCTGTGGCCCGGCTACGCGGAGATCGTCCCGCACCTGAAGTACGCGGACGTCCTGCAGAGCAAGGACCCGGCCGTGCAGACGCTGGTCTTCAACTGCCTCCGTTACATGTACATCTCGGGCGAGTACCGCGCGGGCATCAAGCTCGGCGAACGCGCCCTGAAGGCCTGGCGCAGACTGCTCGGCGAGAACCACCCCAGGATCTGGGAGCTGACCCACCACTACGCCAACCTGCTCCGCGCGGTCGGCGACTACCAGCGCACCGAGGCCATCGAGCGCGCCGCCGTCGACCATCTGCGCGAGCAGCGCGGCGAGCAGGACCTCGACCACTCCCGCGCCGTCAGCGGCCTCGCCGCCGACCTGCGCGGCCTCGCCCGGTACGACGAGGCCCTGACGCTCTCCCAGAGGCTCCTGGCGACCTACCGGGACCTCCTCGGCGAACAGGACTCCCGCACCCTCGGCGCCCAGAACAACCTCGCGGTCTCGCTGCGCCTGCTCGGCCGGTACCAGGAGGCACTCGACACCGACCGGCGGACGCTGGAGGCACGCAGACTGCTGCTGCGCGCCCGCCACCCCTGGACGCTCAACTCGGAGAACTCGTACGCCACCGACCTGCGCCTGCTCGGCCGGTACGCCGAGGCCGCGTCGATCCAGACCAAGAACATGCGGGAGAACCGCATCGTCATGGGCGCCGACCGGCCGCAGACCCTGGACGCCGAGCACAACCTCGCCCTGTGCCACTACCGCAGCGGCGACCGCGCCACCGCCGGACCCATGCTCAGCCGGGTCCTGGAGCGCTGCGAGCGCGTCCTGGGCGAGACCGACCCGCAGACACTGCGTTTCGCGACCACCACCAGCTGCTTCGCCCGCGAGCACGGCGACATCGATCAGGCCCGGGAGCTCGGCGAGTCCGTCGTCGCCCGTTACGAGGTGATGCTCGCCGAGGGCCACCCCTACATCGCCGGGGTGCGCGCCAACCACGCCCTGGTGCTGCGCAGTGTCGGCGAGCGGGACCACGCCCACGTCCTCATCGAACAGTCGCTGGCCGACCTGACCGCCGCGGTGGGGGAGGCCCACCCCTGGACGCTGGGCTGCGCCATCAACGCCGCCGCGCTGCGCAACCTCGTGGGCGACCCCGAGGGCGCCGCCGCGCTCAGCCAGACCGCGGTCACCCAGGCCGGCGAGACCCTCGGCCGCACCCACCCGCTGACGCTGTCCGCGCGCATCGCGCTCGCCGCCGACCTGCGCGCCCTCAGGGAGCGTCAGCAGGCCGAGAAGATCGAGCAGGAGGCACTCGCCGACCTGGCCGCCACCCTCGGCGACCAGCACGTCCACACCATTTCGGCGCGCTCCCGCAACCGGCCCTACTGGGACTTCGAACCCCAGTCGACCTGAGCGTCGCCGCACGCCCGCCGAAGGCCCGTACCCCTGGAGGGGTGCGGGCCTTTGTGGTGCGCGCCGTCGAATACCAGGTCGACTCCCAGAAGTGTGGGGCAAGCACTTTCAAGTTGTCGCGGACCGGACGCCTTCGGAAGTTCACTGCTGAACGGGAGAAAACCGCAGTGCCGAAGGGAGAAGCTGTGCCGCACGAAGATGAGCCGGCCAAGCGGAATGTGGCGCTGGTCGAGCGGATGTATGAGCTCTTCAACACCGGAGACCTGAGCCTCCTGAAGGAAGAAGTCTTCGCGGCGGACCTCGTATGGACGCTGCCCGGACGCAATCCGGTCGGTGGGGTCAAGAACGGACCGGACGAGGTCATCGCCTTCTTCGGCGGTCTCGTCAATTCGGGAATCAAGGTCGACATCGTTCAGATCGACGCCTGGGGCGACGACACCGTGGTCGAGGTGCACCGCGGATACGGCGAATCCCGGGGCGCCGAGCTGGACGCGCTGAACTGCACGCACTACCGCATTCGCGACGGGCGCATCGCGGAAGTCCAGGTCTACATGAGCGACCAGTACGCGGCCGACAACTTCTTCTGGGCCGCTTACGACTTGGCCCCCATTCCGGACAGGTGGGCCAAGTAGCAGGCCCGCACCCTTAGGTCGGAACCCAGACAGGAGACACACATGCCCATCATCGAGCTCACCCTGGTCGAGGGATTCGCCGACGACGACCAGAAGTCGGATGTCATCACCCGGCTCGCCAACGTGGTCGTCGACGTCTTCGGCGAGATCACCAAGCCGAACATCTTCTCCCTCATCCGGGAAGTGAAGCCCGGCTCCTGGTCCATCGGCGGTGTCGTCGCGGACGCGGAGATGGTGGCCGGCGGCAAGGCCATCTCCAACGAGCAGATCGCCCACCGGCTCGACGAGGCGCGCGTGGTCGCCGCCTACGCGGCGCTGGCGAGCGGCGACCGTGCCGAGATCGACAAGTACTGGGATGCCGACATGACGTGGCTGGTTCCCGGTGAGGCTCCGGTCTCGGGCCTCAAGCAGGGCCTCGACAACTTCCTCTCCTTCATGGGCGAGGTGGGCGCGCTCGCCGACAACTCCTTCGTCATGGAGCGTTCGGCCACCCTCGTGCTCGGCGACACCAGCGTCGACCTGACGCACAACACCGCCACGCGCGCCGGTGACACGTCCCGCAAGCTCGACATCGACGTGGTGCACGTCATGCGCTGGCGCGACGGCAAGATCGTCGAGGGTCGCGGCGCGATCTTCGGCAGCGGCACCACCGAGTACAACGAGTTCTTCGCCTGAGCTGCCCGGCCGCGGCCCGCGACGCGGGCGGCGGCCGGACGACGGTGGGCCGGGAGGCAGATGCCTCCCGGCCCACCGTCGCGTCGTGCGCCGACTGCGCGTGCTGTCCCGGGTGTTCAGCGACCGCGCGGGACGACCCGGTGCCCCACCGAGCCGTAGACCCACTGGGCGGTCTGCTCGATGAAGTCGAGCGGGAACCCGCGGCTGAACTCCGTCGGCGCCTCCAGCCGGGTCAGCTGCTCCGCGGAGAGCGACAGGCCGGCGGCGCCCAGGTTGTCGGTGAGCTGGTCGAGCGTACGGACCCCCAGGATCGGGTGCACCGACCTGTACCGCGCCCGCGTCCAGGCGATCGCCACCTGGGAGGGCGTGGCGTCCAGTTCGTCCGCGACCTCGGCAACGGCCTCCGCGACGGCACGGTCGCGCGGACTCATGTCCTGCGCCGACATGCGGGTCGGTCCGGTCGGCCTGCGGTCGGGCCGGGTGTACTTGCCGGACAGGGCGCCGCTGGCCAGCGGACCCCAGCCCGCGACGGACAGCCCGGTCGCCTCCGCCATCGGCAGCACCTCGCGCTCGACGTCCCGGTTGAGCAGGTTGTACGGCACCTGGACGGCCGAGAAAGGGGTCCAGCCGTGCTGCTCCGCCAGTGTGTTGGCCCGCGCCACCACCCAGGCGGGGGTGTCGGAGATGCCGAGGTAGAGGACCTTCCCCGAGCGCACCACGTCGTCGAGGGCACGCATCGTCTCCTCGATCGGCGTGTTCGGGTCCCAGATGTGCACCCAGTAGAGGTCGATGTAGTCCGTCCGCAGCCGGCGGAGACTGGTTTCGAGGGACAGCCTCAGGTTCTTCCGGTGATTACCGGAGGCGTTGGGGTCCGAGGCGTCGCGGTAGAGCGTGTACTTGGTGGACAGAACGAATCGGTCCCGGTCCTTCTTCAGTAATTCCCCGAGAATTTCCTCGCTTTCCCCTTCGCCATAGTTCACCGCGGTGTCGATGACATTTCCGCCGGCCTGCGCATAGGCTTCGACGATACGTTCGTATTCCTTGTGCGCGTTACCGTCGCGGTCCCGTCCGTGGAACGTCATGGCGCCGAGGAACAGTTCAGACACCCGTAGCCCCGTCTGCCCCAGCAGTTGATAGAGCATGTCTGTCCTCCTGTGTAGAACTCGGCCGCATGCTAGACGCCTGAGCTGCCGTGACACGCGTAGCACCGCGCGGGGCGACCGCACTGCGTCAGGTCGCGGCGCCCGGTGGTCCCCGCGCGGCACGCCATCGCGGGCGGTGCGCCGCGGCCCGCGGAGGGCGTCATCACGAAGCACCGGCGGCGACTTGACACAGTTCCCGCACCGCGGCCACGGCCGCGGACGGGCCCGCATTTCCGGTGCTAGCAATAAGAGCGGGCGATATCGCCTTCGTATGCCGGACAACCGGAAGGATGCATCGCATGCGCATCGGCGTATTGGGCACCGGAATGGTCGGAAAGGCCATAGCTTCTCGCCTTGTGGAAGTCGGACATGAAGTGCGTCTGGGGTCGCGGACCTCGGACAACGAGAATCTGCTGAACTGGGTCGAGGAGAACGGCGAGTCGGCCAGTGGCGGTACGTTCGCCGACGCCGCCGCCTTCGGCACCGTCGTCGTGAACGCCACCCGCGGCATCATCTCGCTCGACGTGCTGGAAGCGGCCGGCGAGGAGAACCTCGCCGGCAAGACCATCATGGATGTGGCGAACCCGCTGGTCATCACCAGTGAGGTGGAGCCGCCCTCGCTCGGCATTCTCAACGACGACAGCCTCGGCGAGCGCATCCAGCGCCGTTTCCCGACGGCGCGGGTGGTGAAGACGCTCAACACCATGAACTGCGACATCATGGTGAATCCGAAGGTGCTGTCCGGACACCACAACGTCTTCGTGAGCGGCAACGACAAGGCCGCCAAGGACGAAGTCGCCTCCCTGCTCGGCCAGTTCGGCTGGGGCGAGGACACCATTTTCGACCTGGGTGACATCACGACGGCCCGGGGTCCCGAGATGTTCGTCGCTCTCTATTCCCGGATGTTCCTGAAGATCCGGCACCTGCACTTCAACATCTCGGTCGTCTGGGACCCGAACGTGGAGCCGTTGCTGCCCGAAGGGGTGTGACGGAAGGCGGCTCGGTCCCCACGGGGCAGAGTTCAGAATTCGAGGAGCGTATGACAGCCGTGAAATCGGTAATCGACCGGCGCTGGGGTGTCTTCACCCTGCTGGCCATAGCGCAGTTCGTGGTAATCCTGGACATCAGCGTCGTCAACATCGCACTGCCGTCGATGCAAGCCCCGCTGGGGTTCACCCAGGACGGTCTGCAGTGGGTTGTCGACGCCTACATGCTGACATTCGGCGGCTTCCTGCTCCTGGGCGGGCGTGCGGCCGACCTGTTCGGCCGCAAGCGGATCTTCCTGCTCGGCCTGACCCTGTTCGGCCTCGCCTCCTTCGCCTGCGGTTTCGCCGACACCAGCGGACAGCTGGTGGCGGCGCGTGCGGCACAGGGTCTGGGCGGTGCGCTGATGTCGCCCGCGGCCCTCTCACTGGTCGTCGTGACCTTCCCGGAGGAGCGTGAGCGCAACCGGGCGATGGCCCTGTGGGGCGCCGTCGCCGCCGCCGGTGGCGCGGCCGGCGTCGTGCTCGGTGGTGTGCTGACCGACGCCTTCGGCTGGGAGTGGGTCTTCTGGATCAACGTGCCCCTGACGCTGGGCGGCGCGCTGGTCGGCGTACGCCTGCTCACCGAGGCCGAACGCAGCGGCAACGCCCGCCACTTCGACCTGCTCGGCGCGATCAGCGTGACGGCCGGTCTGTCCGCGCTGATCTACGGCTTCGTGCGGATCGGTGAGCACGGCTGGGACGGGCGCGCGGGTGTGGCACTGGCCGCCGCGGCGGTCCTGCTCGTCGTCTTCGTGGTCACCGAGCTCAACGTGCCGGAGCCCGTGGTCGACTTCAGCATCTTCCGGGTGCGTGGGCTCAGCGCCGCGAACGTCATCATGCTGATGTTCTCGGCCGGCGCCGTGGCCATGACCTTCTTCGTCACCATCTACGTCCAACGCGTGCTGGACTACGGTCCGATCGCGGCCGGGCTGTGCTTCCTGCCCATCGCGGTGGGCCAGGTGATCACCTCCCAGGTGGTCGTCGGCCGGCTCATGGGCAAGCTGCACATCTTCACCATCCTCGTGATCGGGCTCGGTCTGACCGCCGTCTCCTTCCTGTGGTTCGCCCAGCTGTCGACGGACGGCTCCTTCCTCCGGAGCATCCTCGGCCCCGGGCTCCTGCTCGCGGTCGGCAGCGGGTTCGCCTTCACGGCGCTCGTGGTGTCCTCCGTGTCGGGTGTCGACCCGGAGCGCTCCGGTATCGCCGGCGGCATGATCAA
The DNA here is from genome assembly GCF_039543605.1 of Streptomyces siamensis. NCBI lineage: Bacteria > Bacillati > Actinomycetota > Actinomycetes > Kitasatosporales > Streptomycetaceae > Streptomyces > Streptomyces siamensis. The sequence continues at coordinate 216,598 of NZ_BAABKB010000013.1, read as the reverse complement.
CATGTCCCAGCAGATCGGTGGTGCCCTGGGGCTTGCCATCCTCGCCTCCGTGGCGAACTGGCGGAGCGACCGGATCGCGGACGGGCCGGTGGACGACTCCGCCCTCACCGCCGGGTTCCGGCTCGGCTTCCTCGTGGCCGCCGCGATGATCATCGTGGGTGCGCTGATCGGCTGGCTGGCGACGCGTACGCGGCCGGCCGCGCAGAGTGCGCCTGCCGCGCGGGTCATCGAGACCGCGGTCGACGAGCAGCACGCCTCGGGGGCCGCCTCCTAGCGAGTCGCGGGCCCGCGCCGTTCGAGTGTGGCCGCCCCCCTGCCCCCGCCGTCATCTCCTCCCCCGACGGCGGGGGCCTTCGCATGCACCGGCCCGCCCGGGTACGGCCGTTCCTCGCCCCCTCCGCCCCTGCCCGTCCCGTACCCGGGGCTCCGCCCCGGACCCCGCTCCTCAAACGCCGGAGGGGCTGTTTCAGCCCGTCCGGCGCTTGAGGACGAGGCCGTCCAGGCCGATCGGAGGTCCGGGGGCGGAGCCCCCGGAGGGCGCGCACACGCGTGCACCGGGCGGCGTGTTTCCGGTGCCGCCCGGTGCGGGGTCCTGCGGAGGCGTGACCGTCAGGCGTTCGCGCCCAGCGCGCTCACCACGTACTCCAGGGCGCCCATGGCCTTGGCGGTGCCGAGGCCGTCCATGTAGTCGCGGGCGTGGACGATCCGGCCGTCCCGGACCCGCAGGACCAGGATGCTGGGGACGAGGAAGGACTCGCCCGTCGTCGAGATCGTCCCCTCGAAGAAGCGCTCCGCGATGACGAGCTCGTGGTCCTTGCCCTCGTGGACGGCGACCTCGACGACCTTCTCCGTCCGCGCCGGGCTCTGCTCCCAGGCGGCCCGGTAGCCGGCCCGGACCTCTTCGCGGCCGTGGTAGTCGGTGACCCCGGGGAACAGGAACGGGAACTCGTGGACGGCGTCGACCGCGTAGAGCTCGGCGACGGCGTCCGCGTCCGCCGCGACGATCGCTCGGTGGTAGGCCTCCAGGACCTCGCGGGGGCTCAGGTCCGTGCTCGGGGTGTCGGGCATGGCTGGGGATCCTTTCGGTCGGCGCACGGTTCGGGCGGCGCACGGACGCTCCTCGTCCGTCGGCGCACAGCCGGCTCTCATCCTTGGCCCCGGGGACCGGCGCGACCGGGCTCCCGCGCGACAGCGGGCGTACATCGCCAAGTCGGGCCGGAGACAGGCTGACCTCGGCTCTGGGCCGCCCGCGGACCGCACGTCATACGCCGCCGGCACCCGGCCGCGCCCCGCACGGAAGGCCGCTCCGGCCCGCACCGGAACACATCCCGACCTGCGAAGGAACCGGTCGACGCCCTTCCGGGCACCGGTCCGCCGGCTTTCGGGACCGTGCCCCCGCCCGGCAGGCACCGGAGGAATGCCCGATGTGCGGAAGTGTTTCCGGCCACTTGCCGATATGGACCCATCACATCAGCCACTCGTGGTCGGCCCGAACCCGCGGAACGTAGACATGAGTTCGACGGTTCGCGGACCGAACCGAACGAGAGGACATCCCCATGAGCAAGCGCATCCTCGTCGTCCTGTCCGAATACGGTTACTGGGGCGAAGAGTTGATCGGCCCTCTGGAGACCTTCGACAAGGCCGGGTACCACGTCAGTTTCGCCACGCCGACCGGAAAGCGCCCCGTGGCGCTGCCGCCGAGCATGGACCCCGACTACATCGACCCGCCCCTCGGCCGCTCGGTCACGACGCCCGAGATGGCGGCGAAGGTCCGGGCCATCGACAGCTCCTCCCGCCTCGACGACCCGCTCGACCTGTCGTCCTGGCTGCCCGACCGCCCCTACCGCAGCAAGCCGTACTTCCTGCGGGACTGGGAGGCGTACAACACCCGCCTGGAGCAGATCCGCGAGCAGATCGCGGGCCGCTACGACGCGCTGCTCGTCGTCGGCGGCAGCGGCCCGATCGTCGACCTCGCCAACAACTGGCGGGTCCACGACCTGATCCTCGCCTTCCACGCCCTCGACCTGCCGATCGCCGCCGAGTGCTACGGAGTGGCCGCGCTGGCCTTCGCCCGCGACCAGGAGGACCGCCGCTCCATCATCCGCGGCAAGCACGTCACCGGGCACTGCATCGAGTACGACTACAAGGACGGCACCGGCTTCATGGGCACCGACTTCGTGATCGGCCCGCCGCCGTACCCGCTGGAGTACATCCTGCGCGACGCGACCGGCCCCGACGGCGCCTTCCACGGCAACTTCGGCAGGACGACCTCCGTCATCGTCGACTACCCGTTCATCACCGGCCGTTCGACGCCCGACTCGTACCTGACCGGCGAGAAGGTCGTCGAGGTGCTGGAGAACGGCCTGCGCCAGTGGGGTTTCAGGGCCGCCGGCTGACGGACCGGGCACGGCCGGGGGTCCGGGGGACCCCCAAAAGGCACAGTCGATCGAGAGGTGGACGCATCATGGTCAGCAGGCCCGCGCGGGTCGCGATCCTCGAACAGCTGCGGGCCGACGGGGTCCGGTACATGTTCGGAAACCCCGGCACGGTCGAGCAGGGTTTCCTCGACGAGTTGCGCAACTTCCCAGAGCTCGAATACGTCCTCGCGCTGCAGGAGGCCACCGCCGTCGGCATGGCGGACGGCTACGCACGGGCCACCCGCACGCCCACCGTCTGCCAGCTGCACACCGGCGTCGGCCTCGGCAACGGCATCGGCATGCTCTACCAGGCGATGCGCGGACACGCCCCGCTGGTGGTGCTCGTCGGAGAGGCGGGCCTGCGCTACGAGGCCATGGAGGCGCAGATGGCCGCCGACCTGGTCGGCATGGCGGAGCCGGTCACCAAGTGGGCCACCCGGGTCGTCGACCCGGAGTCCACGCTGCGTGTCCTGCGCCGCGCCTTCAAGGTGGCCGCCACACCCCCGTACGGGCCCGTCCTCGTCGTGCTGCCCGCCGACGTGATGGACCGCGACACCTCCGAGACGGCCGTACCGACGTCGTACCCGGTCACGGACAGCGTCCCCGACGCGGAGACGCTCGACCGGGCCGCGGGGCTGCTCGCCGGCGCGGAGCGGCCGATCGTCATCGCCGGCGACGGCGTCCACTTCGCCGGGGCCGAGAAGGAACTCGGCGACCTCGCCGAGACATGGGGCGCCGACGTGTGGGGCGCGGACTGGGCCGAGGTCAACCTCCCGGCCGAACACCCCGCCTACGCAGGCCAGTTGGGCCACATGTTCGGTGAGTCCAGCAGGCGCGTCACCGCCGCCGCCGACGCCGTGCTCGTCGTCGGCACATACACGCTGCCCGAGGTCTACCCGCTGCTCGACGGGGTCTTCGCCGACGGCGCCCCGGTCGTCCACATCGACCTCGACACGGACGCGATCGCGAAGAACTTCCCCGTCGACCTCGGCCTGGTGGCCGACCCGCGGCGGACCCTCGCGGGACTCACCCGTGCGCTCGGCACCCGCATGGACGACGCGAGCCGCGCACGCGCCGGGGAGTGGCTGCGCCGCAGGACCGCCGAGCGGGAGCGGCAGATCGCGGACGCCCGCCGCCCGGACGACGGCGAACTGGCCCCCACCGCCCTGCCGACCACGGCGTTCCTGCGCGAACTCGCCCGCCGGCTCCCCGAGGACACCATGGTGTTCGACGAGGCGCTGACCGCCTCGCCGGACATCTCGCGGCACCTGCCGCCCAACCGCCCCGGCCACTGGTTCCAGACCCGCGGCGGCTCCCTGGGCGTGGGCATCCCCGGCGCGCTCGGCGCCCGGCTCGCGCACCCGGACCGTACGGTCGTGGGCTTCACCGGCGACGGCGGATCCATGTACACCATCCAGGCGCTGTGGACGGCGGCCCGCCACGGCATCGGCGCCAAGTTCGTGATCTGCAACAACAGCAGCTACAAGCTCCTCGAACTCAACATCGAGGAGTACTGGAGGTCGCAGTCCATCGACGCGCACGAGCAGCCGGAGATCTTCGACCTCTCGCAGCCCGCGATCGACTTCGTCGGACTCGCCCGCTCGCTCGGCGTACCCGCCGTGCGTGTCGAGAAGCCCGACCAGGTCGAGGCGGCCGTCGCCGAGGCGCTGGGCACCGACGGGCCGTTCCTGATCGACCTGGTCACCGGCAGGGGGAGGGACTAGCCGTGCGGCTTTCCGGCCACAAGATCGCCGTCCTGATGGAGAGCGACTTCTACGAGCCCGAGATTCTCTACTACCAGTTCCGCTTCCCGGAGGAGGGCGCCGAGGTCCACTTCCTGTCCCGGCTCTGGGGCCAGGACTCGATGACCTTCCAGGGACACGAGCACCGGATGCCCTTCGAGGTCTCCGAGTCCTTCGAGGACATCGACGAGTTCGCCCTCAAGGAGTTCTCCGCCGTGATCGTCCCCTCAGGGATGGTCTCCGACCGGCTCCGCTACACCGAGGACCCGGACAAACTGCCTCCCGCGTCCGCGTTCCTGCGCCGCGCCTTCCAGGACCCGGCCATCGTCAAGGGCATCATCTGCCACGGCATGTGGCTCACCGCGCCGCTGCCCTCCCTGGTGCGCGGGCGGCGCGCCGTCGTCCACAACAACCTTCTCGGCGACCTGCGCAACATGGGCGGCGAGTACGTCGACGAGGACGTCGTCGTCCACGACGACCTGGTCACCGCGCGCACCGGCCAGCACTGTCACGTGTTCGCCCGCACCATCATCGACCTCCTCGCGAGCAAGGAGAGGCCGGGCGTCCCGGGGCGCCGGACACCGGTGAGGAGCGGGACATGACCGCCATCGTGCCCTCGCACGCCCACCCGACGACTCGGGAACGCATCCCGATCAGGGACATCCGCCCCCAGGTGCGCGGCGGGCTGGTGCCCGCCAAGGCGGTGCGCGGCGAGACCCTGACCATCAGCGCCACCGTCTTCCGTGAGGGCGCCGGCGCGGTCGGCGCCAACGTGGTCCTCTACGACCCGGCCGGCCGCCGGGGCCCCTGGACCCCGATGACCCTCGTGGACGCCGACTCCGACCGCTGGGAGGCCACGGTCGTCGTCGGGGCGGGCCGCACCGGACTGTGGACGTACACCGTGGAGGCCTGGGCCGACCCGCTCACCACATGGCGCCGCGACGCGCATCTGAAGATTCCCGCCGGGGTCGACGTCGAGCTGATGCTCGCGGAGGGGGCCCTGCTGCACGAGCGGGCCGCCCTCGGCATCCCGGACAAGGACCGCCGGGAGGCGGTGACGGCAGTGGCCGGAGCGCTCCGCGATGAAGCGAGCCCCTCCCCCCGCCGGCTCGAAGCGACCACCGGCCGTGAGGTGGTCGCCGCGCTGGAGAGCCACCCACTGCGCGAACTGGTCACCGTCTCCCGGCCGTTGCCCCTGCTCGTCGAGCGGCGGCGCGCCCTGGTCGGCTCCTGGTACGAGATGTTCCCGCGCTCGGAGGGCGCCGTGCTCAGGCCCGGCGCGCCCCCGGTGAGCGGCACCTTCGCGACCGCGGCCCGGCGGCTGCCCGCGATCGCCGCCATGGGCTTCGACGTGGTGTACCTGCCGCCCATCCACCCCATCGGGCACACGCACCGCAAGGGGCCGGACAACACGCTCACCGCCGGGCCCGACGACGTGGGCTCGCCCTGGGCCATCGGCTCGGCCCGGGGCGGGCACGACGCCGTGCACCCGGACCTCGGAACCCTCGACGACTTCCGCCGGTTCGTCGCCCGGGCGGGGGAGCTGGGCCTGGAGGTCGCCCTCGACTTCGCGTTGCAGTGCTCGCCCGACCATCCCTGGCTGACCGAGCACCCCGAGTGGTTCACCCAGCGCGCGGACGGCACCCTCGCCCCGGCCGAGAACCCGCCGAAGAAGTACGAGGACATCCACCCCCTCTCCTTCGACACGGACTTCGACGGGCTGGTCGAGGAGACCCTGCGGCTGCTGCGCCACTGGATGGACCAGGGCGTGCGCATCTTCCGCGTCGACAACCCGCACACCAAGCCGGTCGCCTTCTGGGAACGGGTCATCGGCGACATCGGGTTGACCGACCCCGACGTGGTGTTCCTGTCCGAGGCGTTCACCCGCCGGGCCATGGTGCACGCCCTCGCCCAGGCCGGATTCCAGCAGTCGTACACCTACTTCACGTGGAAGAACGACAAGCGGGAGCTCACCGCGTACGCGAGCGAACTCGCCCACGAGAGCTCCGACTTCCTGCGCCCCAACCTGTTCGTCAACACCCCGGACATCCTGCACGCCTACCTCCAGGACGGCGGCCGGCCCGCGTTCGAGGCCCGCGCGGTGCTCGCCGCGACCCTCGCCCCCACCTGGGGCGTCTACGCCGGGTTCGAGCTGTGCGAGAACGACGTGCTGAAGGGCGGCACCGAGGACTACCGGCATTCCGAGAAGTACGAACTGCGCCCGCGCGACTGGATCGCGGCCGAGGCCGGGGGACGCACCATCACCCCGCTCATCACCCGCCTCAACCAGCTGCGCCGCGCCCACCCCGCCCTCCAGGAACTGCGCAACCTGCGCTTCCACCACACCGGCCACGACCAGGTGATCGCCTACTCCAAGCAGGTGGTGCGGCCCGACGGCGACACCGACACCGTGATCGCCGTCGTGAACCTCGATCCGCACCGCATGTGCGAGACCACCGTCGACGTGGACCTCGCCGCGCTCGGCCTGCCCGAGGACGGCTCGCTGAAGGTGCGCGACGAACTCACCGGCGAGATCCACAGCTGGGGCCGCCACACCTACGTACGCCTGGAACCCGGGCTGACGCCCGCCCACCTGCTGGTTCCCGCCGGTTCGGGGGAGACGTCATGACCGTCGCCGTCGCGGAGCCCGTGCTCGAACCCCTGCTGCCCGCGCTGACGCCGTGGCTGCGCACCCGCCGCTGGTTCGGCGCCGGCGGCGGGGCCCTGGACTCCGTGAGGCCCGTCGTGGTCTCCGTCGTCCACGACGAGGCGCCCGTCCTCGTGCACGCCGTGCTCGGCGTCCCGCGGCCGGACGGCACCGAACAGCTCTACCAGCTCTTCCTCGGCCTGCGCCGCGCGCTGCCGGCCCGCCTCGCGGGCGCGGCCATCGCCACCGTGCCCGAGGGCCGCTGGCAGGGCTGGACGCTGTACGAGGCGACGGAGGACGCCGCGCTGATGGGGGTGCTGCTGCGCTCCCTCGCCGTCCGCGGCCGACGCGACGGCCCCCGCCTGGAGCGCACCTCCGCGCACCCGCTGCCCGTCGGTCTGGTGCCCCGCCCGCTGTCCGCCGACCAGAGCAACAGCGCGGTGGTGTACGGCGACCGGCTGCTGTTCAAGATCTACCGGCGTCCCGAGCCCGGACCGCACCTGGAGGTGGAGGCCCTGCGCGCCCTCACCGAGCGGCACTGCGCCCGTACCCCCGCACTGCACGGCACGCTGTACACCGACGCCCCCGGCGGCGAACGCCTCGTCCTCGGCATGTTCGAGGAGTTCCTGCCCGTCGAGGCGGACGGGTGGCAGAGCGCCCTGCGTCAGGTCGGCGACTGCCTGGAGGGGCGGGACAGCGCGGCCCCCGTCACCGGCGGCTTCACGGCGCACGCCCGCGCCCTCGGCGAGGCCGTCGCCGAGGTGCACGCCGTGCTCGCCGACGCCTTCCCGCGGACCAGGGTCACGCCGGAGGAGGTGGCCGAGGAGGCCCGGCTGATGAAGCGGCGGCTGAGGCTGGCCGCCGCCGAGGTGCCCGCTCTCGACCGCTACCGAGGCCGGATCGGCGCGCTCTACGACGACTACGCACGCCACGCGGGACGCGGCTGCCCCGTCTTCGCCCAGCGCGTCCACGGCGATCTGCACCTGGGGCAGGTGCTGCCCACGGCGGACGGCTGGCGCCTGATCGACTTCGAGGGCGAGCCGGACCGCTCCGCCGCCGAGCGCGCCGAGCCCCAGCCCGTCCTGCGGGACGTCGCCGGGATGCTGCGTTCCTTCGACTACGCCGCGCAGACCGGTCTCGCCGCCGTGCGGAAGCGGTCCGCCGACCGGACCCCGGGGCTCCGTCTGCGGCACGCCCGCCGCGCGGAGGCCTGGGCGATCCGCAACCGCCGGGCGTTCATCGCCGGATACGCCGGTGCCGGGGGCGCCGACCCGCGCTGCCACCCGGTGCCGCTGCGGGCGTTCGAGGCCGACAAGGCGGTGTACGAGGCGGTGTACGAGGCCCGGCACCGCCCGGACTGGCTCGGCATCCCGCTCACCGCAGTCCACCGGCTGGCCGGGGTGCGCGGCTGAGTGCCGCGTCGCCCGACCCGGGCCGCCACGGAGGACCCCCCGCACGGAGGACCCCCGCACGGAGGACCCCCCGCACGGAAGTCACGCCGATCCGACGGTTCGCCCGGCACCACGCGCCGACCGGTACCGGTAGCCACCGACAACGAGAGGACCCCCACCGTTGCTGCAGACACGGGACGCCGACGCCCTCACCGCCGGATCCGGGCTCGCCGGGGCACGGATGGCCGACGCCGAGCTCGACCGGCTGCTCGCCGGGGCGCACCACGCCCCGCACGCGGTCCTCGGCGCCCACCGGGCCGAGGACGGCTCCGGCGTCTTCGTACGCGTGCTCCGTCCGCTCGCCGGTGCCGTCGCCGTGCTCACCGACCGCGGCGCCCGGGTCGACCTGGTCCACCAGTCTGCGGGGCTGTTCACCGGCACGCTGCCGGTCGACGAGATCCCGCGCTACCGCCTGCTGGTGACGTACGGGGAGGGCGAGGAGGCGCACGACGACGGCTACCGGTTCCTGCCCACCCTCGGCGAGCTCGACCTGCACCTCATCTCCGAGGGCCGCCACGAGGAGCTGTGGCGTGTCCTCGGCGCACGGGTGCGGACCCTCGACGGCGTCACGGGGACCGCCTTCGCCGTCTGGGCTCCGAACGCCCAAGGGGTGCGCGTCGTCGGTGACTTCAACGGCTGGGACGGTGTGGCCCATCCCATGCGCTCGCTCGGGTCCAGCGGGGTCTGGGAGTTGTTCGTGCCCGCGGTGGGCGCCGGCACCCGGTACAAGTACGAGATCCGCACCCGCGACGGACGGCTGATCCAGAAGGCCGATCCGCTGGCCCGCGCCACCGAGTGCCCGCCGGCCACGGCGTCCGTGGTGCACACCTCCACGTACGAGTGGACGGACGCGGAGTGGATGGCGAGCCGCGGCGGGCAGGACTGCCGGCTCACCCCGATGTCCGTGTACGAGGTCCACCTGCCGTCCTGGCGCCCAGGGCGCACCTACCGGCAGCTCGCCGAGGAACTCCCCGCCTATCTCACCGACATGGGATTCACCCATGTCGAGTTCATGCCCGTGATGGAGCACCCTTTCGGCGGCTCCTGGGGATATCAGGTCTCCGGTTTCTACGCCCCCACCGCGCGGATGGGCGGCCCCGACGATTTTCGGCATCTGGTGAATGCGCTTCACACAGCCGGAATCGGAGTCGTCGCCGACTGGGTCCCCGCGCATTTCCCCCGGGACGACTTCGCCCTCTCCCGTTTCGACGGAGAGCATCTCTACGAACCCTCCGACCCGCGGCGCGCGAATCATCCGGACTGGGGCACCCTCGAATTCGACTACGGCCGCCGCGAGGTCCGTAATTTCCTTGTGGCGAACGCGGTCTACTGGTGTTCCGAGTTCCACATCGACGCGCTGCGGGTGGACGCGGTCGCCTCCATGCTCTACCTCGACTACTCGCGCCCGGAGGGCGGCTGGGCCCCCAACGAGCGCGGGGGCAGGGAGAATCTCGCCGCCGTCGCCTTCCTCCAGGAGCTGACCGACACCGTCCGCCGCCGGGTGCCGGGCGCCCTGACGATCGCCGAGGAGTCCACCGCCTGGCCGGGTGTGACCCGGCCCACTTTCGACGTCGGGCCCGACGGATTCGGCGGACTCGGCTTCGATCTGAAATGGAACCTCGGCTGGATGCACGACACGCTCGGCTATCTGGAACGTGACCCTGTGCACCGGGTCCATCACCAGGACGACATGACCTTCGCAATGGTCTATGCCTATAGCGAGCGGTATCTGCTGCCGCTCTCCCACGACGAAGTCGTGCACGGCAAACGCGCCATGGTGGCCAAGATGCCGGGGGACTGGTGGCAGCAGCGGGCGAATCTGCGGGCCTGTCTGGCATTCATGTGGGCCCACCCCGGAAAGCAACTCCTGTTTATGGGACAAGAGTTCGGGCAGGGCGCCGAGTTCGACCACGACGCGGGCCCGCAGTGGTGGCTGCTGGACGAGGGCTGGCCCGCGCACGACGACCACCGGGGCGTCCGGTCCCTGGTCCGCGACCTGAACCGGGTCTACGCGGCGACCCCCGCCCTGTGGGAGCTGGACACCTCACCGGACGGCTTCGCCTGGATCGACGGGTCCCACGCGGAGGCCAACGTCCTGTCGTTCGTCCGCCGCGACGCGGAGGGGCGCCCGCTGGTGGCCGTCTGCAACTTCTCCCCGGTGGTGCGCACCGGGTACCGCGTCGGGCTGCCGGAGGCCGGCCCGTGGCGGGAGGTCCTCAACACCGACGCCGTCGCGTACGGCGGAACGGGCGTACGCAACGGCGGGGTGATCGGGACGGAGCCGCTGCCCTGGCACGGGCAGGCGCGGAGCGCGGCGCTGACGCTGCCGCCGCTCGGGGTGTGCTGGCTGTCGCCCGCCTCTCCGGAGGGCGATGAGGGGTGACGGGCGGGGATGTCGCGTACCGGCGCGGGACCGTCGCTACCCCCGGTCGTCGGCGAGCGATGCCTGGACGTGCGGGGTGCGGGCCACACCGGCCGCCGAGAGCGCCATGTCATAGGCCTGGAGGGCCTCCTTGACGTCCCCGCCGTGGCGCTGCCACAGATCGCCGATGTAGCGCCAGTTGAGGGTGGTGTCCCGGGACGGCGGGAAGTGCCGCAGGTGCCGGGTCGCCGCCTTCAGGTACTGCAGTGCCCGGTCGGGGTCCTGCCTCAGGAAGTAGATCTCGGCCAGGGTCACCCGGGCGGTCACGGACTGGATCCGGGGCTCGGTGCCGAGCAGCCCCAGCGCACGCTCCGCGTGGGCCACGGCCTCGTCCCAGTGCCCGAGGGCCTTCTCCGCGTCGGCGAGGGAGATCTCGCAGTGGGCGAGCTCGTCCGCGTTGCCGACCTCGGCCAGGGACTGCTGGGCGGATTCGAGGAGTTCCTTCGCCCGGTCGGGGTCGGGCATGCTGCTCTGCATCAGCAGATAGCTGAAGTTCAGCTTGAGCATGGCGACGTGGCGCTGGTTGTCTCCCTCGGCCATCATGGCCAGGGCTCGTTCGACCAGGGCGAGCGCCTCGTTCAGCTTGCCTCTGGAGTTGGCGACGAGCCCCGCGTTCCAGTAGACGGCGCCGCGCGCGGCGTAGGAGCCCTCCGCCTCGGAGGCCGGGATGAGCCGTTCACCGAGGAGGTGCGCCCGGGTCAGGTCGCCCCTCATGTGGTACGACCCCATGAGGGTGGAGCCCAACTGGATGTGGTCCATCGTCACGTCGAGCCCGAGCGAGTCCAGTTCCGCCAGGGCCCGCTCGCCGATCTCGATGCTGACGGTGATGTCACCGGCGTTGCGGTAGCAACGGCACAGGGCGACGGCGATCCGGCACCAGTCGTCCGAGCCGGCGGCGAGGGTGGGGTCGTTGAAGACGTCCTCGAGGATCGGGATGGCGGCTTCCAGGCGGTCCAGCTTCTCGAGCGCGGTGGCCTGGCCGACCAGGGCGCGGCGTGTCGTCGCGGCGTCCAGGGCCGATCGGCGGGCCAGGACCTCGCTGAAGGTCTGCAGGGCTTCACCGTTGGCGCCGTTGCGCAGCGCCATCTCGCCGAACGCCACCTTGAGCTGGGTCTCGCCGAGCTCCTGCCCGTCCCGTCCCGTGCGGAGGTATTCGACGGAGCTTCCGAGCTTGGTGGCGATCGTGGCCAGCACCGCGTCCGACGGGGTGCGCTTCCCGGCCTCGATCAAGGAGATGTAGCTGATCGAGACGTCCTGGGAAGCCAGATCCTGCTGCTTCAGTCCATGCCTCGTGCGGAGCGTCCTTATGCGATCGCCAAGGCCTGTGGGGGCGTGCGCCTCGGTGTAGTCCACCTGGACTCCTTCCGGAGCTGTCACAGTCCAGATTACAAACCTAAGTTACCAGTTTGACCGACGTTTGTCAAAAAGTCAACTCGTTCGACGCGGTGGCACGCGTCAATCAATGTCGCTCTTTGCGCAGCAAAGCTGGAGGTGGTCATTCAAAGTGGATTCGGATATTCCGATTTCAACTAAAGATCATCCTTTACCAAATCAAAACTTGACTCACTGAGTCAGATGAACTTGACTCATGGAGTCAATTCGCCGTGGATTGAAAGGTGAAGTAATGAGAAGGCGTTTCTTTCTGTTCGCCGCTTCTCTGATCTGTGCGCTCGGTGTTTCTTCCAGCGCATTCGCCTCGGCTTCCGAGGGGTCCGCAAACGCAGCGATTATCGGGGCACCCAGTGCGACGGTGAAACCCCTCTGCTGTGTGTGCTGCTGACAGCGGCGCATCGCCCCGTGTAGACATCCTCACCCGCGAATACCCGCCCGAAATATACGGCGGAGCGGGTGTCCACGTCACCGAACTGACCAGGAGCCTGCGCAGGCTCACCGATGTGAGGGTGCGATGCCTGGGAGCCCCCAGGCCGGCACCGGACGTGGAAGCGTATCGACCGCCCGAGGAACTCGCCTACGCCGACGGGGCGCTGAAGTTCCTCGGGGCCGACCTGGCGATGGCGGGTGACTGTGCCGGTACGGGAGTCGTGCACAGCCACACGTGGTACGCCAACATGGCCGGCCATCTCGCGGGACTGCTGCACGGGGTACCGCACGTCGTGACGATGCACAGCCTGGAACCACTACGCCCCTGGAAGGCCGAGCAGTTGGGAGGCGGGTACGCGCTCTCGTGCTGGATGGAGCGCACCGCCGTCGAGTCTGCCGACCAGGTCGTCGCGGTCTCCGCCGCGATGCGGGAGGACATCCTCCGGGTCTACCCGGAGGTGTCGCCGGCGCGGGTCCGGGTGATCCACAACGGCATCGACACAAGGGAGTACAGAGCCGATCACGGCACCGAGGCGCTCCGCCGCTTCGGGATCGCCGAGGACAGGCCGATCGTGCTGTTCGTGGGCAGGGTCACCCGGCAGAAGGGACTGCCGCACCTGCTGCGCGCGGCGTTCGACCTGCCGCCGGACGCCCAGCTCGTGCTGTGCTGCGGCCGGCCGGACACACCCGAGATCGCCGCCGAGGTGGCGGCGCTCGTAGAGGAACTGCGCAGGGAACGGGACGGAGTGATCCGCATCGACGGGATGCTGGACACGACGTCGGTACGACAACTGCTGACCCACGCAACCGTGTTCGTGTGCCCTTCGCTGTACGAACCGATGGGCATCGTGAACCTGGAGGCGATGGCGTGCGGTACGCCCGTGGTGGCGTCCGCGGTCGGCGGGATCCCTGAGGTCGTCGACGACGGGACGACCGGAACGCTGGTCGGGTTCGAGGCACATTCCGATGCCTCGGGCGAGCCACGGGATCCGGAGAAGTTCGCGGCCGGACTGGCCGCGGCGGTCGGGGAACTGCTCGACGATCCCGTACGGGCCGCTGCCTTGGGGACAGCGGGCCGGGCGCGGGCGGTCGAGGAGTTCTCGTGGGACCGCGCAGCCGAGCGGACGATGGACGTCTATCAGGACGTCCTCTCCGCACGGTGAACCAGGGCGCCGGCCAGGCGTCCCGCTCGATGCTTCAGAGCTGCCCCTTCGACGCCGGCCGGTGTCGAAGGGGCGCTTTGCCGTCCGGGTAGGGGAAATGGCAGGCCGCCACGTGCGGGTCGTCGGCGCTCCGGCCGGCCGGCTCGGGCGTCTCCCGCTCGCACAGGGCACGCGCCTCGGGCGCCGCTCCCTGGTACACCGGGCAGCGCGCACGGAACAGACAGCCGGCCGTGCGTTCCCCGGCCCTGGGCGGGTCACCGGGCAGGATGATCCGCTCACGGGCCCGCTCGGCACGCGGGTCGGGCAGCGGGACCGCGGACAACAGGGCCTTGGTGTACGGGTGCCGGGGCCGGGCGAACACCTCGGTGACGCCCCCGGATTCGATGGTCCGGCCTCCGTACATCACCACCAGCCGGTCCGCGATCTGCCGCACCACCGCCAGGTCGTGCGTGACGAAGAGGCAGGCGGGGCCGAGATCCCGCTGGAGCCGGCGCAGCAACTCCAGGATCCCGGCCTGCACGGAGACGTCGAGCGCGGAGACCGGCTCGTCCAGGAGCAGCAGTTCCGGCTCGACGGCCAGGGCGCGGGCGAAGGCGATGCGCTGGCGCTGGCCGCCGGAGAACTCGTGGGGATAGCGTCCGGCGGCGGAGGGGTCGAGGCCGACCTGCCGGAGCAGCTCCGGTGTGCGGGCGGCGGCCCGCGCCTTGTCGGTCCGCTGGGCGAGCAGCGGTTCGGCGATGATGGCGCCCACCGTCATCCGCGGGTCGAGGGCGGCCATGGGGTCCTGAAGGACCAGCTGGACGCGACCGCGCAGCCCCCGTACGTCCGCCCGGCGCAGGTGCGCCATGTCGTGGCCGAGTATCTCGATGCGGCCGGCCTCGGGCGCCGCGAACGCGATGACCTCGGACAGCGTGGTGGACTTGCCGGCGCCCGACTCGCCCACCAGGGCGACGGTCTCCCCGCGCCGGACGTCCAGGTCCGCCCCCTCCACGGCGTGCAGGGCCTCCACGGGGCGGCGGCGCAGGCGGAGGCCGGAACGGCGGGGGAGCGGGTAGCTCTTGGTGAGCCCGGTGATCCGCAGCACCTGGTCCGCCCCCGGCCTCAGTCCGGGGGCCGTCGCCTTCGCCCCGGCGACCGCCGCCTTGGCCGCGCCGGCCCCCGACCCGGACCCGGCGACCGGCCCGCCGGACCGTTCGCCCGGTACCGACGGGGGGAACAGCTCCTGCGCGGTGTGCCTGGCGGTCGTGCCGGTGTGGAAGCAGGCGGCCAGATGGCGGTCCCCGACGCCCGGCACCGTCGCGGCGGTCGCCCCGGACACGCGGGCCAGCGGAGGCTCCGCCTGCTCGCAGTGCGCGTCCGCGATCGGGCACCTCGGTGCGAAGGAACAGCCCGGCGGTGCGGTCCCGGGCGCGGGGGGCGTGCCCGGGACCGGGGTGAGTGTCCCCACGTCGTCCAGCCGGGGGACCGAGCCGATCAGGCCCAGGGTGTACGGCATCCGGGGGCGGGAGAACAGATCGTCCACCGGCGCCGACTCCACGATGCGTCCGGCGTACATGACCGCCACCCGGTCGGCCGCGCCGGCGATCACGCCCAGGTCGTGACTGACCAGGAGCAGTGCGGCGCCGGTCGCCTTGCGGGCCACCGCGAGGGCGTCGAGCACCTGCGCCTGCACGGTGACGTCGAGGGCGCTGGTGGGTTCGTCCGCGACGATGACGTCGGGGCGGTTGGCGACGGCCATCGCGATCATGGCCCGCTGGCGCAGACCGCCGGACAGTTCGTGCGGGTACGCGCGGGCGGCCCGGTCCGGCTCGGGCACGCCCACGCTCTCCAGCAGCCCGACGGCACGGCGCAGTGCCGACTCCCGCGTCGGGCGGGGCCGTTGGTGGATGCGGAGTGCCTCGCCGATCTGGTCCCCGATGCGCCGCACCGGAGTGAAGGCGGTCAGCGGGTCCTGGAACACCATGGCGATCCGACGCCCGCGCTGCTGCGCCAGCTCCCGTACGGGGAGCCCGACGAGTTCGGTGCCGAGCAGCCGGACCGAGCCGCGGACGACGGCACCGGGCGGGGTGAGCCCGAGCAGCGAGAGCGCGGTCATGGACTTGCCCGCCCCCGATTCCCCGACGAGGCCGAGGACCTCGCCGGCGCGCAAGGTGAGGCTCACGCCGCGGACGACCGGAACGGGTGCGGACCGGCGCCCGCCCGGCAACGAGACGTGCAGGTCGCGGACTTCGAGTATCGCGCTCCTCGTCATGCGCGTACCTCCGCGCGAACCGCCACCGGGTCGAGCGCGTCACGCAGCGCCTCGCCCACGAGATTCACGGCGAGGACGAAGCAGAGCAGCAGACCGGTCGGGAAGAAGAACATCCACGGATAGGTGAGGGCCACGTCCGTGCTGTCGGCGATCAGCGTGCCCAGGGAGACGTCCGGCGGCTGCACCCCGAAGCCGAAGTAGGAAAGGCCCGTCTCGCTGATCACCGCGCCCGCCACCGCGATGGTCGCGTGGGTGATCAGGAAGGACGCCATGTGCGGCACGACATGGCGCCGGATGATCAGGAAGGGCCGGACGCCCATGTGCCGTGCGGCGACGACGTAGGGGCGTTCCTTCAGCGAGAGCGTCATGGCGCGCACGGCCCGCGCCGTGAGCATCCAGCCCAGCGCGGCGAGCAGCCCCACGAAGGCCATCCAGCCCGCGTCGCGCAGCGACGGCGCCACGACGACCAGGACCAGGAAACCGGGTATCACCAGGAGCAGGTCGACCAGGAACATCAGCAGGCGGTCCGTCCAGCCGCCGAAGTACCCCGCGCAGGTGCCGACGGCCGCGGCCAGCCCCGTACTGAACAGGGCGACGAACAGCCCGATGAGCAGGGACTTCTGCAGACCGCGGACCGTCTGTGCGAAGACGTCCTGGCCGATCCGGCTGGTGCCGAACCAGTGCCGGGTGCTCGGTGCGGACCGCAGCGCGGTGTAGTCCACGTCGGTGTGGCTCCAGGAGGTGAGGTGGGGACCCACGAAGGCGAGCAGGAAGAGGGCGACGATCAGCACCGCGCCGGCGACGGCACGCGGTGAGCGGGCCAGGCCGCGCAGTCCCGGCGTCACCCGCGCCGCACCCTCGGGTCGAGCACGACGAGCAGGACGTCGGCGACGAGGCCCGCCAGCAGGACCGTCACGGACGCGAACAGATTGACCGCGACGACCGAGTTGACGTCGCCCTTCTGCGCCGCGTCCATGAACCAGCTGCCCATGCCGGGCCAGCCGAAGATCTGCTCGGCGAAGACCGAACCGGTGAACAGGGTGAGGAACCCGAAGGAGAAGAAGGTGGTCATCGGGATGAGCGAGGTCCGCAGCCCGTGCCGCAGCAGGGCCCTGCCGGGGGTGAGTCCCTTGGCCTGGGCCGTGCGCAGGTGGTCGGAGCCCAGCACGTCCAGGGTGGCCCCGCGCTGGTAGCGGCTGTAGGACGCGATCGAGCCGAGTGCGACCGTGGCCGCCGGCAGTACCAAGTGGCCTGCTCTGTCCTGGAGATGGGAGAGCAGGCCGCCGGAGCGGCCCGGAGTGCTCTCGCCCGTGTAGCGGATGACCGTGTGGCCCACGGCCTGGTTCAGCTGCAGCGCTCCGTCCTTGAGCAGCAGGGCCAGTACGAAGGTGGGCACCGAGAGCACGAGGAAGGAGAAGACCGTCAGCATCCGGTCCGGCAGCCGACCTCTGCGCACCGCGGCCCACACCCCCGCCAGGACGCCGAGCCCGGTGC
The DNA here is from genome assembly GCF_039543605.1 of Streptomyces siamensis. Classification (NCBI taxonomy): domain Bacteria; kingdom Bacillati; phylum Actinomycetota; class Actinomycetes; order Kitasatosporales; family Streptomycetaceae; genus Streptomyces; species Streptomyces siamensis. The sequence continues at coordinate 199,190 of NZ_BAABKB010000013.1, read as the reverse complement.
CGACGAGCGTGCCGATGAGCAGCAGCCGCACCGAGACGCCCACCCGGCGGCCGAACTCGTCGTTGACCGAGGCGCCGTCGATGGTGCGTCCGAGGTCGCCGTGCAGCGCGTGCCAGGACCAGTGCGCGAACCGGTGCAGGACCGGCTCTCGTTCGTCGAGCCCCAAAGAGGCGAGTTCGCGGTCGACGGAGGCCGCGGGAGGCGGCGGTTGGCGGTCCGCGAAGTACGCCCGCGGTTCGAGTGCGGCGGAACTGACGAGGTACGACAGAAGGGTCGAGACCACGAGCAGGATGGCGCTGTGGATGAGACGCTGGGACAGGCGGCCGACCATGCGACTCCTCATGGTCAGTGGGGGTCATGGGCTTCACCGGTGTGACACTCGGCAATGCTATGGTCTCCGCGCGTAAATCGTAGATCAGTTCGCCCAGTTCACCTCAATGTCAGTGAAGGAGCTGGTGTGGGGCGTTTGCGTCGGGTGTGGCTCGGGTTCGGTCTGGCGATGACGGTCCTGCTGGCGGGATGTACCTCCTCCGGAGGCGCGCATCCCGACGGAGGAACCCCGTCGAAGCCGGTCGAGTTCGGCACACAGGACATCAACGCCCGTCCCGCGAGCGAGCTGCGCAAGGGCGGCACCTTCACGCTGGCGACTCCGCAGTGGGCCACGCAGTACAACTACAACCAGACCGACGGCGCCGTCGACCAGGTCGCGCAGATCGACAGCCTGGTGGAACCCGTCCTCTTCCACCTCGACGCGAAGGGCGTCCCGCACGCCAACCCGGACTACCTCGCTTCGGCGACCCTCACCTCCAGCTCACCGCAGACCGTGACCTACCGGCTGAACCCCAAGGCCCGCTGGTCCGACGGGAGGCCGCTGTCCGCGACGGACTTCGAGGCCCAGTGGCGGGCCCTCGGCACCGGCGACGAGCGGTACAACATCGCCGATCCCTCCGGGTACGACCGGATCGAGGAGGTGCGGCAGGGAGCCGGGCCGCACGAGGTGAAGGTGGTCTTCCGCACCCCGTACGCCGACTGGCAGCGCCTGTTCACACCGCTCTTCCCGGCCGCCGCCATCGGCACCCCGGAGCAGTTCAACAAGGGCTGGGTCAACCGGATCCCGGTCACCGCGGGCCCCTTCAGGATCGCGTCGATCGACCGCACGGAGCAGACCGTCACCGCGGTGCCCGATCCGCACTGGTGGGGTACGCCACCGCGGCTCGACAAGGTCATCTTCCGTACGCTGCTGCCCGCCGCCGCCCAGCAGGCCTACCTCAACGGAGAGATCGACGCGGTCAACGCGGCGACCACGGAGGACTACGGGAAGCTCAAGGGCGCCAAGAACAGCGACATCAGGATCGGTTCGGCCTGGGACGAGGTCCATGTGTCCCTCAACGGCGCCGGCGGTCCGCTGTCCGACATCGACGTCCGGCACGCGGTCCAGCGGGCCGTGAACCGGCAGGCTCTCGCGGACGTCGCCGCCGAAGGACTGCCCGTCGGAGTCCCGCTCCTCGGCAACCACATCTTCATGACCAACCAGCCCGGCTACGTCGACCACTCCGCACCGTGGGGCAAGTACGACCTGGCGGAGGCCGGGCGGATCCTGGACCGGGCGGGCTGGAAGAACCGGGGCGAGGGCCGGCCACGGGTCAAGGACGGCAAGGAACTGCGGCTGCGGTTCGTGCTGAGCAACGCGACCAACCGCCTCGGCCTCGACCTCGCCCAGCTGGTCCAGCAGATGCTCGCCCAAGTGGGCATCATGGTGGACATCACGAAGGTGCCGGCCAACGACTACGGGCCCAAATACCTGTTCACCGGCAACTTCGACATGGTGATCTTCCGCTTCACCGGGCTCGTCTACCCCAGCTCCACCGTGTCGATCTACCAGCAGCCCAAGGGCGACCAGGCCTACCTGAACTACGGGCGGGTCTCCGACGCGAAGCTGGACCACCTGCTCAAGCAGGCCGCCGGCACCCTCGACCGGACCCGCGCCACTCAGCTCTACAACCAGGCGGACGCCGAGATATGGCGGCTCGGCCACGACGTCGAGCTCTACCAGCGCCCCCAGGTGATGGCCGTGCGCAAGGGCCTCGCCAACTTCGGCGTCCCGGGACTCGGCGACATCGACTTCGCCGAGGTCGGCTGGGTGAAGGGCGCCCCCGGCGGCTGAGGAACCACCGCCGAGGGCACCCCCTCAGGTCGTCACCGGGAGCCGTCCGTGTCGTCCGGCAGGGACACGAGGAGAACCACACTGCGGCCGTTCGCGTGCAGGGAGTGGCCGTCGACCGGCTCCTCCCGGCCCTCCGCGAGGACGTCGTGCGGTCCTCGGCAGGCCGTGTCGAGGACGCGGTGCCACCGGTGGCCGCGTATCCGGGGCAGCTCGAAGTCCAGCCCCAGGTGGTACATGTTCAGGATCATATGCAGGTCGGGATCGCCCTCGAACCCGCCGAGCGTGCAGGCCAGCACCCGGGCGTTGGTGTCCTCCCAGCCGGGCTGCTCCAGCCGGGTTCCGTGCCAGGTGACGTCGGGCAGCCGCCGCGCGTTGAGGTGCCCGTTGAAGAACCGGGCCTCGCGGAAGGTGCGGTAGCGCCGGCGCAGCTCGATGATCCGGCGGGTGAAGTCCTTGGTCTCCTGCTCCTTCTCGGCCTGGTCCCAGTCCAGCCAGGACGTCGCGTTGTCCTGGCAGTAGGCGTTGTTGTTGCCGCCCTGGCTGTTGCGGAACTCGTCGCCGGCCAGCAGCATCGGCACACCGCGGCTCAGCATCAGCACGGACAGCAGGTTCTTGATCTGCCGTACCCGCAGCCGCTCGACGTCGTGCTCCTCGCTGGGGCCCTCGACCCCGCAGTTCCAGCTGAAGTTCTCGTTCGCGCCGTCGGCCTCGGCCTCTCCGTTGGCGTAGTTGTGCTTGTGGTCGTACGACACCAGGTCGTTGAGGGTGAAGCCGTCGTGGCAGGTGATGAAGTTGATGCTGTTGGTGGGCAGTTCGTTCTGCGGGCCGAAGAGGTCCTCCGAGCCGCCGAGCCGCTTGGCCACCTCTCCGACGAGTCCGGCGTCGCCGCGGACGAAGCGGCGCACGTCGTCGCGGAACGGCCCGTTCCACTGGGACCAGCGCTTTCCGGGGAACCGGCCCACCTGATAGAGCCCGCCGCCGTCCCAGGGCTCCGCGATGATCTTCGTCTCGGCGAGCACCTTCGACAGCTCGATCGCCCACAGCACGGGCGGCACGGCCATCTCGTAGCCCTTGTCGCCGCGGGACAGTTCCGAGGCCAGGTCGAAGCGGAAGCCGTCGACGTGATGCTCGGTGACCCAGTACTCCAGGGACTCGACGATGAACTTGGAGACGAAGGGATGGTTGGCGTTGACAGCGTTGCCGCAGCCCGTGAAGTCCATGTAGTGGCTGCGGTCCTGCGGCCACAGGTGGTAGTACGCCTCGTTGGCCTGGCCGCGGAAACTGATGGTCGGGCCGAACTCGTTGCCCTCGCTGGTGTGGTTGAAGACGACGTCGAGGATGACCTCGATGCCCGCCTTGTGGAAGGCCTTCACCATGTCCCTGAACTCGCTGATGTGCGTGTTCAGATGGGGTGAGGTGCAGTAGCCGGTGTGTGGCGCGAAGAAGCCGTAGGGGTCGTAGCCCCAGTAGTTGGGCAGCCGCTCGCCGTCCGGGCCGACGCGCAGCACCTGCGTCTCGTCGAAGTCGAAGACGGGCAGCAACTCGACGGCGGTGATCCCCAGTTCCTTCAGGTACGGAATCTTCTCGATCACCGCGGAGAAGGTGCCGGGGCTCGCCGCGCGCGAGGTCGACGACGCGGTCAGACCGCGCACGTGCATCTCGTACAGGACGGTCTCCGCCATCGGGAGCCGCAGCGGCCGGTCGCCCTCCCAGTCGTAGTCGTCGAGGTCGACGACCAGACTGCGCATGGAGTGCGCGACATTGTCCTCCAGGCCGATGGCGGCGGTGCGGTCCCAGCGGCTGTTGATGTTGGCCCGGGCGTACGGGTCCAGCAGCACCTTGCGGTGGTCGAACCGCGTACCCGACCTGCTCGTGTCGTGGGGGCCGTCCATGCGGTACGCGTAGACCTGCCCCGCGCCGATGCCGCCGACGTGGCAGTGCCAGAAGTGGAAGCTGCGGTGGGTCTCCGCGTGGAGCTGTACGGTGCGGGAGGGTTCGGGGTCGTCGCAGTGGTCGAAGAGCAGCAGGTCGACACGTGTCGCGTGCTCCGAGAAGACGGAGAAGTTGACGCCGTCCGCGTCCACGGTGCTGCCCAGCGGCTGCGGACGTCCTGCTGTGATGTCCGGCGCCTCGGTCATGATCTCTCCCCGGTCTCATGACAGGGATGTCGAGTCACCCCTGGTCATCTGCCTCGCTGATGTGCGGATGGTCGGTCGCGCTGGTCGCGTGACGCCCGGGGTGAACCGGGCCGGTCGGAACCCTCAGACGGTGGGGCGGTACACGGCTTCGACGCAGGCCTCGGCGAGGTCCTGCTCGGTGAGCCGGCCGGGCCGCACCACCGTGCAGGGCAGCCCCGACGCGCGCACCGCGGCCTCGTCCGCGCGGCTGAGCAGGACGAACCGCGGCTTCCCGGGGACGGCCCCGCTCCGCAGCACGTCCAGCGTGTTGACGACCCCGGCCTCCATGGAGTCCCCCGGGGCGTCGGGGCCCGGCTCCACGGCGTAGACGACGGCCCCGCAGCCGTGCAGCGGGGTGCGCAGGGTCTCGGGCCGCCGCAGGTCGGCCAGGAAGTACTGGGCCAGCGGCGGCAGATGACGGTGGGCGCGCAGGGTGCTGCGGCCGATGACGCGGATGGTCTCACCCCGCGCCATCAGCTCGCGTGTGACGAGCCGGGCCACGCTGCCGGCGCCGCCGATGACGGCGATGGGACTCTTCACGGGACTCTCCTGAGCGGGCTTCATATCCACTGCAACACGTCGTCCGAGCTGGTGAGCTGGGTGCCGGCGGGCACCCCCGACAGGGCGGGGACGCGCAGCCGCGGATAGACACTGACCCCGGAGAGCCGGGTGCCCGGCCACAGGTGCGCGCCGTCCCCGACCGCGGTGTGCTGTTCCAGCCGGACCGGAGCACGGCGGTCCGACTGCACCTGGACCATCGGGCCGACGTACGAGTCGCTGATGTGCGCGTGCGGGCCGATGACGGCTCCGTCGCCGATCACGGTCCGGTCCAGCCGTACGCCTTCGGCGACGTCGACACCGTCGCCGATGTCCGTGTACCGGAGGTGGACGCCGGTGCCGATCTCGGCGTGCCGTCCGATACGCACCCCGGGGCCGAGGACGACGCTGCCCTCGGCGATCTTCTGGGCGAGGGTCGTGCCGCTCACGCTGTCCTTGGTGCGCAGGCTCGTCTCGTGGATCCAGTAGCGCGGCTTCTCGCTGAGCGGGGCGCCGAGCGCGCGGTTCATGTACGGGTAGAGGCCGTTGAGGGCCTCGCCGAGCGTGCCGAGGTAGTCGCCGATGCTGCCCAGGTCGCCCAGGCGCGCGATGGGTTCGACCGCCACCGGCTGATCGTGACCCACCAGCCAGGGCAGCAGGTCGTGCCCCCAGTCCAGACGCTGCTGGGCGAGCCGGATCAGCTCGGGGGTGCGCGCGGCGAGCCGCAGCCGGGCGCAGTCGATCAGGTACATCCCGGCGTTGGTGGGCAGCGTGGACGACGCCCACGGAAGTCCGGTGCTGGCGAACTCCTCGTGGATACGGCCCAGTCGGGGCTTCTCCAGGAACCCCGAGACGAGGCCGTCGCGGGTGGTCCGCATGACGCCGTACTTCCCCGCGATCTCCTCCGGGGTGCGGGGGACGGCCGCCACGGTGACCACCGCGTCGGTCGCCTCGTGGGTGGCCCGCAGGTCGTCGAGCGAGTAGTCGAACAGCGAGTCAACGGGCATGACAAGCGCGGAGCCGGTCAGGTTCCATTGCTCCAGATTGTGCAGCGTGGCCGCCCCGGAGCCCACGTTGTACTGGTCGAAGCGGGCCCGCGAGTAGTCGATCTCCACGCCGTAGCGCTCGCCGTGGCCGAGGACGAGCTTGATCTGACTGCGGTTCTCCGCTCCCTGCGCCACCACGTAGAAGCAACGGATGCCCTGGTCACGGCAGGACTCGACGATCCACTCGATGAGCGGTCTGCCGGCGAACGGGATGAGTGCCTTGCTGCGGATGTAGTCGGCGGACTGCAGGGTGATGGGCTTCGCCCTCTCCCCCCGGCCGCCGGCCAGGATGATGCCGACTGTGCTGTCGTCCCCCATCGCTGTCCTGTCTCCTCGACCGACTTCCCGATGCAGCAATTTCAACAGTCGCAGTCATCCTCAGTCAAGTTTCTTGTCAAGAGGGTGGGCTGCTTCCGCATGTGTGCCGGGGCGGCTCCCCAGGACGCCCGGCGGCCCGTGGCCCGGGCCGCGCGCGCAAAGCCCGAAGGGCCCGGTGCCGAACCCCGCGGACGGGGATCGGGCACCGGGCCCTTCGGGCTGTCGTGCTCCGAGGACTAGGCCTCGTACACCTCACGGACCAGCTGCTCCTGCTCCGCCTGGTGCCGCTTCGCGGAACCGACGGCGGGGGAGGAGGAGTGCGGACGCGAGATCCGGCGCAGGCGCTCGCCGTGCGGGACGTCCGCGCCGACCGCCAGGTCGAGGTGGTCGATCAGGTTGAGCGCGATGAACGGCCAGGCACCCTGGTTCGCCGGCTCCTCCTGGGCCCACAGGTACTTCTCGGCGTTCGGGTACTTGTTGACCTCCGCCTGGAGCTCGGCACCCGGCAGCGGGTAGAGGCGCTCGATGCGGATGATCGCCGTGTCCGTGACACCGCGCTTCTTCCGCTCGGCCTCGAGGTCGTAGTACAGCTTGCCGGCGCAGAAGACGACCTTGCGGACCGCCGCGGCGTCGACCGAGTCGTCGCCGATGACGGGGCGGAAGGCACCCGTGGTGAACTCCTCCGTCTTCGACGCGGCGGCCTTGAGACGCAGCATCGACTTCGGGGTGAAGACCACCAGCGGCTTGTGGTGCGGGTTGTGCACCTGCCACCGCAGGAGGTGGAAGTAGTTCGACGGCAGGGTCGGCTGGGCGACCGTCATGTTGTTCTGCGCGCACAGCTGGAGGAAGCGCTCGATGCGGGCCGAGGAGTGGTCCGGGCCCTGGCCTTCGTAGCCGTGCGGGAGCAGCAGGGTGACGCCGGACGTCTGGCCCCACTTCTGCTCGGCGGCCGAGATGTACTCGTCGACGACGGTCTGCGCGCCGTTGACGAAGTCGCCGAACTGCGCCTCCCACATGACCAGCGCGTCCGGGCGGGCCAGCGAGTAGCCGTACTCGAAGCCCATGACCGCGTACTCGGAGAGCAGCGAGTCGTAGACGTTCAGACGGGCCTGCTCGTCCGAGAGGTACTGGAGCGGGGTGAAGTCCTCGCCCGTGACCCGGTCGATCAGCACCGCGTGACGCTGGCCGAAGGTGCCGCGGCGGGAGTCCTGGCCCGACAGGCGGACCGGGGTGCCCTCCAGGAGCAGCGAACCGATGGCGAGGGTCTCGCCCATGCCCCAGTCGATCGTGTCGTCCTCGATCATCGCGGCCCGGCGCTGGAGCTGCGGCAGCAGACGCGGGTGGACCGTGACGTGGTCGGGGATGTTGACCTGGGACTCGGCGATCCGCTTCACGATCTCCTGGGAGACCGCGGTCTGCACGGCCACCGGGAACTCGGCCTGCGGGTCGGGCACGTGCGCCTCGGCCGGGGCCGAGATCGCCTCGCGGACCTCGGTGAAGACCTTCTCCAGCTGGCCCTGGAAGTCCTGCAGCGCCTGCTCGGCCTCTTCCAGGGTGATGTCGCCGCGACCGATCAGGGACTCGGTGTAGAGCTTGCGCACCGAGCGCTTCTTGTCGATCAGGTCGTACATCAGCGGCTGCGTGAACGCCGGGTTGTCGGACTCGTTGTGTCCGCGGCGGCGGTAGCAGATCAGGTCGATGACGACGTCCTTGTTGAACGCCTGGCGGAACTCGAAGGCCAGGCGAGCGACGCGGACGACGGCCTCGGGGTCGTCGCCGTTCACGTGGAAGATCGGCGCCTCGATCATGCGGGCCACGTCGGTGGCGTACATGGACGAGCGCGACGACTCCGGGGCGGCGGTGAAGCCGACCTGGTTGTTGATGACGATGTGGACCGTGCCGCCCGTGCGGTAGCCGCGCAGCTGCGACATGTTGAGCGTCTCGGCCACCACACCCTGGCCGGCGAAGGCCGCGTCACCGTGCAGGGCGACCGGCAGGACCGTGAAGTCCGTGCCGCCCTTGTTGATGATGTCCTGCTTGGCGCGGGTGATGCCCTCGATGACCGGGTCGACGGTCTCCAGGTGGGACGGGTTCGCGGCCAGCGAGACGGCGATCTGCTCGCCGTCCAGGCCGGTGAAGGTGCCCCGGGCGCCCAGGTGGTACTTCACGTCGCCGGAGCCGTGCATCGACTTCGGGTCGAGGTTGCCCTCGAACTCGCGGAAGATCTGCGCGTACGACTTGCCGACGATGTTCGCGAGGACGTTCAGGCGGCCGCGGTGGGCCATGCCGATGACGACCTCGTCCAGGCGCGACTCGGCCGCGGAGTCGATCACCGCGTCGAGCAGCGGGATGACGGACTCGCCGCCCTCCAGGGAGAAGCGCTTCTGGCCGACGTACTTCGTCTGCAGGAAGGTCTCGAAGGCCTCGGCGGAGTTCAGCCGGCGCAGGATGCGCAGCTGCTCCTCGCGCTCCGGCTTGGAGTGCGGGCGCTCGATGCGGTCCTGGATCCACTTGCGCTGCTTCGGGTCCTGGATGTGCATGAACTCGATGCCGGTGGTGCGGCAGTACGAGTCGCGCAGCACGCCGAGGATGTCGCGCAGCTTCATCAGGGACTTGCCCGAGAAGCCGCCGACCGCGAACTCGCGCTCCAGGTCCCACAGGGTGAGCCCGTGCTCGGTGATGTCCAGGTCGGGGTGCTTGCGCTGCTTGTACTCCAGCGGGTCGGTGTCGGCCATGACGTGGCCGCGGACCCGGTAGGAGTGGATCAGCTCGAAGACGCGGGCGGCCTTGGTGACGTCGTCGTCGTGGCTGGCGTCGATGTCCTTGAGCCAGCGGACCGGCTCGTAGGGGATCCGCAGCGACTCGAAGATCTCGTCGAAGAAGCCGTTCTCGCCGAGCAGCAGGTTCGCGACGATGCGCAGGAACTCGCCGGAGGCGGCGCCCTGGATCACCCGGTGGTCGTAGGTCGACGTGAGCGTCATGACCTTCGAGATGCCGAGCTTGTTCAGGGTGTCCTGGGAGGTGCCCTGGAACTCCGCCGGGTAGTCCATGGAGCCGACGCCCATGATGACCGACTGGCCGGGCATCAGACGCGGCACGGAGTGGACGGTGCCGAGGCCGCCGGGGTTGGTCAGGGAGACCGTGACACCGGTGAAGTCGTCCATCGTCAGCTTGCCGTCACGGGCGCGGCGGACGATGTCCTCGTAGGCCTGCCAGAACTCGAAGAAGTTCAGCGTCTCGGCCTTCTTGATGCCGGCGACGACGAGCTGGCGGTCGCCGTTGGGCTTCACCAGGTCGATGGCGAGACCGAAGTTGACGTGCTCCGGCTTGACCAGGGTCGGCTTGCCGTCCTTCTCCGCGAAGGAGTGGTTCATCGACGGCATGGCCTTGATGGCCTGCACCATCGCGTAGCCGATGAGGTGGGTGAAGGAGATCTTCCCGCCCCGGGCACGCTTCAGGTGGTTGTTGATCACGATGCGGTTGTCGAAGAGCAGCTTCACCGGGACCGCGCGCACGGACGTGGCCGTGGGCAGCTCCAGGGAGGCGTTCATGTTCTTCGCGACCGCGGCGGCGGGGCCGCGCAGCGTGACGAGCTCGGGGCCTCCGGTGGCCGCGGTGGCCTCGGCGGCCTTCGGCTTGGCGGCGGCCGGGGCGGCCTTCGCGGGAGCCGGGGCGGCGGCCGCGGGCTTCGGGGCCGCGGGAGCGGGCGCGGGAGCCGCCGGAGCGGTCCTGGCCGGAGCCGCGGGTGCGGCGGGCGCGGCAGGGGCCGCGGGCGCGGCCGGAGCCGGCGTGATCGTGGTTCCTGCGGCCCCCGCGGCCGCAGTACCCGCCGGAGCCGAGGCGGCAGCCGCCCCCGGCTTGTAGTCGGCGAAGAAGTCCCACCAGGCACGGTCTACCGAATTCGGGTCCTGGAGGTACTGCTGATAGATCTCGTCGACGAGCCACTCATTGGGACCGAACGCAGCAGCGGGGTTCTTCCCGGCTTGGTCGTCGGTGGAGATGCTCGAGTTACTGGGGGACTGTGGCGACACGGCGGCAACCGCCCTCTTCCGCTTCACAAGGTGATGGACAGCGGAAATAAAGGCTACGCCCCCATGGCCGAGAAGGTCAGGCCGGGCCCGTCCAACGTCGTGTAAGTCACATCGGAAAGCGTGTTTCGGGCATGGAAATGGCGGGAAACAAGCGAGGTTCCGGTGCGGAATGGGTACGTCGACTCAGGGTCGCGGCAGTCCTCACGCGGCCCTCTGCCTGATCACACGTGTCCGCCAGCGCCGACACGGATGGATCTTGTGGCTCCGGTTCGAACTTTACGTCAACTTGGCAGAGAGGGGAGACCCGGAAGGGTGACCTGAATCCGGCAACCCCGCTGAGATTCGGCCACACCGATCCGGCCGCCGTGCAGATCGACCGCCCAGCGCGCGATCGCCAGGCCCAGTCCGGTGCCGCCGTCGCTGCCCGGACCGTGCGGCGCGGGCACCCCGCCCCGGTTGAACCGCTCGAAGACGCGGTGCCACTCCGACTTCGGGATGCCCGGACCCTCGTCCAGGATCTCCAGGGCCAGCGACTCCGGGTAGTCGCCGCGCCGTGCCTTGACCGTCACCCGGCCGTGCGGCGGGCTGTGCTTGACCGCGTTGTCGATGAGATTCGCCACCACCTGGTGGATCCGCTCCGGGTCCGCGTGCGCGGTCAGCTCGGGCGGCGACACGTCGAGGTGCAGATGCACGTCGGTGCGCGTGTGGCTGCCGGAGCCCGAGGCGATGCCCCCGCGCGCGGAGGACACCATGTTGGCCTCCTTGAGCACGCCCGACAGATACGGCCAGACCTCGAAGCGCCGCTTGTGCAGCGGCACCACGCCGTTGTCCAGCCGCGACAGGTCCAGCAGCGTCTCCACGAGCCGCCCCAGCCGCTCCGTCTGCTTCAGGGCCGTACGCATCGTCTCGGGGTCCGCGGCGGAGACGCCGTCCACGACGTTCTCCAGGACGGCGCGCAGACCCGCGATGGGGGTGCGCAGCTCGTGCGAGACATTCGCCACGAGCTCCTTGCGCTGGCGGTCCTGGGCCTCCAGCTCGTCGGCCATGAGATTGATCGTCTCGGCCAGGTCGCCGAGCTCGTCGCGGCGGTTGTCGCTCACCCGGCGCGTGTAGTCGCCGTGCGAGATGTACCGGGCGACCGCGTTCATCTCGTCCAGCGGGGCGGTGAGCGAATGCGCCACGAACTGCGTGATCAGCAGCGTGGCGATCATCGAGAAGACCGTGATGAAGCGCAGCTCGGTCTTGGTGTGCACCGCGATCATCGACAGCCCGGTCGTGATGAACACGGCGACGACGACGAGCGTGCCGAGCTTCGTCTTGATCGAGAAGGGCCGCAGGCCGCCCCAGGGGCTCACGCTCCTGCGCTCTTCGAACTCGTGCCGGCCGAACTCGCGCCGGCCGCCTCCGCGCTCCCCGAGCCCGCTCATCACATCAGCCCCCTCGAAGGTCCCGACGACCCGGCTCAGGGAGTCGGGGTCTCCAGCGCGTAGCCGACACCGTGGACCGTGCGGATCCGCTCGGCGCCGATCTTCCGGCGCAGGGCCTTGATGTGGCTGTCCACGGTGCGGGTCCCGGAAGCGTCCGCCCAGTCCCACACCTCGGCGAGCAGCTGCTCGCGCGAGAGTACCGCGCGCGGGGTGTTCGCCAGGCAGACCAGGAGGTCGAACTCGGTGGGCGTCAGGTGCACGTCCTCCGAACGGACCCGGACCCGGCGCTGCGCGTGGTCGATCTCCAGCTCGCCGAGCCGCAGGATGCCGCTGCGCGGCGTCGACGCCGCGACCACGGCGCGCTCGACCCGCCGCAGCAGGACGTGCACGCGGGCGGCCAGCTCGCGCATCGAGAACGGCTTCGTCATGTAGTCGTCGGCGCCGACGCCGAGCCCGACCAGCATGTCGGTCTCGTCGTCGCGCGCGGTGAGCATCAGCACCGGCACCGGGCGCTGGGCCTGCACGCGGCGGCAGACCTCCAGGCCGTCGAAGCCGGGCAGCATGATGTCGAGGATCAGCAGGTCGGGCTGCCAGGCCTCGGCGGTGTCGACGGCCGCCGGGCCGTCGCCCGCGGTCTGCACCAGGAATCCCTCGGCACGCAGGCGGGCTGCGATGGCGTCGACGATCGTCGGGTCGTCCTCGACCACCAGCACCCGGCGCTGAGCGCCCGGAGTCGCCGCCGTGCCGTTTTGGGAGGTGTGTGTCTGCTCCATCGCCCGCCCCTGAGGTGTGCTTTCCGGAATCCGTGGGGTGATCCCATGACTGCGCTTGACGCTTGAATGATCCGCGTCAGGGAAGCAGAGTACGGGCAGTCACCGTGCCGCGGCTATCCAGGCCTGACCGCGAGATGCACGACGTCCGGAACGCCCCGGGCAACCGGGATCTCTTCGGTACGCACCCGTTGGAACCCGGCATTCCGCAAGGTTCCTTCAAATTCCGGAGAGGGCTGGGCCGACCAGACCGCGAGTACTCCGCCGGGCCTCAACACCCTTGCGCAGCTTGCGAGTCCGGCGTTCGCGTACAGCCCGTCGTTGCTCTCGGTGACCGTCCAGTCGGGTCCGTTGTCGATGTCCAGGCAGAGCGCGTCGTACGTGTCGGATGTCTCATTGACGTAGGCGAGCAGGTCGGCCTCGACGATGTCCGTGCGCGGGTCGGCGAGAGCCGCCGCGGACAACTCGCCCAGGGGGCCGGCCCGGTGCCAGCCGATGACGGCGGGCTCGCGCTCGACGACGGTGATGCGCCCCCAGCGCGGATCGGCGGCGGCGTGTGCGAGCGAGAACCCGACCCCGAGACCCCCGATGAGCACGTCGGGATCCGGGCGCCCGTCCAGGGCGTCGTACGCGGCGTCGACGAGCAGACGCTCCGAGCGGCCGTCGGAAGTGTCCATCAGGAAGCACCCGTTGGCGATGATCTGCAGCAGCGCTCCGTGTCGCCGCAGCACGACCTCGCCGTAGGGGCCCTCGCTGCGGTCGATGACTACAGGAGTGTCGTACGAGGTGGCCATGGACCTCATCCTGGCACTTCCGCCGGGACGGGCCTGCGAATTTTCGGTATCCGGGGCGGTGACCGCGGGGGACGCCCGGCGCCGGACCCGGCGACGGGGAATGCCGTCGCCGGCCTCCGGCGCGACGGCCGGCCGGGGCTGCCCGGGTATTCATCCGAACGTGTCCCGGTGGGGCGCGGGCCGCCCGGTCCGACGGCCCCGGTGGCCGCGCGGGCCGGGACTCCGCACCGGACCCCGCGGACGTGCCGTGGCGGGCCCGCGCGCGGCGACGGTCGTGGCGAGGGGCATGGACAGTGGCGCCCGGGACGCGAAGGGTGGGGCGCGACACAAGGCCGCACCGTGGACCGGAGCACAGCCGTGGAACGCAGCACAGCAGAGCGGGCCGACACCGCGCCTGCCCACCCGGAGGTGGGTGCACCCCTCGGCGACGCGCTCGGCGGCGTGCCCCGCCAGCGCGCCGGCCACGGTGCGGCGTCCACGCCGGTCACGGACCGGGTGCCCGGACGGGACCCGGCGACGGCACCGCCTGCGGCCACGGCAGGGGCCGCAGTCGACGGGGCTGCGGCACGGGTCCCGGCCCGGCGCCTGCGGGAACTGCTGCCCACGCCCGCAGGTACGCCCTTCACCTTCACCTACGCGCTCGTCCTGGCGGCCGTCTCGGTCGCCGCCGGCCACGTGGACCCCTCCCTCGTGCACGCGCTGCACCAGGGCTCCAGTACGGACGTGGCACACCTCGCGGCCCACCCGATGCTCGTGCTGATCGCCAGCGCGCTGTGGATCGCCGGGGGCGTCACCTCCCCGTACGCGATCGGCTTCCTCCTCGTCCTCACCGCGCTGGAGCGGCGGACCGGCGGCCTGCGCGCGGCCGGTGTCTTCCTGCTCGGGCACATGGCCGCCACGCTGGCCACCGAGATGCCCGTCGGTCTCGCGGTCCTGGCCGGCCACCTGCCCGGCAGCTCTCTGCACCGCCTCGACTACGGCATCAGCTTCGGCGTCGCCGCGAGCGTCGGCGCGCTCGCCGGACTGCTGTCCCCGTGGCTGCGCGTGCCGCTCCTGACCGGCTTCGGCGCGATGCTGGTCGGGGACCTGCTCTCCTTCACCGACCCCATGACCGAGTGGGGACACCTGATGGCCCTCGCCGTGGGGATCTCCACGTGGCCCCTGGTGCGGCGCGCGCGGGCGGCGCGGGCGGCACCGTGAGCACCGGAGTCGACCGGCGCCGCCGACCAAGGCCCTCGGCCGATCGCGGACCACGGTCCTCGCCCGGCGCCGACCATCGGCTTCACCAGGCATTCCCCCGGCGAACCGCCGTCGGCGGGCCCCCGGGCCGGGCCCGGAAATGAGCGATCGCTCACAGCGAACGGAACCCGGGGAACAATCGAAGCCAGCCCAGCATTGAGTCGGCATAGCTCAACTTGACTGCCGAAGGGGAGATCATGGCTTCGACGTCCACACCGCTCACCTTGCCCGTGCTGCCGCTCGATGACGAGGTCGTGCTGCCCGGAATGGTGGTTCCGCTGGACCTGAACGACACCGATGTACGCGCCGCGGTGGAGGCCGCCCAGGCCGCCGCCCGTTCGACGCCCGGCAAGCCGCAGGTGCTGCTGGTTCCACGGATCGACGGGACGTACGCGGGCACCGGCGTGCTCGGCACCGTCGAGCAGGTCGGCCGCCTGGCCGACGGCGACCCGGGCGCGCTGATCCGGGGGCGCGGGCGTGTGAAGGTCGGCGCGGGGACGACGGGCCCCGGTGCCGCACTGTGGGTGGAGGGCACCCGGGTCGACGAGACCCTGCCCGAGCCCCTGCCCGGCCGGGTCGCCGACCTGGTCAAGGAATACAAGGCCCTCGCCACCAGCTGGCTGCGCAAGCGCGGTGCCTGGCAGGTGGTGGACCGCGTGCAGCAGATCGACGATGTTTCCGCCCTTGCCGACAATTCCGGTTACTCCCCGTTCCTCTCCATCGAGCAGAAGGTGGAGCTGCTGGAGACCGCCGACCCGGTGGCCCGGCTGAAGCTGGCCACCGAGCAGCTCCGCGAGCACCTCGCCGAGCAGGATGTCGCCGAGTCCATCGCCAAGGACGTGCAGGAGGGCGTCGACAAGCAGCAGCGCGAGTTCCTGCTGCGGCGCCAGCTGGAGGCCGTGCGCAAGGAGCTGCGCGATCTGAAGGGCGAGTCCCCCGAGGACGAGTCCGACGACTACCGTGCCCGCGTCGAGGCCGCCGATCTTCCGGAGAACGTCCGCGAGGCCGCGCTCAAGGAGGTCGAGAAGCTGGAGCGGTCCAGTGACCAGTCGCCCGAGGGCAGCTGGATCAGGACCTGGCTCGACACCGTCCTCGAACTGCCGTGGAACGAGCGGACCGAGGACCAGTACGACATCCAGGGCGCGAAGGCGCTGCTGGACGCCGAGCACGCCGGTCTGGAGGACGTGAAGGAGCGCATCACCGAGTACCTCGCCGTGCGCAAGCGCCGCTCCGAGCGCGGTCTCGGAGTGGTCGGCGGACGTCGCGGCGGTGCCGTGCTCGCCCTCGTCGGCCCGCCCGGCGTCGGCAAGACCTCGCTCGGCGAGTCCGTGGCGCACGCGATGGGCCGCAAGTTCGTCCGCGTCGCCCTCGGCGGTGTCCGGGACGAGGCGGAGATCCGCGGCCACCGGCGTACCTACGTCGGAGCGCTGCCCGGCCGTGTCGTCCGTGCCATCAAGGAGGCCGGGTCCATGAACCCGGTGGTCCTGCTGGACGAGATCGACAAGGTGGGGTCGGACTTCCGCGGCGACCCGGCCGCGGCGCTGCTCGAAGTGCTCGACCCGGCACAGAACCACACGTTCCGCGACCACTACCTGGAGGTCGAACTCGACCTCAGCGACGTGGTGTTCCTGGCCACGGCCAACGTGCTCGAAGCCATCCCGGAGGCCCTGCTCGACCGTATGGAGCTGGTCCGCCTCGACGGCTACACCGAGGACGAGAAGGTCGTCATCGCCCGGGACCACCTGCTCCCGCGTCAGCTGGAGCGGGCCGGTCTCAAGCCGGACGAGGTCACCCTCGACGAGGGTGCGCTGCGCAAGCTGGCCGGCGAGTACACGCGGGAAGCGGGCGTGCGCAACATGGAGCGGGCCGTCGCGCGACTGCTGCGCAAGGTCGCGGCCCAGCACGAACTGGGTGAGCGCGAGCTGCCGTTCACGGTGACCGAGGCGGACCTGCGCGGTCTCATCGGACGGCCGCACCACGTGCCCGAGTCCGCCCAGGACCCGGCCGAGCGCCGCACCGCGGTGCCCGGTGTGGCGACCGGTCTGGCCGTCACGGGCGCCGGCGGCGACGTGCTCTTCGTGGAGGCGTCGCTCGCCGACCCGGAGACGGGCGCGGCCGGGCTGACCCTGACCGGTCAGCTGGGCGACGTGATGAAGGAGTCGGCGCAGATCGCGCTGTCCTTCCTGCGCAGCCACGGCGCCGAGCTGGAGCTGCCGGTCGGCGACCTGAAGGACCGGGGTGTGCACATCCACTTCCCGGCGGGCGCGGTCCCCAAGGACGGGCCGAGCGCGGGCGTCACCATGACGACGGCGCTGGCGTCCCTCCTGTCGGGCCGTCTGGTCCGCACGGACGTGGCGATGACCGGTGAGGTCTCCCTGACCGGTCGGGTGCTGCCGATCGGCGGCGTGAAGCAGAAGCTGCTCGCCGCGCACCGGGCGGGTGTCACCACGGTGATCATCCCGAAGCGCAACGAGGCCGACCTGGACGACGTCCCGGCCGAGGTCCTGGAGAAGCTCGACGTCCACGCCGTCACGGACGTCCGCCAGGTCCTCGAACTGGCCCTCGCCCCGGCGACGAACGGCGCGAGCCCGCGGGTACCGCTCGCGGCATGACCCCGGAGGCACCGGTGGTGGCGTGACGGCCGCCGCCGGTGCGTCCGGTACGGGAAGGCCCGGGTCCGTGAGGGAGCCCGGGCCTTCCCCATGTCCGCCCGCGGTGTCAGCCGTTGGCGAGTGCCTGCACCCGGTCGAGGGCTCCGTTGAACTTGTCGTGGTCGCCCACCGTCGGTCCGGACGACGTGTACTGCCACATCGTGTAGTAGGACCAGCCGGCCGGCAGGGTGCCCGGGGCGGAGGCGTAGCGCGCGATCCACAGCGGGTTGGCCGCGGCGAAGCCGCCGTAGTTGCCCGTGCAGTCGACCCACCAGCTGGTGGCCGTGTAGATCACGGCGTCCCGGCCGGTGCGGGCCTTGTACTGGGCGAGGAAGCTGCTGATCCAGCTGACCATCGCGCTCTGCGTCTTGCCGTAGCAGGCGGCGCCGTACGGGTTCCACTCGATGTCGAGGACACCGGGGAGCGTCTTGCCGTCACGGGACCAGCCGCCGCCGTGGTCGACGAAATAGTTGGCCTGTGTGGCGCCGGTCGTCGTGTCGGGCGTCGCGAAGTGGTACGCGCCGCGGATCATGCCGATGTTGTACGAGCCGTTGTACTGCTGGGCGAAGTACGGGTTCGTGTAGTACGTCCCCTCGGTCGCCTTGGTGTAGGCCCACTTGACCCCGCTGTTCCACAGGGTCGACCAGGCGACGTTGCCCTGGTGGCCGGAGACGTCGACGCCTTCGGTCTGGGTGGCGTCGCCGCTGTTGGGGGTGCCGCCCTGGCCGTCGTGCGCGACGACACCCATGCCCATACGGGCGGTGCCCCGCGCCGGGGTGTCGGCGGCGGACGACGGGAGCGTGCTGAGCGAGGAGAACGCGGCGAGCAGGATTCCTACCGCGAGCAGACGCAGGCGGTGGGCCGTTCCGGATCTGTGCACGGGCATGTGCGTGCCTCCGAAGGGCTCGGTGGAGCTCGGTGGGGGGAGTGCGCGGGCATGCGCGCCGCCGTGGCACTGGGGAGTACAGGTCTTCGTCGACCTGGAATGGCGTGCGCATGCCAGTAAGTGCCTGGTAAAGAAGCTACGCACGTAGAGCGCGGCGTGGGAAGAGGGGTCGGAGGCTGCCGTTGGTCTACGCCTGCGAAATACTGACGGAGCTGCGGCAATGGCGAGTTCTGGCGGAAACTTTCAGGATCGGGAAACCGGGTCAGGGGTGCTGACGTGCACGACAACGGAAACGGCGGCGGGCAGCGTGTCGAATCCGCGGCGTCGGGAAGTGGTGTGGACCAGGAATTCCCGGCACTGGAACGCGAGTTGACGGTGTTCCTGCGGCGCGCCCGCGCGTCCTCCGGCGAGATGGCCCGGGAGGTCCATCCCGACCTGGAGTCCTCGGCGTACGGGCTGCTGTTCCGGCTGGAGGAGTGCGGCCGGCAGCGCGCCACGGAACTCGCGGCGTACATCGGCGTCGGCAAGGCCACGATGTCGCGGCAGCTCCGGGCCCTCGAAGACCTCGGCCTGGTCGGCCGCGAGCCGGATCCCGCCGACGGCCGCGCATGGCTCGTCCACCTCACCGACGAGGGGCGGGAACGCTTCCGCAAGGTCCGCGAGGCCCGCCGGGCGCGCTACGTGCGCCAGCTCGCGGACTGGGACCCCCGCGAGGTCGCCGAACTCGCCCGTCTGCTGCACCAGCTGAACACGGGCATGGAACAGCGCTAAGGGGCGCCGTCGGGGTCGGCCCGGACCTCCCCGCCGGGCCTCGTACCCCGCCCACGTCCCTGCCGGGCCCCGCACCCCACGTCCTCGCCGGGCCCCGCACCCCGCCCGCGTCCCTGCCGGGCCCCGCACCCCACGTCCTCGCCGGGCCCGCACCCCGCCCGCGTCCCCGCCGGGCCCCGCTCACAGCTCCACGTACACGACCGTCGCGTCGTCGTGCGTCTTGCTCCGGCGCAGATGCACCCGCTCCTCCGCGTCCGCGGCCTCCAGGGCCCGTACGCGGTCGACGAGGGCCTGCGCGCCCTCCTTCCGCACGAGGGCGAGCAGTTCGGACCAGCCGCCCGCGCGGAACTTCTCCGTCCAGCGGGTGGCGCCGTCCGTGAGCGCGGCCAGGGCGCGGACCGAGTCCCGCGGCAGTGTCCCCGTCACCGCGCGGGAGGCCACCGAAGGATCCGCCGCCGCCGTGAAGAAGCCGCCCTCCTTGTTGCGCACGGTCGCGTCGGCGACGGCGTCCGTGGCGAGAGAGGCGCGCGGCAGGCGGGCCAGCCGGTCGTCCAGCAGCGCCGTCACCTCGCCGGTGGTGGACTCCACCAGCAGGGCCGAGTCCGACAGGACCAGGTACTCCACTTCGGTCGCGGACCAGCGGGCGAGGACCACGGTTGCCTGGGGCGTGCGCGGGTGAGAAAGGTCACATGTGCCGGCATGGGTCTCGGCCACCCTCCGAATGGCACGCGACAGGATCTCAGTCAGGGTCAAATCCCTGAGCGAAACGGACAGTTCGGTCAGGGCGCCGCCGAGCCGGGCGGAGAACCAGGAGACGGAATGCAGACAGCCGTAATCCCCCTGTGGAGGTGTCACCCCGTCGAGGACGACCAGTGAACCCCCTTGTCCCGAGGCGGGAAGTCCGATCGATGCGAAGTCCTCATTGGGGCGGCCCGGGTCGCCCGGCTCCGAGACGAGTTCAGTGCGCATCCAGCCAGTCTGCACGAGCCCTTCACAAGGCCCACGAAAGGGCGACATCGGTCGCCGAACACCTGCGGACCAGCAGCTCAGGCGCCGGGTTTGGCATGGAATGATCGACTCCGGGAATGCGTGGCGGCGAATACTGCCAAAGGGCGTCGCCGACGTCCAACCGGCCCGCCGTACGGGGCGTCGGCGGGTGCCCGAGGAACTTGCCCGCCAACTCCCGTCCGGGGTTCACTCCTTCGAGTGGCGGGTCAGATGATGCGGGACCACTGCCCACCGGCACTGGGAGGGTCGGGGCCGTACCGGGCGGACGCCGCAGTTGACGGGAAGTCACCCGGGCCCATGGGTTAACGAGTCAGGAATGCGAGCACCGGTGCAGAAGACGCGGCCGAGGCGCACAGGCAAGCAGACGGCCACCGGGCCCTCCGGGCCCTCGGGCCCATTGGCAGGGGCCGCCACCGGCGACGGCGCCGACTCGGCGGGCCGGGGGAGGCGCGCCCACGTACGCAACCGGCTGATCGTCGCCGTGGCGGTCGTCGCGGCTGCCATCGCCGGCGCGGGAGCCCCGACCGTGCTCGCCGCCTCCGAGCAACTGAACGACTCCCAGAACCTCGTGACGCTCGCCCAGCGGACCCAGCAGGCGCTGACCCTCGCGCACTCGCTGGCCGACGAGCGCGACGAGGTCACCTCCTACGTCGCCGCGGGCCGGCCGAAGGACAAGGCACCCTCGGAGCAGCGCAGCGCCCGGGTCGACCGGCAGGTCGAGGAGCTGCGGGCGGACGAGGACGCCCCGGCGACCCTCCTGAAGGACCTCGACGGCATCTCCGCCCTGCGCAGGTCCGCGCTCACCGGCAAGAGCACCGCCCTCGAAGCGCACCAGGCGTACTCCGCCGCCATCACCGAACTCCACGCCCTCGCCGAGGACCTGGCGGACCAGCTGCCGCCCCGCGCGGGCTCCGGCGCGCACGCCCTCGCCGAACTCGACTCCGCGGTCCAGCAGTCCGCCGCCGCCCGGGGCCTGCTCCTCGCCGCCCTCGGTGTCCCGCGCTCCACGCAGACGGTCATCGATCCGGCCACCGGTCTGCCGACCACGACCAGAAGTTCGTCGGCCGCCGACACCAAGCAGCGGGACGCGCTGAGCGCGGCGGCCCAGCAGGCCCGCCTCCGCTCGGACGCGGCCCTCGCGGACTTCCGGGAGACGGCGCCCAAGAGCGCCAAGACGTCCTACGACTCCACGGTCACCGGACCCGACGTCGGCACCGCCGACCGGTACCTCGCGCGCCTGACCGATCAGCCGACGCTCTCCGGCGCCGAACTCGACACGTCCGTGAAGAAGCTGGACGCCGCGCTGTCCGCCCGTATCGAGCTGATGCGCGGCGCGGAGGCCTCCCTCAACGAGCACCGCACCGAGGACCTCGAACAGCTGCGTGACGACGACGTCACCGCGCTGGAGATCCGTATCGCCCTGATCGGCACGCTGCTGCTCGTCGCGGTCGGCGTCTCGATGGCCATGGCCCGCTCGCTCACCCGCCCGCTGGCCGTGCTGCGTCTGGGCTCCGCCCGGCTCGCCGCCGACCCCGGCACCGAAGAGCCGGTCAAGTTCACCGGCCGCAACGACGAGTTCGCCCAGGTGGTCCGTTCCGTCAACGCGCTGCACGCGCACGCGGCCGGACTCCACGAGCGGCTCGCCACCCTCGAGGGCGACCGCAAGCACCTCATCGGCCAGCGCCAGCTGATGGCCGACGAACGCGACCGGCTGCGCGGTGAACTCGCCGAGGCCGCCACCCACCTGGAGCAGGTGCGCGGCACCATCCACGGCACCTTCGTCAACCTCGCGCTGCGCACGCTCGGCCTCGTCGAGCGTCAACTCGGCGTCATCGAGGGCCTGGAGGACCGCGAGCAGGACCCGGACCGTCTCGCCACGCTCTTCAAGCTGGACCACTTCGCCACCGTCATGCGGCGGCACAGCGAGAACCTGCTGGTCCTCGCGGGCGCCGAGCACGTCCAGCACCACGCCGGCCCGGTCCCGCTCGTCGACGTCGTCCGTGCCGCGGTCAGCGAGATCGAGCGCTACGAGCGTGTCCGGATCGCCGCGCTGCCGCCGCACGCGCACATCGCCGGTTTCGCCGCCGACGACATGAGCCACCTGCTGGCCGAACTCCTGGAGAACGCGACGTCGTTCACGCCGCCCGACCTCCCCGTCGAGGTCTCCGGCTGGCTCCTGGAGAGCGGCGAGGTGATGCTCTCCGTGCAGGACGAGGGCATCGGCATGACGTCGGAGCGGATGACCCAGCTCAACGACCGCCTCGCCGCCTTCGACCCCGAGGACACGTACGACCAGGAGAGCGGCGAGGGCCTCGGCCTCGGCCTGTACGTGGTGGCGCGGCTCGCGCACCGGCACGGTGTGCGGGTGCAGCTGCGCGAGCAGAAGCAGGGCGGCGTCGCCGCCGTGGTCGTCCTCCCGAAGGCACTGCTCGCCGCCGCGCCCTCCGCGGCCGTCCCGACGACCGCGCGGCACGTCGGGGGCGCGCCCTCGGTGACCCTCCCCGGAGCGGACGCCGAGGCCAACTCCAACGTCCTGCGCGGGCGTGCGGCGCTCACCGCGGCGGACCCCGCCGGGGACGAGGACCCGCTGATCGCCGCGGCCCAGGCGGCCGTCCGCGAGGCCGGCACCGAAACCCGGCCCGAGGACACCGATCAGCTCCAGGGCACCGACCGGCCGCAGGACATCGACCGGCCGCAGGACGCCGGCCTGTCGCAGGACACCGGCCGGCCGCAGGACGTCGTCGCTCCGGAGCCGGAGCGGACGCCGGAGCAGGCGCCCGAGGCGCCGGCCGCCGCCGAGCCGCACCGCGTGCCCGGACCCCGGCGCGAGGCCGAGCCCCGGACCGCGCCCGAGGCGGACTTCGCGGACACGTCGGCACCCGAGACCACGATGGAGCTCCTGCTCCCGTTCCCCCCGGCCGAACCGACGGCGCCGGAACCGGCCACGTCCGGACCGGCCGCGCCCGGACCGGCCGTGTCCGGGACCGGAGCACCCGAGACCGCGGCCCCCGCGCCGGAGCGCGGCCCGGTGGCCCCCGCGTCGGAGCGCGGCCCGGTGGCACCCGAGCCGGAGTCCGGGCCGGTGTCCGAGCCCCGGGCGGAGACCTCCCGGACCACGGGAGCGGCTCCCCGGTTCTCCGGCCCCGCCGCCGGCAGCGCCCAGGACGCGGACGGAACCGCCCAGGCGGCCCCCGACCCGTACGCCATAGGCCCGGACACCCATGAGCGGGTGCCGGACGAGACTCCGCGGATCACCGACAAGGGCCTGCCCAAGCGGACGCCGAAGATCTCCGCGCCCGCCCCGGCCCCGCGCCCGCGCACCGGCGGTGTGGACGCGGAGGCACTGCGGCGCAGGCTCGGCGGCTTCCACCGGGGTGCCGTCGAGGGCCGCCGCGACGTGGAGGCGGAGATCGCCGAACGCACCACGGAGACCAACGCGCCGCAGACGCTCAACGCGCGAGACGCAGAAGCATCGGGGGGCACCGTCGAGGAGGCAAGCAGTTGACCGCGTCCAGTACCTTCGGCCTGAGCAGTGAGGCCCGCAATCTGCACTGGCTGCTGACGAACCTCGTCGAGGAGGTGCCGGGACTCCTGTCGGTCGCGGTCGTCTCCTCCGACGGGCTGCTGCTGCTCTCCTCAGACCCCGGCAGGAACGCCGAGGCCCGGACGGCGGACACGGAGCGCCCCAGCGGCCCCAAGGGATCCTCCGCGGACCTCGCCACCATCGTCTCCGGCATCGGCAGCCTCACCATCGGCGCCGCCAAGCTGATGGACGCCGGTGGGGTGAAGCAGACGATGGTCGCGATGGACGAGGGCAGCGTCTTCGTCATGTCGATCAGCGACGGTTCGCTGCTCGGGGTGCACGGTTCGCCGGACTGCGACATGAGCGTGGTGGCGTACCACATGGCGCTCTTCGTCGGCCGTGCCGGACATGTGCTGACCCCCGAACTGCGCAGTGAGCTCCGAAAATCCCTTGAGTCCGACTCGATGGGGAGTACCCGATGAGTACGTCGAGCAGTACGTCCGCCGCGGCTCGGCTCCCGGTGCGCGGCGGCGATCGCAAGCCCGCCCGCGTACGGCCCTATTCGCTCACGGGCGGCCGGACCCGCTTCGGGCACGTCCTGCTCGTCGAGACGTTCGTGGCGGCGCTGGAAGCTCCCGAGGAGCGCAAGGAACTCACCGACGGCCGGCCCGCGTACCGGGTGATGCCCGAGATGCGCGCCATCGTCGAACTCTGCCGCCGGATGCGGACGGTGGCCGAGATCGCCGCCCTCCTCAGGATGCCGCTCGGCGTGGTCCGGGTCCTCCTGAGCGACCTGGCGGACCAGGGAAAGATCCGCGTGTACGGAACAGGTCACGGCCCGGGACAGCCGGACCGCGCTCTGCTGGAAAGGGTGCTGAGTGGACTCCGTCGTCTCTGACGCCGCCCCTGGCGTCGCCCCTCTCCTCGACGAAGAGGAGAATCTGCAGGCCTGGCAGACGGACCGCACCCGCGCCCCGATCGCCACCAAGATCGTCGTCGCGGGCGGCTTCGGCGTGGGCAAGACCACGCTGGTCACCGCGGTCTCCGAGATCCAGCCCCTCCAGACGGAGGCGCTGATGACACAGGCCAGTGAGGAAACCGACGACCTCACCGGTACGCCGGACAAACTGACCACCACCGTGGCCATGGACTTCGGCCGCATCACGCTCGACGACGACCTGGTGCTCTACCTGTTCGGTACGCCGGGTCAGCAGCGGTTCTGGTTCATGTGGGACGACCTGGTGCGCGGCGCGATCGGCGCGGTGGTCCTCGCCGACACCCGCCGCCTGTCGGACTGCTTCCCCGCACTGGACTACTTCGAGAGCTGCGGACTGCCGTACGTCGTCGCCGTCAACCACTTCGACGGCAGCGAGCGGTTCGAGCCCGAGGACGTGCGCGAGGCCCTCACAGTGCCTCCGCACATACCTGTCATGATCATGGACGCGCGTCGCCGGATCTCGGTCGTGGAGACCCTGCTGGCCCTGGTCGGCCACGCGCTCGAAGTAAGCCCCGAATAGGGACGCCTAGGTCCTAGGAGAAACAAGCCGCATGCGGAAGATACTCGTCGTCGGAGCCGGTCAGTCCGGACTCCAGCTCGCCCTCGGCCTCCAGTCGCACGGGTACGAGGTCACCCTGATGTCGAACCGGACGGCGGACGAGATCCGTACCGGCCGTGTCATGTCGACGCAGTGCATGTTCGACACGGCCCTGCAGCACGAGCGCGATCTCCAGCTGAACTTCTGGGAGTCCCAGGCCCCGAAGATCGAAGGGCTCGGCGTCTCGGTCGCCGCCCCCGGCTCCTTCGACCCGGGCCCCTCGCAGCGCGCGATCGACTGGGTGGGCAAGCTCGACGGGTACGCCCAGTCGGTCGACCAGCGGGTCAAGATGGCCGGCTGGATGGAGACGTTCGCCCAGCGCGGCGGCCAGCTGGTCATCCACGGCGCCGCGGTCTCCGACCTCGACTACTTCTCCCGCACCTACGACCTGGTGCTGGTCTCGGCCGGCAAGGGCGAGCTGGTGTCGATGTTCGGCCGCGACGCCTCCCGCTCCCCGTTCAGCGAGCCGCAGCGCGCCCTCGCCGTCGCCTACGTCCACGGCCTGGGCCCGCGCCCCGAGCACCCGGACTTCGACGCGGTCCGCTGCAACCTGGTCCCGGGCGTCGGCGAGCTCTTCGTGATGCCGACCCTGACCACCTCGGGCCGCGCCGACATCCTCTTCTGGGAGGGCATACCCGGTGGCCCGCTCGACGTCTTCAACGGCGTCAAGGACCCCGCCGAGCACCTCTCCCTGACCCTGGAACTCATGGAGCGGTTCACGCCCTGGGAGTACGCGCGGGCCACCAAGGTCGAACTGACCGACGCGAACGCCACGCTGTCCGGGCGCTACGCCCCGACCGTCCGCAACCCGATCGGCCGGCTGCCCGGCGGCGGCCTGGTGCTCGGCGTCGCCGACGTGGTCGTGGCGAACGACCCGATCACCGGCCAGGGCTCCAACTCGGCCTCCAAGTGCGCGGCCGCGTACCTCGCCTCGATCGTCGAACAGGGCGACAAGCCCTTCGACGAGGAGTGGATGCAGGCCACCTTCGACCGCTACTGGGACACCGCCCAGCACGTCACGAAGTGGACCAACGCGATGCTGGGCGTCCCGCCGGAGCACGTCCTGAACCTGATCGGCGCGGCCGGCCAGCTCCAGCCCGTGGCGGACCGTTTCGCCAACGGCTTCGACAACCCGGCCGACTTCGAGAACTTCTTCTTCGAGCCGGAGAAGGCGGAGGCGTACGTGGCGTCGGTCGCCGGGGCGTGACATCCGCCTGACCGGCGCCCCGGCCGTTCGCTGCCGGTTGCCCCCGGACGGCCGACAGACGGCCGGCGTCACCCGTCACGTACGAGACCCAGGGCCCCCGGACACCACGTCCGGGGGCCCTGAGTCTTGATCACGTCATGCGAGGTTGACGGTCAGGGAGCCGTTCGCGGGCTTCTTGATCGGGATGTTGCCGACCTTGTACGTATTCGTGTCGCCGTCGTCGTCGACGCAGACAACCTTGGCGGTGCCGGTCGTGCCGCCCTTCGGAATGCCTCCGAGACTGACGCTGTACTTCTCGACCTTGGCCTCGCCGGGCGGTTCGTCCGAGTCGGCGGTCCCCTTCTTGGGGGTTATCGTCACGGTCTTCGGTGCTGAATCGGGGAATTTGGCGCAGCTCACGGTTCCAATGACAGTGACCTTCACGGCGGCGTGCGCTGTGCCGATTGTCGCCAAGGATGCGGCGAGCGTCAGCGAGGCCATGACCGCGACGGGGCCGAGTGTCTTTCTCCTGGTGCTGCCGAAATTCCGCATCTCAGACTCCGTATTGATTTCAGACAGCTTTGTCGAGAGTGCCGGCCTGCGTAGGACGCAGGCCGCAGCGATTCCATCGCGTATGTTCGACTGCGCCGTCCTGTGGCTCCGTGCGCCTGCCGCTGAGGGCCGCACCCGACCGCTGATTCACGCATGCGGGGTCGGCCGTGCGTCGCGCTGGACGGCGCCGATCGTCATCGGTGATCCGGTTGACTCCGGATTTCTGCGCCAAATTCCTTGCGTGCCGAGTACTTCTTCGGGCGTGGCGTTCGCCATTCGAGCGTAGCGAGGGGCGGGCGCCGCGTCCACTTTTGTCTCGGCGTGCGTGATGGACGGCTGAATCACTGCGGCAGCACCGCTGACTGCCGGTCGGAATGATTGATTTCGAAAGTCGATGCTTCTGGCGCCGGAGGAAACCGTGCACGGCAAGGACCGGAATGCGCGTGGCGGCCCACGGCCCGCAACGAGCCCTCGTGTGGGGGACATCTTGCAGGGTGAACGGCCTACAGGGCCGTGGGCGCACTGCTCCGGGCCGGAGAAGACCGAGGCGTGCCTGGCGTCGGTCGCCAGGGTCGGCCGCCTGATCGTCGGCCGCGGGCTACGACGTCCTGTTGTTGCCCGTGTCCGAGCCCTTCGTCGCCGGTGCCGGGAGCTTCGGCGGGGTGTAGTGCCGCAGGGGCTTCCCGGCGGGGTCGGGGCGGACCGCACCGAGCAGCGGGTTCGCCGCGATCGGTGACACCTTCACGTTGGTTCCCGGCCGCGGCGCCTGCACCACCATGCCGTCGCCCAGGTAGAGGGCGACGTGGGTGGCCTCGGGGAAGTAGATCACCAGGTCGCCGGGGCGCAGCTCGCTCAGCGGGATCCGCGGGAGCCGCGCCCACTGCTCCTGGCTGGTCCGGGGGATGGGATCCCCGGCGTGGACCCATGCCTGCGAGGTCAGCCCCGAGCAGTCGTAGGACTTCGGGCCCTCGGCACCCCACACGTACGGCTTCCCGATCTGCCGCACGGCGTACCGCACCGCCTTCTCGCCCTCCCGCGACGGCGGCTTCGCGCTGCTGAGCGAGCCCGAGGCCAGGAACTTCTTCTGCGCCTCGGCCACACCCGACTTCTCGAACCTGTCGAGCTCGGCGAGCTGATCGGCGGTCAGCGAGGCCAGCAGGTCCTGCACCGCGTCGAGCCGCTTGCTCACATCGTCCCGGTCCTTCTTCTGCCGTTCGGCGAGGCCGAGTTGGGTGTCGAGCGCCTTACGGGCCGCAAGCGCCAGCGTCTCCGTGCGCTTCTCGCTCCCCGTCACCCGCTGCACCGTCTCGGCGCGTTCCAGCGACAGCTGTCCGAGTACGTGGCCCTGGTCGAGGGCGTGCTGCGGATCGCGGGCGAGCAGCAGCCGCACGTACGAGGAGATCTCGTCGCTTCCCTGGTACTGCTGGCGGGCCAGTCGGCCGGCCTCCCCGCGGCTGTCGTGCAGGGACAGGCGGGCCTGCGCGAGGTCGGAGTCGAGCCGGGTGACCTCGGCGCGCTGCTTCTTCAGCTTGTCGGCGGTCGCGTTGTACGTCTCGGTGGCGCGTTCCGCGTCCCGGTACAGCCGCTGAAGGTCCGTCAGCAGCTGGGCGACGGAGCGCTGTCCGGCGGTACCCGCGGACGTGTCCGCCCGGGTGCCCGTACCCGGGCCCGGATCCGGGACGGCCGCCGCCGGCGTGGGCGCGAGCAGCGTCCCGGCCGCGACCGCCGCCGTACAGACCAGACGCAGAAGCCTTCCTGACACGTCATCACCTCCGGTGCCGGGGTGGTACCTCCACCTCGCACCGGCAGGATGGGACGAGCGCATCCCGATCGCGCGCAGACTGGCCGCTTCGGCCCAAGAAGGTCACTCGTCGGCATGGGGGCTCGGCGTGGCGCCGCCGGCCGTCTCCCCGCTCTCGCCCTCGGCCCCGGTCGCGGTCCCGCCCTTGTTCTTGGACCACGGCCAGACCGGCCGGCGTCCCCGCTTCCCCTCGGGGTCGTACTCGTACTTCCAGCCCTGGTGCAGCCCGAGCCGCTTGCTGCGGCCCGCTTCCACGCGCCGGTAGACGAGCACGGTGGGCGGGCCGCCGTCCTTGTCCGGCACCGGGACGCGGTAGGTCTTCGGCGGATGTCCGGTCGGCCCGAGCAGGATCGGCAGCACCCGCCCGTCGAGGGGGCCGCCCACGAAGGGGGTGTCTTGGCTCTTCACGCCCCCAGTGTCACAAACGCCTCGGTCGCACCGGCCCATGAGCGCCCCGGCCGCGGCGGCACTCGGGTCACAGCAGGTGCGCGGCGTCCCCGAGCACCGGGACCACGCGGCGGGCCAGCGAGCCCACCGCCCCGTCCGCCGTCTCCATGGCCAGCGCCGCCTTCACCACCGCCGCGGTCTGCGCGTCCCTGCCCGCACCCGCCGCGAGCGTCGCGACGAACTGCTCCACGAGCCAGTCCCGCAGCTCGTCGAGCGGCGGCTCCTTGTCCTCGTCGAGCCAGATCAGCGAGGCGGCCTCGACGGCGGTGATCCACATCCGCACGGTCATGCGCAGCCGCGGCCCGGGGTCGCGGACGGCCAGATGATCGAGGATGTGCTGGGCGGCGGCCCGGCGCACCCCGTCCACGATGGCCGTGGTCCGCGACGTCTCCACGACGCTGCCGCCCTGGAGCAGGGCGCTGAACCCGGCGTCGTGCTCGTCGACGAAGGCGAGATAGCGGTCGAGAGCCCGCCCGAGCCGCTGGGTGAGCGGCCCCTGCGGCGGCTCCGCGAAACACTGCTCGAGCTCCTCCGCGGCGGACCGCAGGGCAGCCTCGTACAGCTGCTGCTTGCCGCCCGGGAAGTACCGGTACACCAAGGGCCGTGACACCCCGGCCGCCTCCGCCACGTCGTCCAGCGAGACCTCCTCGGGCGCTCGCTGGGCGAACAGCGACAGCGCCGCGTCGAGGAGCTGGCTGCGCCGTTCCTCGACGCTGAGCCGACGGTATGCGGGGGTGGGCGCCTGCGAGGTCATGTCCGGCAGCGTAACCGGACGGCGACGGACGGCCCTCACGCGCCCGCGACCGCCCCGCGCCCGAGGGCCGGCACGAAGGCCCGGGGCCACCCCGCCTCCCGGACCGCCCGGCCCGAGGCACCGACGCGCGCTGCCCGGCCCCGCCCGGGCGGGCGCCCGGGCGTCGGGAGGGCGGGGGTCAGGCCAGCAGGCCGGACGACTTCCACAGCCGGCGCCCGGCGCCCCGCAGCACGCCGATGTCGTCGAGGAAGTCCGTGAGCCGCTTGGCGCCGGTCTGCATCACCTCGCGGCGGTGGCCACTGGCCTTGACCTGGGCCAACGCCTCGCGCTTGTCGAGTCCGACGTTGGTGTAGACCTCGGGATTGACGAAGGCGACCGAGAAGACGCGCGCGAACTCGCCGGAGGTGAGCCGCGTGAACTCCTGGGACCAGCGCGGGGCGGTCACCATCTGGCGCCGCAGCTCCTCCCGCGCGTAGCGCACGTGCCGGGCCTCCTCCACCACGTGGATGCGGGTGACGCCGCGGACGAGGGTCTGCACCCGCTCGTCCGGGAAGGTCAGCCGCTGCATCCAGTCGAGGATCTCCTCGCCGAGCAGTGTGGCCGTGAAGGAGCCGGGCGTGGTCGAGATGGTCTTGAAGAGCCGCCCGAGGTTCTGATGGGCGCGGCTGACCGGGTAGTACGGTGTCCCGCCGCGGGTGATCAGCCGGGCGAACATCTTCGAGTGCCGGCACTCGTCCTCGATCTCGGTCAGCGCGTAGCGCACGTGCGCGCTCGTCGCCGCCTTGTCGTAGATGTGCCGCACCAGCAGCTGCATGAGGATGATCTCGAACCAGATCCCCAGCGAGGCCAGGGCCGCCGCCTCGTGCTGCGAGAGCGCGATCCGCTGCTCCTCGCTCATCCGCCGCCACAGCGGGGTGTCGTACAGGGACACCAGCTCCGGGGGCCAGAACCACTTGCCCTCCTCGAAGGGCGCCTCCCAGTCCAGCTCCTTGTCCGGATCGAAGGAGTGCTTGGCGGAAGAGTCGAGCAGCCGCTCGGCCACCTGTTCCCGGTCCTTGAGCCGACCGAGCGCGTCGCGGAGACCATCGAGTGCGTCTTCCGTCACCGTCGTCATGACTGTTCCCACCTCGTCGTACGGGATCTACAGGAGTTACCGGCGGTCACTCCTTATGAGACTGCTTGTCAGCAAGCTCGTCAATCCCCTGCGCGCGACTTGTTGACGACGCGTCTACCCCGTGTGAGCCTGCGATGTATGTCCACTCATGAGCTGTACGCGAAGGACGCGGGGGATCCCCACTGGGAGGTTCCGGCCTCCGGGGCGGCACGTTTCAGCTGGGAGTACGACGACGGTCGCGACCGGCTGCTCGCCCTCTACCAGAAGGGCAAGGACAAGCAGTGGGACGGCCAGAAGCGCATCGACTGGGCGCTGGAGGTCGACCCGCACGACCCGCTGGGCACCCCCGACGAGTCGATGACGCTGTACGGAACCCCGTACTGGGCGAAGCTCACCGACCGGGACAAGGGCGAACTGCGCATGCACTACGCCTCCTGGCAGTTCAGTCAGTTCCTGCACGGCGAACAGGGCGCGATGGTCTGTGCGGCGCGCATCGTCGAATCGGTCCCCGACCTCGACGCCAAGTTCTACTCGGCCACGCAGACGATGGACGAGGCCCGGCACGCGGAGATCTACGCGCGCTTCCTGCACGAGAAGATCGGCATGCTCTACCCGATCAACGACAACCTCCAGGCGCTCCTCGGCGACACCCTTCGCGACTCCCGCTGGGACATGCCGTACCTCGGGATGCAGGTCCTGATCGAGGGGCTGGCCCTCGCCGCCTTCGGCATGATCCGCGACACCACCGACAAGCCCCTGCCGCAGCAGATCCTCGCCTACGTCATGCAGGACGAGGCCCGCCACGTCGCCTTCGGCCGCATGGCCCTGCGCGACCACTACCGGCAGCTCTCCGACGCCGAACTGCGCGAGCGCGAGGAGTTCGTCATCGAGGGCTGCTACCTGATGCGGGACCGGCTGCGCGGCACCGAGGTCCTGGAGAACTTCGGCATCCCGAAGGCCGAGGCCGAGGAGTTCAGCGAGCAGTCCGAGTTCCTGCACCTGTTCCGCCGGCTGCTCTTCAGTCGCATCGTCCCCTGCGTCAAGGACATCGGCCTGTGGGGCAAGCGCCTCCAGCAGGCCTACGTCGGCATGGGCGTCTTCGAGATGGGCGACTCCAACCTGGACCTGCTGATGGCCCAGGACGAGGAGATCGCCGAACAACTCGACGCGCGACGGTTCGCCGAGGAGGAGAGGGAACGCGTCGCCGAGGTGGCGGACGCCGTCGAGCAGGGCGCGCAGTCCTGACCGGCCGGACCGGCCCGGTCCCGGCCGGCCTGATCCGAACGAAACCCCCTAGCCCTGCGGAGGGAACGACGTCCGCAGGGTGAACGCGTGCGCCGTCGGCCCGTGCTCGCGCAGGTGGAGGAGACGGTCCTCGGCCTCCCGCACGGTCGGCCGGTGCCCCGCCGGGACCCACCACAGCGCCGTCACCGCCTCGTCGAGGCGTTCGAACCACTCGCGGCGGCGGGCCAGCAGCTCACGGTGCTGCCCCTGGTACATGAACGCGGTCAGCGCGTTCGTGTCGCGCCAGGTGGACATGTTGACGATCAGCCAGTCGTCCCCGAACACGGGGACGTCCGTCGCGTTGCCCGACTCGCTCCGCAGCCGCCAGACGAAGCCGTCCGCCGCGTCCGCGACGGCGTTCACGGGGTCGAGCGCCTCCACGAAGTCCTTCAACCGAGCTGAGTCCAAAGGGGCTTTGAGGCGGGCGATGTTCACCTGGGCGAGCTCGTGCACGGCAGGGGACTGAGTCATGACCGAACGTTAGGTCGGCGTGGGCGCCGGGCGACACCCCCGTCTCAGAACCCGAGCACCGCCCTCATCACCGCCTTGGCGATCGGCCCCGCGTTCCCGCCGCCGCTGATCTCCCCGCGGTCGGCGGCCGCGTCCTCGACGACGACCGCGACGGCCACCGCCGGCTCCAGCGAGTCCTCTGCCTGCGCCCAGGAGATGAACCATGCGTAGGGCACCCCGGAGTTGCCGATCCCGTGCTGGGCGGTGCCGGTCTTGCCGCCGACGGTGGCGCCTCGGATGGCGGCGTTCCTGCCGGTGCCCTCGCGCACGACGTCGGTCATCAGCTCGCGCATCTGCTGCGCGGTCGCCGGGCTCATCGCCTGGTGCAGGGTCCGCTGCCCGGTCGTGGCGATCGTGCGGCCCCCCTGCGTGGTCGTCCGCTCCACCAGGTACGGCGCCTTGACGGAGCCGCCGCCCGCGACGGCCGACGAGATCATCGCCATCTGGAGGGGAGTCGCCCGGGTGTCGAACTGCCCGATGGAGGAGAGCGCCAGCTGCGCCCTGTCGAGCGTCAGGTCGAAATTGCTGGGCGAGACGGAGAACGGGATCTTCAGCTTCGGGTCGTTGAAGCCGAAGTTCGCCGCCGCCGCCGTCATGTCGCCGAGGCCGATGTCCACTCCCAGCTTCGCGAAGACCGAGTTGCAGGACCATTCGAAGGCGTACCGCACGGAGGCGTTCTCGCAGCCGTCGACCTCATTGGTGAGCGAGGTCGTCGTGCCGGGGAGCCGGTAGGGGTCGGGCGACTCGGTCGGCGCGTCGAGATCCCTCACCACGCCCGCGTCCAGCGCCGCGGCGGCGGTCACCACCTTGAACGTCGACCCGGGCGGATACGTCTGCCGGATCGCCCGGTTGAGCATCGGCTTGCTCGGCGAGTCGTTCAGCCGGTTCCAGGCCCGCGTCGCCGCAGGGCCCGTCCCGGACAGCTCCGCGGGGTCGTACGACGGCGTGGACACCAGCGCGAGGATCTTCCCCGTGGCCGGTTCGACCGCGGCGACCGCGCCCCGGCGCCCGGCGAGACCGTCGTACGCCGCCCGCTGGGCCGCCGAGTTCAAGGTGGTGACGATCTTTCCGCCGGGGTTCTGGGCGCGGGTGACGTCGTTCCACAGGGGGAGCGGTGCGAGCATCGGGTCGGTGCCGGAGAGGATCTCGTCGCCCGCGTTCTCCAGGAACGTCGTCCCGTACAGCTGGGAGGCGAAGCCGGTGACGGGCGCGTACAACGGGCCGTCCGTGTACGTCCGTTCGTAGCGCAGTTGCTCGCCCGTGTCCGCGGAACCGGTGACCGTCCTGCCGTCGACGAGGATGTCCCCGCGCGGCTGCTCGTAGCGCGCGATCGCCTGACGGCGGTTCGCCACGTTGTCGTCGTAGGACGAGGCCAGGAAGACCTGGACGCGGGCGGCGTTCACGAGGAGCGCGACGAGCAGCACGGCACACAGCCCGGCGGCCCGGCGGATGTACTTGGTCATGGCGCGACCTCCCGGCCGTTCACGGCGCCGCCGTCCCGTCGTACTGGCTGCGGGCCACGTCGCTGATGCGGATCAGCAGCGCCACGATGATCCAGTTGGTGACGACCGACGAACCGCCCTGCGCGAGGAAGGGCATCGCCATCCCGGTCAGCGGGATCAGGCCGGTCACCCCGCCCGCGATCACGAACACCTGGAGCGCGACGATCGACGCCAGACCGATCGCGAGGAGCCGTCCGAACGGGTCGCGCAGCGCGAGGCCCGCCCGGTAGCCGCGCTCCACGAGCAGGGCGTAGAGCAGGAAGATCGCCGACAGGCCGGCCAGTCCCAGCTCCTCGCCCGCGGTCGCCAGGATGAAGTCCGACTTGGCGGCGAAGCCGATGAGGATGGAGTGGCCGAGTCCCAGACCGGTGCCGGTCACCCCTCCGGCGGCGAACGAGAAGAGGGACTGGGCGAGTTGGTTGGGCCCCTGGCCCGCCTCGATGGAGGCGAAGGGGTGCATCCAGTCCTGCACCCGGCCGTGCACATGCGGTTCGAGGCGGCCGACGGCCATCGCGCCCGCGCAGGCCAGCAGCAGACCGACGGCGATCCAGCCGGTGCGGCCGGTGGCGACGTACAGCAGGATCACGAACAGCCCGAAGAACAGCAGGGACGTCCCCAGGTCCCGCTCCAGCACCAGCACGCCGACGCTCAGCAGCCAGATCGCGACGATCGGTCCCAGCACCCGGCCGGTCGGCAGCTGGAGCCGCTCGAACCGCCAGATCCGGCGGCCCGCGTAGGCGAGCGCGTTGCGGTTGGCGGCGAGGTACCCGGCGAAGAACACCGCCAGCAGCACCTTCGCGAACTCGCCCGGCTGGATGGAGAATCCGGCGATCCTGATCCAGATGCGGGCGCCGTTCACCGCCGGGAAGAAGATCGGCAGGGTCAGCAGGCCCAGCGCGGCGACCACGGAGACGTACGTGTACCGCTGGAGCACCCGGTGGTCGCGCAGGAAGAGCACGGCCGCGATGAAGAACGCGACGCCCAGCGTCGACCAGATCAGCTGGATGGGGGCGGCCTGGTCCGCCGGGGTGTCGAGGTCGAGCCGGTAGATGAGGACCAGTCCGAGACCGTTGAGGAGGACGGCGATGGGCAGCAGCAGAGGATCGGCGTACGGCGCCCGGAACCGCACGGCGACGTGCGCGAGGAGGGCGAGCACGCCGAGCCCGGCGCCGTATCCGGCGGCGCCGGGCGGGACGGTGCCGTTCCGTGCGAGACCCACCGCACAGTAGCCGCACACGCAGAGCAGGACGGCGACGACGATGAGGGTGAACTCGATGCCACGGCGCCGGGGCAGGCGTACGGCCGGGGCGGGCGGGTCCGCCACCACGGTCGTTCCGGGCAGTCCGGGCTGGATCATGTCCGGAACGTAGCAAGCGGTGAACCTGATGTCCCGTTATGTAGTGATAAACGGGCTGTTCCGGTGTACCTCACGGGGGTGCGGTCCCGGTGAGGTACACCGGTCAGCCGGAAATCAGCACCACGGGGGCGTGTCGCCGAAGGTCTCGATGGAACGGGCCGGGGCCCAGGACCAGGTGCCGTCGGCGAGCAGGTACCAGATCGTGTCGCCGTCGACCGGCTCGCCATGGGTCTTGCAGAAGATCCCGACCGGCTCGCCGTGCCGGGCGATACGGACCAGCCGCCCGCCGCGGAACGGGTCGCTGCGCAGCGCCAGCCCGCGGGGAGCGTCGACCCTGCCCCGGATCAAGAACCCCGCGTCGGTGCCGGTGAACCCGAAGCCGAACCCGTCGTCGAAGCCGATGCTGCGCCCGATGCCCGTGTCGAAGGCGGCGCCCGCCTCCAGGCTGCGGTCGACGTCGAGCCCCGAGGCCGTCGCCTCGTCGGCGAGGGCGGGGCCGGCACCGGCGAGGGCGAAGAGGCTCGCGGCGGCGACCGCTATGCCGAGCCTGCTGCACGTGGACCGCAGGAACATGGGGGACTCCTCCGAGTAGGCGCGGATCTGACTTATCGCCACATTAGGAGCGGAGTCGGGCGCACGCAGGTCACGCTGCGCCATCGGGGACCAGGCTGCTCCGTACGGTCGTCCGCCGGGGCCGGGGCCGGGGCCGGGCGCGGGTACGGCGTTCAGGCGGGACCGGACTGAGGGAGCATCAGCGTCGCCACCGCGCCGCCGTCGGGCGCGTTGGCGAACAGCAGCCGGGCGCCCAGCACCTCGGACTGGCCCAGCGCGATCGTCAGCCCGAGCCCGTGCCCCTTCGCCCCGCCCTCCGTGCGGAAGCGCTGCGGCCCGTGCTCCAGCAGGTAGTCCGGATAACCCTCGCCGTGGTCCCGCACCGTGACGACCGGCCCGTCCACCGTCAGCACCACCGGCCCCGCGCCGTGGTTGTGCGCGTTCGCCACGAGATTGCCGAGCACCCGCTCCAGCCGCCGCCGGTCGGTCTCCACCCGCGCGTCCCGTACGACCCTGACCTCGGTGTCCGTCCCCGACGCGCGGACCACCCGCTCGGCCAGCGGGGCGAGCTGCTCCGAGTCCAGGTCGAGACGTTCGCTGCGGGCGTCCAGGCGGGAGATCTCCAGCAGGTCCTCGGTGAGCGTGCGCAGTGCCGCCACCCGGTCGCGCACCAGCTCCGTCGGCCGTCCCGGCGGCAGCAGTTCGGCCGCCGCGTGCAACCCGGTCAGCGGGGTGCGCAGTTCGTGCGCCACGTCGGCGGTGAAGCGCTGCTCGCTCAGCAGCTTGCTCTGGAGCGACGACGCCATGGTGTCGAGGGCTCCCGCCACGGCGGCCACCTCGTCCTGCGGGCGCGTGGGGTCCTGCGCGCACGGGTCGTTCACGCGGGCGTCCAGATCGCCCGCGCTGATCCGCCGCGCCACCAGCGCCGTCGCGTGCAGCCGCCGTGTCACCCGCGTCACCGCGAACGCGCCCACCAGCAGCGTCGCGCCGATCGCCAGCGCCGACGACCACACGATCGACCGGTCCAGCGTCTCGATGGTGTGGGCGCCCTGCGCGTAGTCGTACTGGACGGCGAGCGCGCGTCCTCCGTCCACCGGCCCGGCCGCCCACATGGTGGGGTGCGCCGTCCGGTCGGCGACCATCGTGCCGCGCTTCCCGCCCGCCGCCAGCGCGCGCAGCGTGACCGGCAGCCCGGGCGGGTCGACGCCCGCGCCGGCCGGCAGCCGGTCACCCGCCTCGTACGCGGCCGTCACGTCCGTGAGCCGGTCGAGCGCGCGCCCGCGTGCCTCGCCGACCGTCTGATTGGTCACCGAGACGTGCACGAGGATCCCGAGGAGCGCGGCCAGGCCGCAGCACATCACCGTGATGAAGGCGGCCGCCTTCCAGGTGAGGGTGGCGGTCCAGCGCGGCAGACGCAGGAGAGGCCGCCTCATGAGGCCCTCGCGGAGGGCGCGGACGTACGTGCCGCCGCGGACGGCGCGGGCGGGCGTGCCGATCCGGACGGCGAGAACGACGGCGCCGACGCGGACGGAAGGGCCGAGGGTGTGGCGGAGGGCGTGGCGGAGGGCGTGGGTGTGGCGGTCCCGGTGGGAGGCCCGACGCGGAGGATCTCGTCGCGCGTCGCCAGCATCGCGTTCTGGTGCGGATCCCAGCTCCAGACCGTGCGGAACTCGTAGCCCGGCAGTGTCGACGGCGAGCGGATGATCACCTCGCGGCCCGCGAGCTCCACGCTGACCACCCTGTCCGAGGTCCCCATCACCTGCACCAGCCTGTGGTCCAGGAACGTGTAGACGCGCACCGCGAGCTGGTCCGCGGGGAAGCGGATGCCGAGCACCATGTCGTCCTTGCCGTCACCGGTCAGATCGCGGTAGTACGCCTGGAGGACCGGGCACTTCTCGCCGGTCGAGCCCTCCTTGCCGCAGTCCTTCAGCCGGTCGGCCGTCTGCGCGTACGTCGCGTGCGGACCGCTGTACTCGGCCGGGTGCGCGGCGACCTCCGCGCGCACCACGGCGAGCGGGTCCACCTTGTGGATGTCGTCGCCGGGCGCCGTGATGCCCTTGACCGTCTCGGTGTCGGCCTCCCCGTAGTCGATGGCGGGGGTGGAGGCCGGCGGCAGCTCGGGCCACAGTCGGGTCGGGCCGACGGCGGTGGGCGTCGCGCCCGCGCCGCGCAGGTCGCCGGAGTCGCCGCAGCCCGCCAGCGCCGCCACCAGCAGGGCGCTCGCGGCGGCGGCACCGAGGGCTGTGCGCGCACGGCGGCTGTGGATCACTGCACTCCCGCGTCCGGGCCACCCCGGCCCGCAGGCGCTCCGGCACGGGGGCGGCGTGGAAGAACGATGTCGTCGAAGCGGTGACCGTCCGCGACCGGTTCGCGACGGGTGTGCGGACGCGGCGCGGGACGATCGGTCGCCGTATACACCTTATTCGTATGGAAGTCCTTTTTGTTCACTTGCTGGGCTGTGCCGCCGTCCCGTGGGCCGCACCCGTCCGCTCGTGGGCCGTGCGCCGCTGCCGGGTGGTGTGGCCGTCCCACGGCGGCATCGGGGTCGCTGCCGGCCGGGCCACGAGCGGTCTTCGTGGATGTCCCGTGGGCGCGGCCGCGGGCGAGCCTCCCGTCGGCTCACGGCTCAGCGAGCTCCTCCAGCAGCCGGGCGGTGGCGAGCCCGGCGCGCAGGTACTCCTCGAAGAGCTCGTTGTGCAGCGCCCAGGGCGAGCGCCGGCTCCGTATCAACCGGATCGCCTCGTCGGTGGAGTGCCCGGCCAGGACGAGCGCGTGCGCCACGACCAGGCCCGAACGGTTGTAGCCGTGGTAGCAGCGGACCAGGACCCGGCGCCCCGCCTCCAGCGCGTCGTCCGCCGCCTGGGCGAGCCGGATCACGCCCGCCAGCTGCGTACCGTCGAGGGGGCCGTCCGGAATCGGCCATACATGGTGCTCTATCCCCGGGTCCGGCCCGTGCCCCGGCAGCCGCAGCAGCGTGAGCACGAGGTCGAACTCGTCGTGCACGACGGCGAATTCCGGCTGCCCGGCGCGGCCCGCGAACGCGTGCCCGCCCATCCACAGGCCGGGCACGATCTCGCTCCACGGGCTGTCCGGAGCCGGTACATCGGGTTGTGTCCTGCGGGTCCGCAACGGCGCCTCCCACCCAACTCCCCAGCTGTCCACAAAGGTATCCGGGTTCTTGCCCCTGGAGCACCCCGCCTGTTCCCATGGTCAAGGGGTGATGGTGCATGAAAGGACTGCGCGTCGTACCGACCTGGCGGCACGGTCAGGAGCGGCTGTACGTGTGCCTGACGGACGGCAGGAACGTCGCCTGGTACGACCGCGAGACGGCCCGGGTCAACCTGCTCGACGAGGACCGGCGCGAGGACGTGCTCGACGCGCTCGGCCCGTTCCTGGCCGGCCCCGTGACGGTGGGCCCGCCGCCCGTCCCGACCCCGGCCGAGCTGGCCCGGCTGACCCTGCACCCCGACGACGACCTCGCGCCCAACCGGCCCGGCGAGGCGCTGGTGGTCGCCCTCGACCGCGACCCCGGCCCGCCGCGCCGCCTGCGGCCCGACCCGCGGCGCCGCGCGCTCGCCGCCGAGCAGACGGTCGGCGAGGCCCTGGACCGCATGGAGGGCGCGGGGTGGCACACCCTCCACTCCGTG
This sequence comes from Streptomyces siamensis, assembly GCF_039543605.1. Classification (NCBI taxonomy): domain Bacteria; kingdom Bacillati; phylum Actinomycetota; class Actinomycetes; order Kitasatosporales; family Streptomycetaceae; genus Streptomyces; species Streptomyces siamensis. Next base: position 159,547 of record NZ_BAABKB010000013.1, on the reverse strand, counting down.
CCCCTGCCCGGCGGCGAACGCATCCACCACCTGGTCGTCGGCCCGGCCGGCATCTTCGCCGTGCGCACCCTCTACGCGCGCAAACAGCGCGTCCTCGTCACCGACCCCATGGTCACCGTCGGCCGTCACGAACCCCGTCCGCTGCTGCGCCGGCTCCGCGCGGACGCCGACCGCGCCGCGTACGCGCTGACCGCCGAGGTCCACCCCGTGCTGGCCGTGGCGGGCCCCGCCACCCTGGACGTCGTGGCACCACCGCGGGAGATCCGCATCCTCCAGGACGTCGACCTGCCGAACCTGGCCCGACTCGGCGGCGTCCTGAAGCCGGCCGACGTCGAGGCCCTCCACGCCATGGCCCGCGACCGCCACACCTGGCTGAGGGTCTAGGGCGGCGAAGCGCCGCCCCGGGCCGTCACGGCACCGCGGGCCCCGGGCCGTCACGGCAGAGCGGCCGCCCGCCCCGCGTCGAACAGGGGTGCCAGCAGATCCCCGTACCGCTCCAGCCTCGGCACGACGTCCGGAGCGAGGAAGGCGAGCTGTGAGGCCCGCGTGCAGGACGCGACCTCGTCCCACGTCACCGGCGTGGACACGGTGGGCTCGGGCCGCGCCCGCAGCGTGTACGGCGTCGCCGTGGTCTTGCGCGCCGCGTTCTGGCTGAAGTCGACGAACACCTTCCCCGGCCGCAGGTTCTTCGTCATGCGGTGCGTGACCCGCCCCGGCATCGCCCGCTCGGCCTCGACGGCGAGTCCCTTCGCGTACGCGCTGACGTCCTCGGACGGCGTCGGCGTGACGGGGGCGAGCAGATGCAGCCCCTTCGCCCCGGACGTCTTCGCGTACGCCTCGATCCCGTCCTCGCCCAGCCGCCCCCGCAGCCACAGGGCCACCTCGCAGCACTCGACCACCGTCGCCGGCGCCCCCGGGTCCAGATCGAGGACGAGCCGGTCGGCGATCCCGGGCGTGCCGATGGTCCACTGCGGCGTGTGGAACTCGGCCACCAGGTTCGCCGCCCACATCAATGAGGCGAGGTCCTGGACCAGGACCATACGGGCGGGCCCCTCCATGCGCGGCACCTCGGCGGTCGTGACCCAGCCGGGCGTACCCGGCGGCACGTTCTTGGTGAAGAAGACCTGGCCCCCGGGCCCGTCCGGGTAGCGCAGGAAGGAGACCGGCCGGTCGCGCAGGTGGGGGAGCAGGGCGTCCGCCACTGTCGCGCAGTAGTGCAGCGCCTCGCCCTTGGTGAAGCCGGTGGCGGGATAGAGGACCTTCTCCAGGTTGCTGAGCGCGAGCCTTCGCCCCTCCACCTCCGTGATCGGCGTCATACGATGAGAATCCCACGAAACCGGCTGATATCGGATATCGATCGGAAGGATGCCGCACGTGCGATCCATCTGGAACGGCGCCATCTCCTTCGGCCTGGTCAGCATCCCCATCAAGCTCGTGAACGCCACGGAGAGCCACTCGATCTCCTTCCGCCAGATCCACACCGACGACGGCGGCAGGATCCGCTACCGCAAGGTCTGCGAACTGGAGGACCGCGAGGTCACGACCCCGGAGATCGGCAAGGCGTACGAGGACGCCGACGGCACGCTCATCCCGATCACGGACGAGGACCTGGCCTCACTGCCGATCCCCACCGCCAGGACCATCGAGATCGTCGCCTTCGTGCCGGCCGACCGGATCGACCCGCTCCAGATGGACACCGCGTACTACCTCTCCGCCAACGGCGTGCCCGCCGCCAAGCCGTACACCCTGCTGCGCGAGGCCCTGAAGCGCAGCAACAAGGTCGCCATCGCCAAGTTCGCCCTGCGCGGGCGCGAGCGGCTGGGCATGCTGCGGGTCGTCGACGACGTCATCGCCATGCACGGCCTGCTCTGGCCGGACGAGATCCGCGCGACGGACGAGGTCGCCCCGGACACCGGTGTCACCGTCCGCGAGCAGGAACTGGACCTCGCCGACGCACTGATGGACACCCTCGGCGAGGTCGACCTCGAAGACCTGCACGACGACTACCGCGAGGCCGTCGAGGAACTCATCACCGCCAAGGCGTCCGGCGCGGAGGCACCCAGCGTGCCCGAGCGCGAGGCGGGCGGCGGCAAGGTGCTGGACCTGATGGCCGCGCTGGAGAAGAGCGTGCGCGCGGCCAAGGAGTCGCGGGGCGAGGCAGCCGGCGGGGAAACGGGCGGGGGAGCGGGTGCGGCGGAGGCGGGCGGCGAGGCGGAGGTCACCCCGCTCCCGGCCCGCCGCAAGTCCGCCCGTACGGCCCCCAAGGAGGTCGGCGGCAAGAAGTCCACGTCGACGAAGCGGACGGCGGCCAGGAAGACCACGGCCCAGAAGTCGGCGGCGCACAAGTCGACGGCCCAGAAGACGGCCGGCCAGAAGACGGCGTCCGGCACGGCGTCCAAGAGCACGGCCAAGAGCACGTCCAAGACCGCCAAGAGCACCGGCAAGGAGGCGGCGGCCAAGAAGACCGCCGCCAAGAAGACGGCCGCGAAGAAGACGACGGGACGCAAGCGGGCGTCCGCCTGAGGGCGAGGTCGACGGGGGCGGCGTCCTCGACGGCCTCGGCGGGCGCCCCGCCCTCGGACTACACGGGTCCGGCCGGTTCGACGGGCCCGAGGTCAGGCGGTGCGGCGCAGGGCCAGTACCGCGTTGTGACCGCCGAAGCCGAAGGAGTTGCTGAGCGCCAGGTCGCCGAGGGCCGGAAGGGCACGGGGAGCCTTCGTCACCACGTCCAGTTCGATGGCGTCGTCCTGCTCCTCGCAGCCGATGGTCGGCGGGATCAGGCCGTGATGGAGCGTGAGGACGGTGGCCACCGCCTCCACCCCGCCCGCCGCGCCCTGGAGATGACCGAGGTGACCCTTGAGCGCGGTCACCGGGACGTCCCCGCCCAGTACGGCACGCAGAGCGCTCGCCTCGGCGAGGTCGCCGTCGGTGGTGGCGGTGGCATGGGCGTTGACGTGCACGACGTCCACCGCGTGGGCGCCCGCGTCCCGCACCGCCCGGCGCAGCGCGAGCGCGACACCACTGCCCGACGGGTCCGGCGCCGCCATGTGGTGCGCGTCGGCCGACAGCCCCCAGCCGGCGGCCTCGCAGTAGATCCGCGCGCCCCGCGCCCGCGCGTGCTCCTCGGACTCCAGCAGCAGGAAGCCGGCCCCCTCGCCGTTGACGAAGCCGTCACGGTCCTTGGCGAAGGGCCGCGACGGGCTGATGACACCGAGCTCGTGCGTGGACAGGGCGCGCATCGCCGCGAACGAGGCCATGATCGCCGGGGTGACCACGGCCTCGGCGCCACCGGCGAGGGCCACGTCGACGTGCCCGTACCGGATGCGGTCGATGGCCTGCCCGATGGCCTCGGTGCCGGACGCGCACGCGCTGGTCACCGTGCGGGCCTCGCCCGTGATCCGCAGCGCGAGCGACACCTGGGACGCGGCCTGCGAGGGCACCGTCATCGGCGTGGTCAGCGGTGACACCGCACGCGGCCCCTTGTCGCGCAGCTTGCGGTCGCCGCCGACCAGCACGGATGCGTCGCCGAGGATGGCGCCGACGCTCACACCGACGCGCTCGGGGTCCAGCCCGCTCTCGGCCGTGCCGGCCACGTCGAACCCGGCGTTCTGCCACGCCTCGCGCGCGGCGAGCACCGCCAGCTGGGCGGCGCGGTTCATCCGCCGCGCCTGCGGCCGCGGCAGCAGCCCGGCCGGGTCGACGGGGACGCTGCCCGCCACCCGCACGGGCAGTTCGGCGAACTCCTCGCCCTCCAGCTCCCGTATCCCGCAGCGGCCTTCCACCAGCCCCTGCCAGAGCTCGTCGACGCCGATGCCGAGCGGCGTGACGGCACCCAGGCCGGTGACGACGACCCGCCGGGGCGCGCCGGCCCCGCTCGCCGCGTCGCGCCGCGGCCGGGGGAAGTGCCGTACGACACAACCGTCCTGGGCGGCGGCGTCGAGACGCTCGCGCAGCACGGCGTCCGGCACCGGCTCCTCGGCCCGGCTCTCCAGATCCTGGTGCCACCGGCCCCACCGACGGGTGTACGACTCCTCGACGGCCCGGGGGTCGACGGTGCGCAGCGAGGTGACGCGGTCGCCGTCACGGAACTCCACCTCGGTGAGATCGACCGACGCGATCCGCGGAATCCCGGAGACGTCCATGCGCCGACAGGCCACCGTCACCCGGTGCCCGCGCTCGAGCGCCTGATCGTGATCCATTCCCCCGAGGGGCGGCCGCAGCGTGAGCCGAATGGTGTCCGGGCTTTCCGGAAGTGTGTGCATGACCACATGCCACTTTTCCTCTGCCACTTCTTGTTCCGAGAGGGCGAGGAGATCACCGGGAATCACTTCGGCGACGGTGACGGCGTGAGGCTGTACGGGGACGTCGAACGAATCGCGCATGGCGGAGCCTTCGGTGCATGGGGGGAATGTCGGCATCAACTGTCGACGACAATTCGCCAGTTGCCTAGGTTTCCGTGCCCGGTAGTGCGCAACGTCACGAATGCCGCGAACTCGATTCCCGTACCGCCAAGGACGCCGAAGTACCGCATGGAATATGCCAATGACATATGTTCAAGCGGCCCGCAATTCCGCACCTGCCCGCAGATCCCACAGAAACTGAATTACCACCGCTATGTACGGTCGGGGCATCTCACCGTACGACTCACGGACACAGCGTCATCTCCACCTATTGCACCCGGAGTTGGAGACTGATGGGAGAAGTCCACACCCTGCGCCAGTGCCACCCGCCCCGAATAGTTCATCGTGTTGGTCGCCCGGCGCATGTACGCGCCAGTTGCTGACCTTGAGGAAGTCCGCCGGCCCCGACCGAACGACCGACCACGAGGCCCCGACCACGGTCACGGTGAGGACACGAAGCCGCGGCTCGGCCATCAGCGCGCGGGCAGGCAGCTCCCGGGTCACCAGGTCCCTCAGCCGGGCCTCGATTCTTTCGGGCAGAGTGTCGAGCATGGGGCGCGTTGCTCCGGGAGGCGCGCACCCAGGTGCCGCACTTGCCGTCCCACGACTCCAGCGACGACCGGGGGTTGCCGGGGGCCCATGCGGCCGGCACCCGGGGCGCGGACGACCTACCGGCTCCGGTAATGCCGACGATCACGATGTGCGGCGCCGGATCGACCCGCTCGAACCAGCCCCCTGGCCCGGCGGGCCACTCGGACGTAGGGACGGATCCGGCTGTCCGGGCTCCAGGAGAACAGGGGGGATCCGGAGCGAATCCCGCGTGGCCGTCAGAATCCGTTGTTGGGGGTGCGTGTTTCGCCTGCCGCACCGCACCGACCTCTCCGTCTCCCGGGAGGCGGAGATTGTCTGATACCCCATTGTGATTCGCGGGTGTACAACCCCGTGTGGATGCCGGCTGTCTGTAAGGCGCTGGAGGTGATCCTTTGGTGCTTTTCCGTAAGGAGATTGGGGATCAGGTGGGGAAGCAGGTCTGGAGAGTCGTCGTGGCCGGTGGAGCGGCGGCGATGTTCACGGCCGTGGCCGCGGTGCCGGCCGGAGCGGCCGAGGGTGGGGTCTCGTTCACCCGTGTCCAGGTGAACGGCGGCAAGTCGATTGTGATCGGGGTGTCGAAGGAGGTCGCGGTGCCCGCCTCCTTCCGGATGGCGACCACTCACAAGTGGAAGTGGCCGGCGGTGTTCCTGTACCGCAGTGGTGCGGGTGATCGGCTGTGGCACGCCGTCGAGACGAGCGACTGCATCAAGGTGAGCTCGGGCGTCTGCGACTTCAACGAGACGATGTACTTCGACCCGAGCGTGTGGGACATGCGTAACAGCGAGGCCGGGGCCTGGAAGGTCGGCGCCGAGGTGTACTTCGAGGGCGGCGGTGGTGACACCGACGACAAGGGTCTGACGGTCCACGTCAAGCGCAACTCCCGCCTGACCGTCAACGCCTCGCCCGAACCGGTGTCCAAGGACAAGACCATCACCGTGACCGGAAAGGTCACGCGGGCCAACTGGGAGACCAGGAAGTACGCCTCCTACGAAGGCCGCCTGGTGAGCCTGCAGTTCAAGCCCACCGGCACCGCCTCCTACACCACGGTGAAGAAGGTGTACGCGAACGGCTCGGGTGATCTCAGGACGACCGTGAAGGCCTCCAAGACGGGTACGTGGCGCTGGGTGTACTACGGCAACACCACCACCGGGCCGTCGACGTCGTCCGGGGACACCGTCGTGGTGAAGTGATGCCCGCGGTGCCGGCGGGCTGCTGGGGACCGAGGCGGCGGTAGCGGCTGCGACGGTCAAGGTGTCGGGTCCGCCGCGATCGCGGCGGACCCGACACCTTGCGTCCTGGCCGACCGCGAGCAGCCGTGCGCGGGCCTCAGCGCAACGTGAGCCAGCGCGCCGTGCGGACCATGAGGCCGGTCACCGCTCCGGTGCATCGGCTTGGCTGTGTGCGTCTGACAGGCGCGGGCGCGGTGCCATCGACATTGACGGTGGGCATGCGAGCATCGGGGGCATGCTCACAGGCGCACACGTGATCCTCTACTCCCAGGATGCCGAGGCCGACCGGGCCTTTGTCAAAGACGTCCTCGGCTTCGCCCACGTTGATGCGGGACATGGCTGGCTGATCTTCAAGCTGCCGCCCGCCGAGGTCGCCGTGCACCCCACCGATGGCGCGCCGAAGCATGAGTTCTACCTGATGTGCGATGACCTGGACGCCGTATGCGCCCAGCTCGCAGAGCGCGGAGCGGAGCTCACCGGCGAGGTGACCGAAGAGCGGTGGGGACGCCTCACCGCCGTACGCCTCCCCAGCGGCAGTGAACTGCCCCTCTACCAGCCGCTGCACCCCGTCGCGCACAGCCTCGACTGAACCTCCGCCACTACCTCGTCACCGCCGGTAATGCGCCGGCACCTCCGCCTTCAGTCACGTGGACACCTCGCGCGCCCTGGGCCAGTCCACTTCCATCACAGCCCGTCACCGCGCGTTCACTGGCTAAACGCTCGCGCACTGCCGTAGCGGCGGAAGCCGGTTCTGATCAACTGAGGTTCGCTCCATCTGCGGCGCCACTGAGCGTGATGTCGACGGACCTTGCAGCTGAGCCCACGTCCGGGGGACTTTCGGCGTCGGCCATCAAGCCCGGCGGTTAGCGGCGCTTTCGGGCGTCAGCCCGGCTACTGCCTACGCCCGGGCATGCGCCTCGTTCGTTTGGCTGACGACAGCCTGGCCCTCATCGTTCCGAAGCTGCTGGGTGCGGCGGACACGCTGGTGGAGGCGGGCGGGGGGGCGACCAACCCCTTCCTGCGCCGCTCGCCGTGCCGCACGGCGGGCCCGGCTTCCGTCCTGATCAGGGCTGAGCGGTGGCGGCTCAGTGGTGACGGGCTCTGCCCCGTCGAGGGTGACTTCCTGGGGAGGGCGACTCGGGGCCAACGGGGGCGCAAAAGGAGCGGAAGCCATTTATTTCGTGACGTCAGTCACAGTGCTCTACGAATCAACCGGTGCGCTTAGTAGATGAGGCATGGCGTACATCTGAGTATTTGTCCGTCTTGACCTGGATGTGGATCCTGCGGCGTGTGTGGGGAATTCCGCCCAGCCTGCCCGCACGCCCACTGCCGTGCGCTGTAAGGCTTCTGACGCTGTGACAGCTTTTCCTCCTGTCGCCCTGTGGGGACCGGAGGCCCGCGCGCGGTCCTGACGAGGTCCTGAGATCTACGGAGCCACGTAGTAGTGGGACCCATTGCGTGCCTTGTAGGGCCGTTCTAAGAATGTCGACCCACAGGACGTCGCTGCAGTTCGGAACCGGTGTTCACGCCGAGTCGACCGCGCGCTGTGGCGCTCGGCGTCACCGAGTGAGTAGGAGCCCCCCACACATGAAGTCGTCCCGAATGTCTCCGAGAATCCTCGCCCTCGCTCTCGGCCTGGGTCTGGCCTCCAGCGCGCTGGCCGTGGCGGTGCCGGCGAGCGCCCAGCCGGCCGCCACTACCTCCGATTCCGGCGATACCTCCGTGGCGGGGTACGACGGGTCGGCTGGGGAGGCCGCGAACAACAAGGCGTTCTTCGAGGCTGTGCTCAAGTCGGTCGCCGCGAAGAGTGCCGCCCAGCCCAGCGGGCAGGCGGTGACCCTCCACTACGACGCCTCCAAGGCACCGACCTTCCGTTCGCAGATATCGAGCGCGGCCGAGATCTGGAACAGCGCCGAGTCCAACGTGAAGCTCGAGGAGGCTTCGAGCGGTTCGAGCAGCGCCGACTTCTCCTACACCGAGGGCAACGATCCCCGCGGGTCCCACGCCTCCACCGACGGCCACGGAGGCGGCCAGATCTTCCTCGACTACACCCAGAGCCAGCAGTACGACTCGATCCGCGTCGTCACCCACGAGACCGGGCACGTGCTGGGCCTGCCGGACGACTACAGCGGGCCGTGCAGTGAGCTGATGTCGGGCGGCGGCCCTGGCCCGTCCTGCACCAACCGCCAGCCGAACGCCACCGAGCGTGCGCGTGTCGACGAGCTGTGGGCCGGCGGAGGCGCGCAGTCTCCGGGTACGGGGAGCCAGTCCGGTGGCGGTCCGAGTGCTGCACCGTCGGCACCGTCCGTGGCTCCGGGTACGGGGAGCCAGTCCGGTGGTGGCCCGAGTGCTGCACCGTCGGCACCGTCCGTGGCCCCGGGCACAGGGAACCCGTCCGCTGGCGGCCCGAGCGCTGCATGGCCGGGTTGGCCCGGCGGGCCGGGTCACGGTCCGTGGCGTTCGCACCACCGCACGCTCTGGAACTGATCGGGTTCCCAACCGGGAAGCAGTTCGCTGTCGAGGACGGCGGGTGCTGAGATGCTCTGGTCCCCACGCCACTGACTCGCACCCGCCAACCCTCGCACCCCCCCGGAGACGCAATAGCGAGTGAAGGGGGCCTCGCGCAAAAGGATCAATAGGCTCGTTCAGCCACCTCCAGGCCAGTACCCATTCCGTGCCGCCGCCGATCGGCCTTTTCTGCGCACGACCGCCGACCGCACCCATGACGACGCCGATCCGGTCTCGGGCGCTGTCCTTCGCCAGTTCACCGATGCCTGGTCTGGTCTGCTGGTTGCTCGCCATGGAAAGGAGCATCGCGATCTGGGGACCCCCGCCAAAGGCCAGGCTGATTACCCGACTTGGGCAACATTGCCGTAAGTAGAAAACCGGCTACGATGCGTAGCCCTCTCGGTAGGGGCTCGCCAATGCCTGATGCCGACCGGCCTCGGGAACTGCCTGCCAGGCTGCTCGCTGACCCCGAGATGATCAATGCCTGCCGGGTACGGGATTTCGCCAGAGTCTTCCGGTTGGTGAAGACCAGGGCAGGCATCTACCCGTCAATGATCGCCAGGCGCTGCGACCTGACGCCAAGCCGTGTCGGCGAAGTGATCACAGGCCAACCCCAGTTGCAGCATATGGACGTCATCGAGCGCATAGCGGACGGCTTACGCATTCCGGGGCACGTGCTTGGTCTTGCCCGTCGAGGTCGGGAGACGCCACAAGCCCTCCTGGTCACCGAGCGACGCTCGACGTGGGTCTTCCACTCCATACCTGCGGCCCCTCTCGATCGGGTCTCCTGGATCTCAGACCGACAGGGCCTGCGACACGGAAGTCTGAGGGAGGGCTGCGGCAGTGATGCGGCGGATCCCGAGAGGCAGCGAGGGGATGAGCAGCGAACCGCCCTCGGTATCGGCTCCCGGCCAACGGTTGGTTGTCACCGACGGTGTTGTGGGCGGTTGAGCCTGAGCGCGACAGGTCGACGACTGTGATCATCCCGTGTCCGGCCTCCTGGGTCACGTCACATCGTGCCCGGCAGTGCGGACACCTGAGCCCGTCTGGCCGGCCGCAACCATTTCCGCACCTCGCGGGTCACACCTGTGGAGCACGGCGGGCCGGGACCTCCCGGCACAGGGGAAGGTTTCGGTCGGATGGCACGACGATCACGGGTACGCGCGGTCGCGACGGCGGCGGCGGGCGCAGTGGCGCTGGTGGCGGGGGCGTTCGGCACGGGTCCGGCACGCGCCGACACGGCGGACGCCGCACGAGAGATGACGGTCCGGTTCGCCGAGCACGAGCTCTTCATCGGGACGGAGCCGGCGAGCGTGAACCTGTCCTACCGGTGGAAGGTGGCCGGCGGGGGCACGGCACACCACGTCCACCTGACCGTCGACCTGTCCGGAGTGGCCGACTTCGCCGAGCCGGCACCGTCGGAGCACTGCGAGGGCAACCTCTGCACGCTGGACCTGGCGTCCGCCACCTCGGACTTCCACGCCATCACGCTGGTGCCGAAGCCCGGTGCGGCGGTCGGCAGCAGCGGCACCGTGACCGTCTCCGGCACGGCGTCGGACGCCACGGTCACCGGCGACCACCTCACCCTGACCAACGGCAAGACGCAGCTGAAGGTGAGCGCGTCCGCCGAGCAGCTGCACCAGGTGCCGGGCGACATGCTGACCTTTCCGCTCGACGTGTGGAACAACGGCCAACTCCCGGCGGCCAAGGGGGTTCAGCTGCGGATCGACACCACGGCCGGGCTGCACCTCCAGGGCTCCTGGGCCAACTGCCGCGACGTGCCCGCGGGCGACCGCGGGGGGCACATCGTGCGCGAGACCCTGTGCGACTTCCCCACCCCGGTGGAGCCCGGCCGGCAGTACGCGCTGTCGTCGCCACTGCGCGTCAAGGTCGGCGACGAGGCCCTGCGCGACAAGATCTTCTACGAATTCACCCCGCTGACCGACGCCGCCCCGGCGAACGGCCCCGGGACCCCGCTGACCCTGGTCCCGAAGGGCGCGATGCCGTCCGACGGGAACATCGACCCGTACTTCACCACCTACGTCAACAGCGTCAACCACGCCGACTTCGCCGTCACCGGGGACACCGTCACCGGGCGGCGCGGCGGTCACGCCACGCTGCACGCCACGGTGATCGACCGGGGGCCGGCGGTGGTGCAGGACCTCCTCGACGACGACGTCTTCCTCCCGGTCCTCGTCAAGCTGCCGCCGGGCACGAAGGCCACGAAGATCCCGGACAACTGCCAGCCGCCGCCCACGGACGACGGGTCGGACCCCGGCCCCCGGATGGGCCGGTCCTCCTACCAGTGCTACTTCGGCGATCCCGCCCCGGGGGACAGACACGTCCTGTCGTTCACCGTCGCCATCGGCCCCCGTACCCCGGCCGTCTCCACGGGCCAGGTCCGCACGCTGGAGATCATGAAGGGGCTCGACCCCGACGCCTCCAACGACAGCGCGGCGCTGACCCTGCGGCTGGCGCAGGGCGGCTCCGCGGGCGGGGGCACGTCCGGCGGGTCCGGGGGCGGCGGTACGTCCGGCGGGTCCGGGGGCGGCGGTACGTCCGGCGGGTCCGGCTCCGGCGGCGCGGCCGGAGCGTCCGGATCCGTTTCGGGCGGCCCTTCCGCAGGGTCCGGACCGCTGGCCGACACCGGATTCGGCGGCGGCTGGATCGTCTGGGCGGCCGGCGCGCTGTTGCTGGCCGGTGGTGTGGCCGTAGCGCTCTCCCGACGGTCCCGCGGCTGGAACTGACCCGTCGTCCGGGGGTCCGGAGGGGCCCCCGGATGGGGCAGGGACGGAAGCCGTCGGTGATGGTCGCAGCAGCAGGCCGCGCCCACGACGGCATGCTCTACGCCGACCCAATGCAGTCCGGCACCGGGATCGGGGCTGTGGTCCCCGACGGCTGGAGCACGCTCGGCTTCACATCGCCCGGAGCCGGCCTCACTCAGTTCCCGGGAGTCCCCTGGTCAGGGTTTTGCACCCTTGTGCGGGGGTGCCGCCCTTTCGGGCATGGCCTGCGGGGGCTGTCAAGCTGCTGGCTGGGGTGATCGCTCCTGTGGTCATCATCGGGACCGACAAGGATCTGGTCGCCAGCGGGCTCGCGTCCAAGGACTGGCGGGAGCTGCGTTCGGCCCTGGGGGACGTAGGGGTGACGGAGGGTGAGATGGCCGACCTGGAGTGGGCGTTCGACGTCGCGGCCAGAGTGACCGGCCATGTGATCGAAGCTGTGGTGAAGCAGCTCAGCGACCGGAAGCAGCTGGTGATCGCAAGGGCGGCCCTGGTCGCCGTGGGCGGGGCGCTGCTCCGGGAGCGTCGCCGGAAGCGTCATCAAGTCCCGGTGCAGCGGAAATCGGTGACCCCCGCGCTGTTGGAGCAGGTCTCGATGAAGACGGCTGCACGCGTCGCGCGGCACAGGCGCGGCGAGGACCGGTGGCAGCAGGCGGAGCTGGGGACGCCCGGCGACACACTGCTGCACCGGGTTGCCCGGACGGTGGTCGCGTCCCGGGAACCCCTGACTCGCACGGCGATTGTTGAGCGCCTCGGTGACGCCATTCCTGCCTCCAGCCACAGCGGACGGATGACGGCTGTTCTGGACGTGTTGACCGCCTACCCGATGTTCGTTGACGCCACAGGCCGGGGGCACTGGCAGGTCGGCCGCCTCGGCGGCCGGTAGCAGTCGGGCAGACCAGCACGCCTGGCGAGGCTGGCCGCCTTGCGCAGGTCATCAGAGAGAAGCCATCAGCTCGGGAAGCTCCGGTCATTCGCGGCCGGTTGGTTGCTGACCTGGTTGAACGCCTGGACGTCGGCGTCGACCGGATGGTCAAGCGGCGTGTGCAGCTCAGTCGGCAATGCCCCTCAGCCGGAGCGGCTCGCTCACAACTCCTGGCAGCTGAGCATCCCAATACACCCTATTGGAGTATTTATATGAGTATTTGAGAGCAATAAGAAATTGATTGGTATTTCATAACAGGCGGTGTTCTCTGGCGATTTGGCCGTGTCGAAGGGCAAGGATCAGGGCGTGCCTGGCCGAACGGTTCGGGCAGTGACGGGGCGCCAGCCCCGGTTCGTACGGAAAGGTCTGAACATGATCAACCGGTTGAAGAGGGCTGCGGCCCTGGGGGCGGCGACGGTGGCTCTGGCCACGGGCGCGGTCGTCGGCATGGTCGGCACCGCGTCGGCCGCGCCGCAGAACCACCGGACGCCGGCGGCGTCGCACCACTGCCAGGAGGAGCGGGGCCAATGGGCGCGCCACTGGCAGCCCGCATTCCGGGACCGGCACCACCGCTGGCACCCCGGCCATTGGACCCGCGTCTGGCGCCCCGTCCACCGCGATTGCCACCGCTGACCCGGCACCTGACGCCGGCACCGGCCCGTAGGAGGGGCCAGCGATCCGAACCGGCCCCGGCGCCCCCGAAAGGGCGCGCCGGGGCCGGTTCATTGCGTCGCACCCGCTCTCTGTGGCCTGTGCGTGCCGGAAACCACGCCCAGCTGGCCTCCTCCGTTACCTGGAGAAGCGGCTAGTGGTGTGACCGCATAGGTTCGCCGGGTTGGGGCCCGTGGCACACAGGCACGCGGCGTGCCCGTGCTGGCCGCCGAGATCCAACCCATGCGTGACAGCGGGCGCCCCTCCGGAGTGATCTACCCCCTCTGGCCTGCACGGGAGCCAGCCCATTGTGGTTCGAGGACACACAGTGTGTCGGAGCTGTGTCGCAGAAGTCCGCACTTGGCTGCAGCCAGGCCCTGCGCCGGCCGCTCTTCTCGTGCGAGCTGGACGTGCTGAGCGCCCTGGGGCAGGGACCGCTTTGTCCCGAACCGTGGGCGGACGGTTGCTCAGGTCTGCCGGGCACGCCGTCCGGTCGTCCGGGGCTGGTGGAGGTCGGTCACGTGTGTGGTGGTTGCTGTACTTCACTGCGGTGCGGCAACAGCGGCGGCTTCAGGCGCCAGGGTCATCCGCACTGGTATACGCGGTGGGGATCTTGGAGGGCGATGGCCGTCCCGATGATCACGAGAGTCAACCCCAACTGCCCTTTCAGGGCCGCAACTGCCCGCCGTTTCTTCGGCCCTGGCTGTAGCAGGGGTATCCGGTAGGCGAGTACGAGCGAAACCACGCCGATGATGGCCAGGGCCATGCCGGCGATCACTCTGAAGGGGTCGAACATCTCCTCGGAGGTTTCCGGCAATTCGCCGGGAACGATGCAACCGGTGCTGACCGCCAGAATGATCCAGCCCGGATACGCCAGAACGACGGCGATGCAGACCGCCTCCACCACCACAAACGCCAGGCCCGACTTCCAGGCTGGCCTTGCCTGCACACCCTCTGCCACTGTCCCCCCTCGCGACCTGCACCTACTGAGGTGCGCACGAGTGTGGCACGACGTTCCTGCTCCAGCGGATCAAGGTCGGTGGAGTCTCAAGACCTGTCTTCTTGCCCTGAGTCTTGCCGGGGATCTGCTGACCTGCGTTTTCCCTGCTCAGGAGCGGTGGGCTCTTGCGCCTGGTGGTCGCCGTTGGTCGCCCTTGGCCACTGTCGAGCGACCTCGGACGGCCCGGGACGGCCCAGCCCCGGGCCCTCGGGTTTCGTCATCTCGCGTTGTCAGTGGGGGCGGCTACTGTGCACGCGCCAACGAGGGCCACACCTTGGGGAGGGGCTTTGGGAGCCAAGACGGGCTTTCTGGTGTACGCCGACGGCGACGTACCGGGGCTGCTGCGAGAAGCGGGCACAGCAGACCTCGCACGCACGGCCAGCATGATGCGGCTGCTTTACCCGGGCTGGGAGATAGAGGAGAGCGCGGGCTCGACTCTCTGGAACGGCGTATACCCCCCGGAGGGGACGGCGTACGCGGCGAGTTGGCCCGGCATCGAAGTCATCGGCGACCAGAGGGTGATGATCGACTTCCCTTCCCAGCTCCCGGATCAACTCGTGGCGGCGAGCGCCGGCCGACGGCTCGTGCTGCACGCCATGCACAGCGTCGTGGACTGGCTCGCATTCGCAGTGTGGGAGGACGGCCGACTCGTCCGCTCTCTGAGCCTGTCCCCGGACAGCGGCATCATCGAGAACATCGGCGAACCACTCTCCTTCGAGCTGCCCTACTGGGCCGGAGACCGCCCGGCCGACGTCATCCCCTGGCCGGACGAGGATGAAGAGCCGTACCCACTGCCCTTCCACCCCTTGGAACTGGGCGAAGACGCACTGCGCACGCTCTGCGGCTTCGTACGGGAGGGCCACCCCGAGCCGGACGACATCGACACGGACAGCATCCGACTGCACGGCTTCCGGGTCCGGGACCCACGCGGCCCTGATCCCGCGGAGCGGGAAGCGGCGTTGCAAAGGGCCATGGAAGCCATGGGCCCGCCGCGCTTCTTCTCTCTGGGCCTTGACGGCTCACTCATCGAGCGCGACGGCCTCTAGCTCGACACTTCTTCGTCCCGAAGCCACTTGGGCGAGCGCTCGACCATGGGTCGGTGTGCCTCTCACCTGCTCCGACCGTGCACGGCTGTCCGCGCTTGTCCGCCGCTGTCCGTCGGTGTTGTCACGCAGTCAGACACTCACCCGGCAGAAGGATCCTTCACTCCTCGTCCGGCGGAAGGAGGCGATCGGCGCTCTCTGCGTCGTCCACATGTCCGTGCGCATCGACGGTGATCGGAGTGGCCCGCCCCTTGGAGGTGACGAGCCAAGCAAGCACCTGCTCGGTCAACGGCCCGTTGTCAGGTCCTTCGTCTTTCCAGTAGGCGCGCCAGCCGCCTCCCGGTATGGCGGCCACCACCTGGTCGGCTCGCTCCAGGTGTGAGAAATCCGGGTAGTCCGTCACCGGCCGGCGGGTTCCTCGCTGGGGATCGACGACGAGGGCAACGCCTGTTGCCGCGTCCCAGGCGTCCACGTCGACGATCCGGCCGATCATCGTCTCCGTACCGGTGAAGATCGCGAGCCAGCCCGTTCCGTTGAAGCAGCGCATGCCGCCGTCGTCCCTGACGGCGGCTGACTCGACCCTCTGTTTTCTGTTGGAGACATCAGCTTGGGAAGCTGAGGTGACCTGGGGCTTGCTCCGAGGCTGACCTGCTGCTGAGCGGTATCGGTGCCTGGGGTAAAGCCGGCTTGGTTCCCCGGTGTTCCCCGCGGTTCCCCGCGGTTCCCCGGTGTTCCCCGGTGTTCCCCGCGGTTCCCCGTACGATCTGGCACGCATCTGGCACGCATCTGGCACGACCTCTTCGTCCTGAAATCTCGGCGGGTAGGTCGTTGATGGTTCTCGGGCTGCTCAGTCAGCTGTTGACGACTCTTGAGATACAGCCTCGGTCGCTGAGGTTGCTGTACTTCCGAGCTGTACAGCTTCGCTGGTTGACGGGCGTCAGCAAGGTTGCTGTGGCTGGTGACTCTGGCGAGGTGGATTTCGCTTCGGACTTGTTCGCGCTGGGCGAGGGGTGGCCTCCAGCAGGAGATGGCTTCGCCCAGGTCTCCTCAAAAGTTTCATCAACTCCTGTACAACCTTCGGTGTCCTGTACAAGTCATCCGACCGGCACACCACAGCCGTGCCGGTACCCCCACCGGCGCGCCACGCTCGACGACTGCCCACGTCCTGACGGCACCCACCGTTTGTGAAGCCTGTCCCCTCAGTGCGGGCCGTCCTCGCGAGCCTTTAAACCGGAAGGCATATGAACAAGAGAGATCCCCTCCGAGTCACCCTCGCGGCCGCGACGGCGGTTGCCCTCGCCGGCGGACTGCTCACCCTGACGGCCGGTCCCGCGACCGCGGTCACGGCCAAGTACGCGGACGACTTCAACGGCGACGGGTACCGAGACCTCGCCACAACCGCCCCCAACGCCATCGTGGGGGGCGCGAAGAACGCCGGGGCGGTAGTCGTCAACTACGGCTCGGCATCCGGCATCAGCGCTTCCCGCCGCACGGTCATCACCCAGAACTCGAGCGGGATACCCGGCACTGCCGAGTCCAACGACTCCTTCGGTGCCGCTCTTGCCTCCGGCGACCTGAACAACGACGGCTACGCCGATCTCGTCGTCGGAGCTCCGGGAGAAGACGTCGGTGACGACACCAACGGCGGAACCGCCGTCGTGATCTGGGGTAGCGCCTCGGGCCTCTCCGGTGCCCGCACCATCAGCGACCCCAAGCCCTCCGTCCACGACTGGTTCGGCCAGTCCCTGACCGTCGGGGACTTCAGCGGCGACGGCAAGGCCGACCTCGCCGTGGGCAGCTCGGGCAAGGACATCTGGATCCACAAGGGCGGCTTCACCAAGTCCTCCGGTGCCGCCTCCCGGTACGAACTCACCGCACCCTTGCAGACCGGCACCGACCACGGCACCGCCTCGCTGCTTGCGGGCGACGTCAACGGCGACGGCACCGACGATCTGATCCTCAACGGCACCTACCTCACCACGTCGGACAAGTACAGCGGCACCCTCGTATACCTGGGTTCCTCCTCGGGCCTGGCCTTCGACGCCGTGCTCCAGAGCGACAAGCAGGCCGCCGTCGGCGACATCAACGGGGACGGCCGCGACGACGTGGTCGCCAGCGAATGGTGGGGCGGCAGCACGGGCAACCTCGGCGGCTCCATCACCACCTACCTCGGCGGCAGCGACGGCATTCACACCGACGCCGGACAAACCATCGACCAGGACACCCCTGGAGTGCCCGGCGCCGACGAGTCGAGCGACTACTTCGGCTACGCCATCTCCCTCGGCGACATCGACGGTGATGGCCTTGCCGACGCGGCTGTCTCCGCGTTCTACGAAAGCATCGGCGACGCCACTCTCGCGGGCAGCGTCACGGTGCTCCGGGGCACACCCGCCGGGTTGTCTGCCTCCGACGCCAAGGTGTTCCAGCAGGACACCGCCGGCATCCCCGGCGCCAACGAGGACAACGACCACTTCGGCTCGTCCGTACGGCTCTCCGACCTCAACGGAGACCACCACGCGGACCTGTCCGTCGGGGCCGAGACCGAGAACGGCGGCGACGGCGCCCTGTGGAACCTGCGCGGCTCCTCGTCGGGCGTGACCACCAAGAACGCCGTCAGCTTCGGAGCCGCCTCGGAAGGCATCTCCACCTTCGGTTCGCCATTCTTCGGTGCCGACATGCTGCACTGACGCGGCTCACAGTTCTGCCTTCCGCACACCCATCGCGAGAGTCACCGTGGGTTGAAATCCGACACCCACCACAGGTGAACGGCCCCTGACCAGGGAACCCGGTCGGAGGCCGTTGCCGTGTGTGCAGCCCGTCGATCACCACGGTTCCCGTCAGTTCCCGGTCGACCGGGAACGGGAGGGGTGCGGGCCGCTGTCGACCGCCGAAGCCCGATCAGTGGTCAATGACGCCGCTGAAGAGGATGAGGAATGGGAGTAGCAAGCTCAGGGTGCCGTAGAGGACGATCAGCAGCACTAGGGCGATCATCAGAATCGTCACGAGCGTCCACCGCAGACTGCTGCTCCTGGACTTTTGAAGCCGGCCCTGCACTGAGTCTTTTTCAGTCACCGATCCTCCTGGCCCGGGACTGTACAGCGCAAGCAGCGTAGTGATGTTGGCCAGGGGCCACTGTTCAGCGAGTGGTCGTGGTCCGCAATCTCCCGGTACGTCGGGCAGCCTGAGCGCCCCCGCCGGAGGCATGTCTTTGACCAGGGCACTCCGCGTCCAGGTCTCTCTCATGGGCCGTTACTTGCTGCGGCCCCAGTGGCCGACCCCGGCGCCGAAGGCGCAGAGGGGTCGGGCCCCAGGGGCCAGCCCGTGCTCGCGCGCGCACTTGATGAGCTCGGCGGTATCTCCCGGCGCACCTTCTACCGCTGGCGGGAGCCCCGTATCGCCCCGGCCTGCATACGGCTGCCGAACGGTGAGCTGCGGGTTCGGCGTGACGTGCTCAACGACTGGTTGGAGGAGCGGGCGGAGGGGGTGGCCTCGTGAAGTCGTACAAGGTCTCTGTCTGGAAGCCGTCGGTCAACAAGACCACCAAGAGGCCGACGCACCTGGTGCGTTGGGTGGTCGAAGGCCAACCGTTCAGCGAGTCGCACAACCAAGGCACTGGCCGACCGCTTCCGGGCCAAGCTGGTGCGGGCACTCGACAAGGGCGAGCCGTTCGACACGGTGACGGGCCTCCTCGACTCCCTGCGCGGAGGGAAGGCGGCCCTGTCCTTCCTGGACCTTGCCGCGTCCCTCGGCGGGGAAGGCATGGACCGACTCCGGCGAGGCGCATGACCGACGAGGCCTGAAGCAGCGGGCCCACGGCGAGGCGCGCAACGTACCGATTCCGCCTCCGCTGGTGAGGCTGCTGTGCGAGCACTTGCAAGAGTTCGGTACGGCGAAGGACGGCCGGCTGTTCTCCAGCGAACGGGGCAACGTGATCGCGGCCTCCTCGGAGCGCTGACCGGAGGCGGGGCGCATGCCTACTGACCTGCCGCGAAGCCCTTCAAGATCAACACGTCATGACGACGTGATCACTGGCAAACGGCTGCTTTCGTCGGCATCTGCCTGCACACAACCGTAGATACGCGAAGACCCCGGCCTCAGCGTTTCCGCTGGTGACGGGGTCTTTGGGCACCTCATACAGGGTGCCCCCGGCAGGATTCGAACCTGCGCACACGGCTCCGGAGGGCCCGTGTCTCTCTAGCACCGCCGCTGGTCAATGCCCCTGCGCGTGGTCGATGAACCTGCTCTGGTCCACGGATGGTCCACGTGGACTTCGATGCTGCAGCCAGCCAGCCAGCCAGCCAGCCAGCCAGCCAGCTAAGCGAGGCACCTATGTCCTGAACAGGGGGCCGGTGGTGAGTTACTTCAGACGCCCAAGGCACACCTCCTGCAGCCCGGTATCGCGCCCAAGCCTGCCACGACGTTTGACTGCACTGGTCGCCAGTGCCACCCGATAATCTCCGACCGATATAGATCACTTCTGATTAGCCCTTGAATCAAACCAACCGAATCTTCTTCTCTTCAGCGTCACCGCTTGCAGTTCTCCTTGAACGCTGACAAGCTCAGATTCAAGAAGCGGATTCCATTTAGGGGAATCCCGTCGAGAGGGGGAGTCATGCCCACGCTCAGTATCCACTTCGAGCCCGAGATCATCGCCCACTTGGCGAAGGTGTCCGCCAACGACACGATTCACCTGAGTGTAAGTTTGGGTGGAAGTGAAGCCGTGGCCGCGCCTAAGCCGGTTACCCCTCGTGGCCCCCTTGCGGACCTCATGAAGACCGACTTGCTGAAGGCGGGTGAGGTTCTCACCTTCCACCAGCCGCGCGTGGATCGGCGGGGCCGAGCGGTCGTTACTGGTGACGGTCAATTGATCGTCGACGGCCACCCCACGCCTTTTCCGTCTCCGTCCAATGCAGCCGCTGCCGTGACAGGTAATCCGATTAATGGTTGGACGCTTTGGCACCTTGAGGACGGTCAGACGCTGGACGACCTTCGGAAGGTTCTAAAGCGAAGGGCGCAGAAGTGATATTTCATAACAGAACGGTAGTATAGGGGCAATCTGTGTAGCCTGCGCATATCATCCCCTCGTGGTTTAGGAGTCTCCTGGCAGCCGGCGATCCGGTGCGGCTGCCAGGAGACGAGGGTCCTCGCATGTCTCGCGCGCGAGGATTACTTGACGCCGAGCAGCACCAGTTGCCCGGTTCATCCCTTAACCTGCTCCCATGGTGACCCGTGGATCTGAGACCCTGCGCGCGCAGCTCGACGCCTTCGTCAAGTACCGCAAGGAACATTTGACCGGGGACGAGAAGGGTGAGGCTCAGGTCTTCCTAGACCGCCTATTCCAAGCCTTCGGGCACGAGGGAGTCAGGGAAGCGGGGGCCACCCTGGAGATGAGGATAAAAAAGATTGACCAGAAGGGAACTGCCTTTGCTGATTTGATGTGGAAGCCTCGATGCCTGATCGAGATGAAGAAGGTGGGGACGAATCTCAAGCGGCATTACCGGCAGGCCTTTGACTATTGGGTGCAGGCGGTTCCAGATCGACCGCGATACGTTGTGCTCAGTAATTTTGACGAATTTTGGATCTATGACTTTGATCAGCAGGTAGACGAGCCGGTAGATCGTGTTGCCCTGAATGATCTCCCGCAACGTTCCGACGCATTCGCCTTTCTCTTCCCGTACGAAGAAAGGCCCATCTTTCGCAATGATCTCGTCGCTGTAACCCGAGAAGCCGCCTCCGATGTCGCGCGAGTTTTCAAGCAGATTCACGGTCGCGGCATCCCTCGAATTAAGGCTCAGCTGTTCACGCTGCAGTCTGTGATGGCGATGTTCGCGGAAGATATAGGAATGCTGCCAACGCATTCTTTTTCGAGGGCACTTGATGACTCCGCAACAGGAAGTGAAGCTTACGATCTTCTCTTCGGTCTATTTCGTGAGATGAATACGCCGGGCTCCACTCCCAGTGGGCGGTATAAGGGGACGCCGTACTTCAATGGCGGACTGTTCGCTGAGGTGTATCCTGTGGAGCTTACGACTGAAGAGCTCAATGATTTGCGGCACGCTTGCGAGACCGACTGGTCGGCAGTTCGTCCAGAAATCTTCGGAACTCTCTTTGAGGGCTCCATGGATGAAGGGGAGCGACATGCTCAGGGTGCCCACTTCACCAGTCAGGCGGATATTGCGAAAATTGTAGGTCCTGTCGTAGTCAATCCTTGGCGCGAAAAAATTAGCCAGGCTGGCACTATCTCCGAACTCGAAAGACTGCTAATTGAGCTCAGTCATTATCGAGTTTTGGATCCAGCGTGCGGATCAGGCAACTTCTTGTACGTCGCATATCGTGAACTGCGCCGTATCGAGCATGAAATCCAGACCCTCGTCGCAGAAAGGCGACGCGGTCGCCATGCTGGTCAGCAATCCATCTCATATGTGCCGACAGATCATTTCTTTGGCATAGACGTCAACCCGTTCGCCGTCGAGGTGGCCAAGGTCACCATGATGCTGGCCAAAAAGCTTTCGACTGTCGAATTGGATGATCACCAAGAGGTATTGCCGCTTGACAACCTTGATGATGTCATCATCGCCGCAGATGCTCTTTTCTGCGAGTGGCCTCAAGCTCACGCGATCATTGGAAATCCTCCATATCTCGGCCGAAGGAAGATGGTAGCGGAGCTCGGTGCCGAATACTGTCAGCGACTGCTGAGGGAGCACCCAAACGTTGCAGGCGTATCCGACTTCGTGACCTACTGGTTCCCATTGGCGCATGACCATTTGCCCCAGGGGGGACGCGCCGGCATGGTCGCTACCAAGACGATTCGGGAAAACGACTCTAGGAAGTCGAGCCTGGACTACATCGTAGATAATGACGGAACTATCTTCGATGCCGTATCGAGTCAGCCTTGGTCAGGGGATGCGGTTGTTCACGTTTCCTTGGTTAATTGGGCTAAGGGGGTCGATGTAGAGCCCAAGGTGCTTTGGCTTAATGATGGGCAGTTGCGTCTTGAGGTAGACAAAATCTCACCGACTCTGCGGCCCGGTTTCGATGTTCGTAATGCGCAGGACTTGCGAGCGAACGCGAAGCCTCAAGTTTGTTTCCAGGGGCAAACGCCTGGCGTTACAAAGGGATTCGTTATTGACCGCAATGCTCGGCGTGAACTTACACGTGATGTGCAGGCTCAGGGTGCGATTCATCCGTTCTTGGGTGGGCGAGAGATGTTGCGTGACACATCCATTGGGCGCTGGGTCATTGATATCCCGGATGCAGATCTATTGAAGGCCGAGTCTCGGTATCCTGGTCTCATGCGCCATCTCGCAAGTTCGGTTTTGCCGGAACGCGAAAAGGCTGCACAGAAAGAGAAGGAAAGAAACGAGAAGGCCGTCAAGGCTAACCCCAAGGCCAAGGTAAACAAGCATCACGCGAATTTTCTTGCCAAATGGTGGAATCTGTCGTATCGACGCAGTGACATGCTTGACGCGATTATTCCCTTGGATAGATACCTCGCCACTTCTCGAGTGGCCAGTGTGAACCGCCCGACAGTTTTCTCCTTCGTCGACTCGGCGATTCGCCCAAGCGATTCCATGACGGTTTTTGCGCTAGATGACGATTACTCATTCGGCGTGTTGAGTAGTGATTTTCACAGCGCTTGGGTCAAGGCTCGCTGCTCTTACCTAAAGGGCGATCCCCGGTATACCTCCACGACTGTCTGGGAAAGCTTTCCCTGGCCGCAGTCACCATCGCAAGATCAAGTTGGAGAGGTAGCTAAAGCAGCTGCTGCAATCCTGGAATTGCGGCAAATGTATCTCGATCAAGGGGTTCCCCTAGAGCGCCAGTATGCTTCCCTTCTGCGACCCGGTAAGAACGAATTGAAAAGCTTGCATGAAAGGCTGACCGAGGTCGTGCGTAAGGCCTACGGGTTCACCAAGTCCGATGACTATCTTGATCAGCTCTTCGCGCTCAACAAGAATTTGTCGGAGACTGCGGAGGACGTGCGTGGTCCCGGAGCAATGGGCTTCCGAGATATCCGGTTGACGGATCACAAGATCCTTCCTCCGATTGGATGAGCCCGGGAAGCCTGGCTATCGAACATACAAAGCGGTATGAATGTTCCTCGTCACCCGCAACCCAGCCCACGCGGTGCCCAGCGTCAAGGAACCGGCCGATCATGCGGGCGGCCAGATCCGGCTTGGTCGCGAAGACGGTGTCCTCGCCCAGGGCAGCGGCCCGGCAGTGGTCCAGGTCGCACGTCCAGGAGCGCGGGATGTACAGCTCGCGGTCCACCGCCGCGTGTCCGCGGCGGCCCGCGTAGACGAGGTAGACGGCGACCTGCGCGTTTTCGATCCGCCCGGCGGTGCCGGTGTACTGGCGATGGACCCCGACCGTAGAGGTCCCTTTCTTCAGGTCGCCGGTCTCGTCGACCACCAGGACTGCCTCGTCGTTGTGGAGGTTTTCCACGACGTAGTCGCGAACGTCGTCCCGGACGGCGTCCGCGTCCCAGGAAGCACGGCACAGCATGTGCTGCATGCCGTACGGGCTGGCCTCGCCGGCCCACTCCGCGATCGTCCAGCAGTTCTTTCGCTGCAGATCTGACAAGAGTCCGAGCACCAGCCGTGCCGCCCGTCGACGCGGTTCGACCCGCGCGAACCGGCCCGCCAGACGCCCCATCAGACCGTCGAAGGCTTTCTTCCAGCGGCTGGGATCTATGTTGTGGCCTGCGGCCACCGTCTCATCGTCAGTCCACACAACCTTCGATGATCAATGGTGGCCGTAATCAGTTGCCTCGGGTAGCCCGGGCAAAGCTGTCGGTGGTAGCTGCTACGAATGTCGGCATGACCGACGACGAGATCATCCACAGGATCCGAGAGCAGGATGCGGCCAGCGAGCTGCCGCAGCCTGCGCCGCCCGAGGCCGTGGCCGAGCTTGAGGCAGCGGTGGGGCATCCGATGCCGCCGCTCCTCAAGCGGATCTATCTCGAAGTCGCCGACGGTGGGTTCGGCCGCTGGGGTGAGGCGTTGTCCCTTACCGATACGACCTACAGCTTCAGCGACAGCCGTCGGCTGCTGGAGGAGTACTTGGGCTGGCGCGGACGCCCCAACTACCCGCTGTCTGTCGTGCCGCTCCTGACGTGGGGCTGTGCGATCTGGTCCCTCGTCGACTACAGCACTCCGGAAGGCCGCATGTGGGGTTGGGATCCCAACGCCGCATGCCCAGAACACGGACACGCTTTGTTCCCCGAGGACCTCACACTGACCGAACGGCTTTGCGGGTGGCTGGACGGATGCTCGGACTTTCCGAAGGCGCCCGCTGGTCCGTACTGCTCAGATTGCTGAAACCGCGGCACTGCTGTGCGGCCGCATCTCGGTGGCCACTCTGCCAGGTATCTTGCGCGCCTTACAGCCGAAGCGACCAGCACAACGAGCAAGATCCCGATCTACAGCTGGAGTGTTAGCTCCTTCTACTTGGCGGACGATGCTGAACGGCTCCTGCGGTACCACGAGCCGTCGTGACAGCGGTCGACAGCAGCCAGGTTGCGTCATGCTGGCCGGGGCAGCGCTCAGGCTCGTTGCTGGCGTGTCTGCGCTGCGGCGCAGTCCAGCCACAACTGATCTACGGCGGCCGTGACTTGCGGCCATCCAATCGATCACTGCTTTGACCTGCTGCTGAACTGTCGGCACCTGTCGACGTTGGTCACCATCGAGCGCCCTTCCACGGCCTCAGGACGGCCCGGGAGGGCGCTCGTGCGTTGAGGGAGACAGCCGCCTTGTAAGTTTGATCCTGGCGCTGTGGCGCCTGCGGACGCTGCTGTTCTCCGCACGGCGCGTCTCTGTGAGAGCGCTGTGATGTCCAGTCATCTGAGGCCGTTGATGTCATGTGGTGATGTCACCCCCCCCACGTCGCCGGCAGCGCACAGGAAGTCCTCGGAGGCAGCAGAGCCGCACGCCTGCGCCAGTTATTCCAACTGAGAGACCAAGGCTCCGGCATAGATCGAGAAACTTGCGGCTGCCATCAGGAGTTCAACCTCTGCGTTGTAGACGTCGCCTGGGACGTACGCGCTGATCTCTTCGAGATCAATCCCTGCGCCGCGCGCTTGCGTGTGAAGGAGCCCTGCATCCGCGCTTCTGCCGTTAGGACTGGCCACGGAGCCACAGAGCAAGAGAGTGGACGCCGTGACGGTGACTGCCTCCTGCGGAACGTCGTGGATGAGTTGTTTGGCGCCGGCGATGATCCATCCGTCGAGGACCGTCATGTAGCCGACGCTGCGGGCCTCCGCCAGTACATGCGCCCATACCAACGTTAGGGAGTGGAAGAGGTAGATCATCGTCTCGTGCATCAGCAGCGGCGACTTGCCGTCGCGCCGACGTTCCCAATGCTTGCGCCGCCTACGGTCGCTGAGGTGAACACTCATGCGCCGGTAGTGCTCAACGGCAACCCAGACCATCGGTCGATTGCAGTCAGTAGACCCATCACCAGCTGCGGCCAAGATGCGTAGAACCATGCCCCAGGCATGCGGGTCCTCGTTGAGATCATGAAGGCGAGGGATCAGTTCCTCATAGGGCCAGACAGGGTGGATCTGCTGACACACAACGCAGGTGGCGTTGCCTGGGACCGAGAATCCTCTGACGGTCATCGTGATGGGCATGTGGCTTCGTATCACGACTGGCTGGTGACGGGCAGCTGCCAGCAGAGACCAGTCGACTGGAGCCTACCGATAGCGGATTCGTCGGCTGGGGCCAAGTGCTTAGAAGATAGTGGCCCTTTCGGCGTGATCAACGCGTTGACCAGCGGCCATGTGTTTCGTACGCGCTCTCCTAGGACAACACCACCGCGCCTTCACCGGGAGTCCGCCTTCCGGTTCGCCGCGCGACCGGGGAAGTTGCTTGAACCAACCCGCGAACCTGCCACACCGACCCCCTGCGCCTTGAGACTCCCCCCAGTGGGCCGACGGGCGCTGTCTGCTCTGTGAACGGGTTCAGTAGAACTTAGACGGCTGAGCTGTGGGGCTAGGGCTCCCGCCGGTTCCGAGTTGCCTGACACGCTGGTTGTAGTCGTCAACGGTGCCGGGCTTCAGTACATAGTCCTCGATCTGACCGTTTTGCTGCGGCACTTGGAGCGTGAGGATGTTGCCATCGAGCGTGCCGTTGAAGACCGTGCTGCCCAGAGCGGAGCTGACCGTCATGGCGACCTGCCTGCCCGTCGCAGTTCCCGTGACGGTGGCCCGCAGATGTCTGGGGCTGTTGTGGCGGATCTCTGTTGTGTCGAAGGTGCCAGTAATTTTGTCGTCTTGCATGGTCGTTTCGATGAGAGTGACGGAGTTGTAGTCCTCGCCTACGAGGGTGTGCGGCAGCCCGCTGGTGGCTAGGGGTGCCAGGGCGGGTTTCTGGGAGTGGCTGGTTCCGCAGCCGGCGGTGGTGAGTACGCAGATGGCGGTGGCGGCAAGTACCGCGTGTCTGGTGTTCATGTTGCCCCCCAAGCTTGTCCAGCGCAGACCGTAGCGCGGAGTGGCGGCGCTGGTGGGGCGATCGGCGGCAGTTGTGTGTGGGGGAGCCCTCGCGCCGCCGGGCTGCGGCCTTCGGGCGCGGGGCCTGGTCCACGCGGGATGCGTTTTGCGTGCCCCGTCAGCGTGGGCCGCCGATTGGCAGGATCACTCTCTGCGCGGTTTCACGAAGCCCGACTTGGAAAACCTGGCCCGGGTACGGATCTGAAGGAACAGCTCCGGAGTGAATGCGGCGATGGAGCCATGCATCCCCTCTGCCCTGTGCGCAAGCCAGTCCATCAGTCCATCATGGTGCTGACTGGGAGAAACAGTGTGTCGGAGTTGTGTCGCGGGGGCCCTCCGCTGACCGCGGCCGGGCAGCTCATTCCGTGCGGGCTGGATGCGCTGGGCGTCCTGGGGCGGGAACTGCTTCGTCCCGAATATGGGCAGGGCAAGGTCTCAACCTACCGCGGCCAGGGTATGCGCAGGCCAGAGCCTTGGTCTGAGTTGGTCTGACTCGGTCCACGGACGAGTCTGGGAGAAGATTTTCTCCCAGCGCTTCCAGATGGGTCACGGCTCACGAGAGCCGGGTCTGAGGGTTGTCGCTGTCGCGCTTTGAGGCTGTCGATCGGACTGGTCGCATCCCTCGACCGGTGAAGTCCCCGTCGGACGGACCAGCGACGGCCCGCCCCGCAAGGTATCCACACAGGTGGACATGGCTACATGTCCGTCGTCTTCATCTGTACAGCCTGTTGGTGCCCACAGGGCAGCCATAAAGAGCGCGCACTGCAAGCGCCAACTGGGCACTTCTGGCGGTGCCCAAAGCAAGTGGGTCGTAATCTCGTTGCATGGCTGATGATGCGACCGAACCAGGGCAAGAAGATCAGACTGCATCCAATGGGTTGACACAGGCCAGCCGGGCACATCTGGGCGCGTCAGCACAGAATGCAGCTGCGCTTGCGGAGTCAGTGGCTCAGGCCCAGCGGGCTCTCGACACAGGCGCCCTGACAGGCTCCATGGCCGGCATCGTGCAGACGGTGGCTCAGGCCCAGCGGGCCCTCGACACAGGCGCCCTGACAGGCTCCATGGCCGGCATCGTGCAGACGGTGGCTCAGGCCCAGCGGGCTCTCGACACAGGCGCCCTGACAGGCTCCATGGCCGGCATCGTGCAGACGGTGGCTCAGGCCCAGCGGGCCCTCGACACAGGCGCCCTGACAACCTTGGCCCAAGCCGTGGCTCATATCTCTGTCAGTCAAGGCACTCTCGAACGCCTCCAAGCGGCAGCCAGTCAGTCCTGGATGCGAGAGATGCAGGCCGTCTCACCACTGCTCCGTGACCACTTCCAGCAGCCGCTCGTGAACCTTGTCGACACGAGCCTGCACGGGTTTGACGACCTGGTACAGGACGCTGACGACAGCGAGACAGCGCCCATTGATCTCCCACACGAGACTGTCAACGAAATCGAAGAAGCGCTGTCCGGTTTCGAACGGGCAGTTCAGGGCCTTCCCCCCGCGATGGCACGTCGGCTCTGGATCTCATGGGTACAAGTCGTTGTGTTTGCCCTCTGCCTTCAAGCCCTGATCCTCTTGCCGGTCACGGCGGAGGTCATGGCCCTCATGGGAAGTGGTGCGTTGCCTGTTGCTCAGCAGGCGGGACTCGCAGCTGCCAAGGTCTGGGACAAGCACCACCCGAGCACAGACTCGGATTCGTCCGATGAGGAGTAACGGCTGATCACGATCTCCGACCCCTTGTGCACCAGCACATCGATTTCCGATCGACGACTGGAGATCGAGGATGCGGCTGTGGGGCTAGCTGGGCAGGGATACCTTGGGGGCGTGCTGCACTGACGTGGCCCCATGTTCGTTAGCGGCACGTCGACGGTGATCGGGGTGGCCCGTCCCTTATCGTCCGTGACGGCGGCTGGCTCGACCCTTTGTTTTCTGTTGGAGACAACAGCTTGGGATGCTGCGGGCATTTGAGGGTGGTGCAGGCGCTGACCTGGGCGAACGGCTGCGGTGCGGCCTCGTTGGGCTCGGCCGCTTTCGCTGTGGTTCCCCGCTGTGCCCCGCTCGATCTGGTGCGCTTGTGGTGCAGCCAGTGCAGGCTGCAAGACGTCAGAGGCCAGGCTCGTCGGGCGCGTTGTCAGTGGGCGTGGCTAGGGTCTCAGTCGCGCGGCCGGCTTCCGAGGTGTCCAGCTCTGTAGAGCAGCTGCCTCCCCGGCTCTGTCTGGGGGCGGCCCGGGTACGACCCGGGACCTAACCAACGGTCGGGCTTCGTCGATGGCCATGGAGAGACCTGCCAGCACCGGCTGCGCACCGAGCACGGCACCCGCCGCGGAAGCAGACGCACGCTTTACATGTTCGATCCAGTCCCGCCCAGGACGCCATACTCCACTGGCGCGACGGCCGGACAGGGTTGTCGGTGTACGCCCCCATCCGGCGTCGTTGATGTCAGCCGTAGATGTCAGAACCTTCTGATCCGTAGCTCCAGCCGGATCGGTCAGTGACTGCCATTCCGGCCGCTACCGGGCCCCGGAGGGACGCTACCGGACGCGGGGATGCGAGCTCACCGTTCCACCTGGACCAGTCCGAAGGCTTCGTCTCCAGTCCCGATCCCACGCCTGAGCGCCGCTCTGGAAGACCCGACGGGTGGGGGCGCCGCCTCGCAAGCCAAGCGCATAGTTCGCCCTAGGAGTTAATCATTGGCATCGCGCTCTATTGCGCGCTACGGACCGGAACAAACTCACTTGCACTCATATCCTCAGGAAGTCGACGCGCGAGAAAGTCCCTAATAAGGGAGTGCCGAAATTCAAAAGCACCACGCCTCGGGATTACGAGCGACGATTTCCGAATTTCCTCCAAAGCCACTCCGTGGCGCTTCGGCAAGTAGCCATACCTGACCATTATGCGCCTGCACTGATCTCTTCTAAGTAGATCCGCTCCCCCGTTTTTCAAGGCAGCAATTAGAGCGACGGGTGCAACAAAGAATAGGGAATTGATCAGCGGGTCATATAGCAATCCGTTCCCGATCTGGATCGCTGGCTCAAGGGCAGAGAACGTGACGGACAGGGTTACATATATCGCGGTCGACACAAGCGCTGCAACTATTGCGGTCGACCTAATTAGGCTCGCAATCTCACCTCCAACCCGATTGGGAATTTCACTGGGGTCGGACGGGGAAGATTCATGAGTCATCTGGAGCGCAGGCCAAATCGTTGACCCTATGAGCGCTACCACTATAAAGCTTTCGATCGCCTCATTATCGATATCTATGCGCATAAACAGCCAAACGGTAGCCGTTTGAATCAAAGATAGTATGACGGCCCTCTTCGCGAACCTCAATAGCGACATCGTGGCTTGAGTTTTTCGAGAAGTCAAAGGATCCCAGACTGATTTCTTTGTCACGAGCCAGGCGAGATGCCCGTAGGTCAACGGAACTGCAATGGTGGTAATCAGATAGATCGGTTTTGCCGGCGACTCCGGCGCGAGCAAAACCATCGCTCCACGTAAAACCAGAGAGATTACAGCTACACACCCCGCAGCCGCCATAAGCGTTCTTCGCTCGGCGGACTTAGCAAATTCGAGCGGCAGGAATTCAACCGGCGCCCTATCCGGACAATACATAACTTTATGCTTATCCCTTAGGACTCGCGCGATAAACGGGAGCCATAAACCCGACTCCGTTCCACTTCGCTGCATCCGCCGCTCAGCATATTCGACGTACGCCGAAAGCAGGCCCTCCCTCTTGTCCGCAGCGCGGGCCATATCTACAGTGGCCCCCGCAGAATGGAGCGATACTGCGAGTTGCAGAAGCAGCGGATTCCGAACCAGCTCCCTGAACTTCTTGTCCCTCGTGAGCAGGGTTCTAAGCTCCTGAAGCGCCTCACCGCCCGCCCGGACCAAGTCTAGCACCACACGGTCTTCTACACCTTCCAAGAGGAGCGAGGCGCGCAGATTGATCTTTTTTCCTGTGTCGCGGTACTCATTGAATCGGCACGCGACCACAACCTGAACAGTGGGAAACTCCGAGGTAAAGCGATTTATTGCAGAGATGCAATTTTTCCGCTCTCGTAGCTTCAATTCATCGAGACCGTCGAGGATGACCATGACGTCTGCCCCGCGAAGCCATTTCGTGAACATGCTGGGAAGTATTCCATAATTCTCCCTAGCGGAGTGAGTGACCCATGTCGCCATATCCTTATGCGAGTCGACCCGCTCAGATAAATGCAAGTAAAAAGGAATTGGGCTATGTTTATCTTCAAGGGCTGAATCTATGGCTCTTTTCATTACGGCGTAGAGATTACGAGTTTTTCCAGAACCGGGTTCTCCCAGAATCAAGAGTTTCCCAGATGACGCCTCGAGTGCCTGATCGATGTCGACACTTTTCCACGCCCTAGACAAGGATCCAGTGTGTACTGGATGGACATCTCTTCGCGGATTGCTCACGTGGTCTGTACTGAAGCACGCCCTTACGGGAAACTTAATCTCGCCGCCTCCCTGCCAGTACTCGCCTTCATTCAGCCATGCCGGCAGGATCTTATTCAGCAACTTCTTGCGCAGTCGCAATTCTGGCTTACTGAGCGCCGAATCCGAGACGGTGAAGTTATCAATATTGACATCTCTACCCGCCGCGAAGTATCCAGAGATCTTCACATCTCCGAATGTAGTTCGAACGGCTTCCCCGAAAGGTCGGCGGATCTTTCGGATCAGGCTAGTGAGGCTCAACGGCCGTCAAACCTGATGTCGCGGCCGGCAACGTACTTACCTTTCAACTCAACATTGCCGTGCACGGTCCCTGCTCCCTCGATCTTAATTTCAGAGGAATCCTTCCCCAACAGACCCGCCAAGGACTCGACCTGGTCGGGGTTCTCTTCTAGGAAACGGAGAACGCGCGCGGAAAGTTCATCAAAGGTGAGTGGCGCGAGCTCCGATTCCTCAGCCAAATTTGAACCGAAGAAGGCCCTCAGTCGTGCGAACTGTGCGCGAACTACGCCGTCGGCCCCCGCTGCTGCATGGCCAGCTACGCCTGTGACGTAGGCGGTAGTAGCGGTATCGGCCAAAGTGGCCAGATCCATGCGACCTCCCCCATAGAGCCCAGTATTTGATCACACCTTAAGGGCTGAGAGTTATTCGGTGAGGTGGTTTCAGAGGATTTCGTAGCAACGAGATGCGCTCTCCTGTTGCACGAGGGCGGTGTAGCGGCTTTGGGCTGGAGCTGCTTTGGGGCGAGTGATCATGGCCCCGTAAGCTTCCGGCGCGTCGGGCAGTCTGTGGACCTGCCCGGTAGAGCACGACGTTGGGGCCATGATCTTCGAGGCTCGCCCCAAAGTGGCTGCCTAAAGCCGTGGAGCCGACCGCCCCAGCCGCAGAGGGTGTCCCCCACTTCCCGCCCGCAGCTCGCTAGCGCGCCGCCGGGCGGGGCCGCCGCTGGCGAAGACAGGGCGGCGGACCCGCCGACAAGGCGGCGCGCGCCCGCGCCGTGCGCGGGCCTTGAACCAGCAAAGAAGGTTGTTACTCAGGCCTCGGCTGGATGCGCCACAGTGGGGCTTCGTACTGGTCAGGACGGCTGCTGAGCAGTAGCGCTCTGAGGTCCTGGCGCTGTTTTCCGTTGAGGCCGAGGGCTTCCGTGATCCGGCGGAACGTCGTGTGAGTGATGCCGCGGTCGCGGGCCTGGGCCTCGAACTGGTCGAGCTGGCGCAGCGTGGCTTCTTGGTCGAGCTTCTGTTCCGGCTGGTTGCCGAGCCAACTGGCCTTGTTGCGCTCGTAGTCGATCTCCGAGTACCCGCAGACCTCGCGGCTGTACTGCTCCGCCTCGGCGAGAGTCTCCGTTGCGAGGATGGCGCGTGCGAGCTCGTTGCGGTTCAGGGCGTCGTCCAGGTCGGCTTCGTGGACGGTGGGGCCTTGGTCGGTGAGAGGGACCGGGAGGCCGGCGTCTCTGACTTCGCAGAGGCCACGGATTCCACGGGCCGTTGCTGCCAACATCCCCGTTGCTTCGGAGGGGTGCCATTCAAGAACTGAGCTGATTGGTTCGACGTGCTCGGGCGTGAGTGTCTGAGCTGCTGGGCCCATGCGGTTGGCCAGAAGCTCGGCCGGGAGCTCTCCGTCTAGGCCGGGGCCAGCAATCAAGAGCCGCACAGGCGCGTTGATTTGGCAGCATGCAGCCAGCGTGAGGGCGTCGCCGAGCGGGCTGCGCAGGGTGGGTTCGTCGCCCTTGGCGAGGATGTCGCCGCCCACGTCCAGGAGGTCGATGGACTCGGGGGCCAGATGCTCGATGAGTTCTTCTAGCTGGCGTGTGATGCCCTCGGCGCCGTGTGTGGGATCGATCAAGGCGAAGGTGTGGGGGAGTTCGGCTGCCAGGCGGGGGAGTGTCGAGCCTGCGGGGGCGATGGGCTTCGCGTTGGCCGGGACGGTCCAGACGCTTCGCGTGAGGGGACGTAGGCCCGTGAAGTTCTCCGGGCCTCGGGGGCCTGGTACCGGGTCGATCAGGAGGCGGTCCCACGCGTACGTGAGGATCACCGCCGGACGGTCGTCACCCCCGTAGAGGGCTGCGTCGAGCATTGCGGCGGCGACTGCGTCGCCCCCTCCTCCTGCTGCCACGATCAAGCGGGTCACCCTCGCAGCGTACGGGTTCCCCTGCTGGCCACTCACCCTATAGTGGCTACTGGTCATAGCCACTTAGGGAGGGGCTCCGATGCCGCAGATCGAAGAGACCCAGCCCAAGTGCCTCCAGATCGCCCACCACATCCGCGATCAGATTTTGCGAGGCGACTTGAGGCCTGGCGACGAGGTTCCGTCGGAACGCCAACTGGCCGCAGACTGGAACGTTTCCCGCCCCACGGCTGCTCGGTCGCTGGAGGCTCTGAGTCACCAAGGTCTGGTGGAGAAGCGCCAGGGTTCGGGGACTTACGTGCGGGGCCTTGCCGTGAATCGGCGTGCCAGGGAGCTCTACGGTCGTGCCAAGCAGACCGGCAAGATCTACACGCCGGGTGAGTACGCGGTCATCACGTCCGCCGGCTGGCTGGAAGCCCCCGACTACGTGGCCGAGGCGCTGAGTCTGGCGGCTGGAAGTCGAGCCGTTCACCGCCAACGCGTCACCAAGAACGAGTCGGGTCCCATCACCATCTCCACCTCGTGGTTCGGCGCCGATGTCGGCGAGCAGGCGCCCAAGCTCTGTGATCCCGACCGGATTCAGGAGGGGACGCTCATGTACGTCGAGAGCGTCACGGGGCGGCAAGGAAGCTATGCCGAAGACCGGATGTGTGCCCGTCTGGCGACCGAGGATGAGGCTGCAGACCTTGAACTTGAGCCTGGTGCAGCCGTCTTGATCGTGCATCACGTGGTCTATGACCTGCAGGATCGGCCTCTTGAGTTCGCCGAGGCCACGTACCCGCCTGGGCGTTGGGCGTTCGAGCAGGGCTACCCGATCAGCTAGAAAATCGGCCTTCCCTCTGGGAATCGCTTGTGACTCCGAGTGGCTAATGCCACTATCCAGTAAGTGGCTAAGGCCACTTGACCGGAAGGGGCACGGACGTGAGCCAGGAGTACGGGGAGTTACGGCAGGTCTCGCGGGAAGCGGTCTGCCGTGGATGTCGGGGGCGAGGGTGGAAGCACGTCGGCTCCCGCTCCGCTCTGGCGCTCTCCGTCGCTGATGCTCGCGTCCGTGCTACGTCCAAGCGGCGCTGTCTCGACTGTGACGGCACCGGTAGGGAGTAGTGGCGCTCATGGCGGATGCGCGTGAAGAGTTCGAAGCCGCGGTTGCCGGACCGACGCCGATCGGGGGTATGACCCTCTATCCCGTGCCCGAGTCCGTGGCTCGGGCCAGGCGATGGTTCCGGAAGTTCACCACCCCGTACAACCTGGCCTGCCCGATCGACGACTGCGTACTGATGCTCTCCGAGCTGGTGACGAACGCGATCCTTTACGGGGAGGCCGAAGAACCGTGGCGGGTCCGGGTCGAGTGGTCGCGCCTGGGGGAGTCCCTGCGGGTCGACGTCCACAACCCGGGCTTCCCGGCGGACGTCCGGCTCCGTAACCCCAGGGCCAACGATGCGCACGGCCGCGGGCTCTGTCTGGTGAACGCGCTGGCGGACTCCTGGGCTGCCGGCCCCAGCCGCTTCGGTGGAACCGTCGTGTGGTTCCAGATCGACGAAGCCTGGAAGCCGTGAAGTCGATCCCGGCCTGTGGCGCCTGTGTGTCCGCGGCTGTTCAGTACCCACTCACGTGAGTAGGCTGGTTGGCAGGTTGACTTGGCGGATTCTCACTAGGCGGGGCTATGGCGTACGAGGTGGCTGCACCCAAGTATGTGCGGCTGGCGCAGACGCTCCAGGGGCGTATCGAGGACGGTACGTATCCTCCGGGGAGCCGGGTCCCGAGTGAAAATCAGCTGGTCCAAGCCTTCGGGATGTCCCGGCCCACTGTCGTTCGCGCGCTGGAACTGCTGAAGCGGGATGGCTGGCTGGAGTCCCGGCAGGGGTTCGGCACCATCGTCCGCGGGCGACCGGAAGTCGTCGAGCAGAAGGATCGGCGGGGGCGCGACGCGCTGGAGCGTGACGAATCCTCGGTTCAAGGTCGTCTGGTCCAGGTCGAGCAGGTTCCTGTGCCGCCTAGGGTTGCTTCCCTCCTCGGCGTGCCCAAGAAGGCGACGGTCCTGCTTCGGCGGCTCTTGGTGGTGCAGGGCGGTGAGCCGGTCGAGCTCTCTTCGTCCTACTTTCCGGCCGGCCTGGTCGAAGGGACCGAACTCTCTGCCTCGTCTCCACTGCGAGAGGGGCAGCGCGCACACCTGGAAGCACGTAAGAAGGTGCGCTTTGATCACGTGACCGAACGCGTCTCGGCCCGTCTGCCGAGCCAGGAGGAAGCTGATCTCTTGGGGATGCCCCAAGGCGAGCCGGTGCTGAGCGTCTTGGTCATCGCGTGTGATGTTGCCGGACAAGCCTTGCAGGTCACCGATGTTCTCCTGCCAGCGGATCGGCAGGAACTCGAAGACACTTATCGGCTTGGCTGAGTCAGACTCGGCCCTCTCTTTCGGATCACTCGTATGAGGGCATAGTCCGACGAGGCCTCGCACCCAGCCACAGGGACCTGATCGTGTCAGAACGACTGCCTGAAAGCGGCGACGTCCGTGCCCACTGGGCCTCCGTCTTCGACCTCGACGCCAGGCTCCCGGAGATGGTCTTCCGGACGAACCAGGGCGACACGTTGTTCTGTGAGTTTGATGCCCTGCTCACCCCGGACTTGTGGCCAGCGCTCTGTGCGATGGCTCAGTGGCACGGAGATCGACACGTCGAACTGCTCGTCCTCGAAGCCGGCGACGGCACGGCCCTCATGCCCGCACTGTCGCTTTCGGTGGAGGCCTCTGAGGACGACTACTGGGACGCGATCGGTTTCGCACCGGATGGCGATGCCCTTGACTCGATCACCATCATGGCGAACGTCGTCGCCGTGACGGGCCCCTCGGGTATGTGGGGGTGTTGGGGCGAGCGTGACCCGGAGGTGGCGGTCTTTCAAGGCTTCCCGGACGCATCGGCCCGCGACGCCTGGGGTGCGGCGTTCGGCCCGTTCTTGGGGGTCGACGAGGCGTTGGAGGCGTACCTCTCCCCAGTGTTCCGAGGCGTTGTCCCGGACTGGTACGCAGTAGCCATGACCAACCACTATCGCGATGAGACCGGCGGATTCGAGTCCTCGGCGTGAGCCGCTTCATCGATGGCGGGGCGACTGAATGCTGAACGCCGCAGGGCCTGGCTCGGATCCTGAAAAATGGCTGAGCTGGCGCTGAGCAGGTGACGTCTCAGAAACCTCAACTGGAGCGACAGCGAAGCCACTTGACAAGTCAACCTGGCTTCCTTAACTTCGAACTTGCTAAGTCAACCTGTCAGGTTGTCTGGCGGGTGTCTACGAAGGAGAAGTTCTGTGCGTGCAATCCGAGTTGAGACCTCGTCCGCGACGATCCTGCTGACCGAGGCGCCTGAGCCGAAGGTCAAGGACCGGCAGACGGGCGAGATCGCCAAGGACGCGGTCAGTGGGGAGGCGCTGATGAAGGTCGGCGTCGTCTACATCGACGAGGGGGAGTCGTCGCTCATCGCGGTGACCGTCCCGGAGAGCGGGATCACGGACGGCCTGGCCGTCGGCGCCCCGGTCTCCCTGCCCGGCCTCGTCGCCCGTCCCTGGGAGAGCGTCTTCAGCGGGCAGGCCCGCCACGGCATCGCCTACCGGGCGGCCGCGGTGGTTCCGGGAGCCTTCCCCGTCGGACAGGAGAACTGATCTCGTGTCCGAGCTGATGACCATGGCCGAGCTGGGCGGACCCCTCGCCTTATTAGGCGGGGCGATCTACGCCCGGAAGGCGCATCCGGCGATCTATTGGGCCACGGTCGGGCTGCCTGCGTCGGTGGCCCGGCTGGTCGGCTCGTACAGCTCGACCATGGACGCCTGCGGGCTGACGGTCCAGCCGTCCCGGCTGCGGGCGCTGGCCGTGCGGGCCACCACCCGTCGTGAGGTCCGGCCGGTGCCTCCGCGCCGAGGGCTGATCCGTCCCACCTCCACGGGGCTGCGGGTCCGGCTTCGGCTCGCTCCCGGCCAGGAGCCGGCGGACGTGGCCGCCTCGTGTGAGCGGTTGCGGCACGCCTGGGGCGTTCACGCGGTCCACGTTCACGAGATCAAGCCGGGCGTGGTCGAGCTGCGGTTGGTCGGGTTCGACTTGCTGCGAAAGGTGAAAATGCCTCGCAGCGCTGGGCACGACCTCCTCGCCGTGCCGGTGGCTCTGCGGGAGGACGCGACCGTGTTCGTCCGCGACTACCGGGCCGTTCCTCATGAACTCGTCCTCGGCGCCACCCTGTCGGGGAAGTCGATGTTCCTCCGAAATCTGCTGACAGGGCTGGCCGCTCAACCGGTCGCCCTGGTCGGCATCGACTGCAAGCGAGGCGTCGAGCTGGCGCCCTTCGCTCCGCGACTGTCGGCGTTGGCCACCGACTCCGATGAAGCTGCTGAGCTGCTGGCCGTCCTCGTCCAGGAAATGGAGGACCGCTACGACCTGATCAAGGCACGCCAGAGCATCGCGCCCGGCACTCCCGACGAGGAGATCACCTCCGATGTGTGGGGCCTTCCGGACGACGAACGGCCGCCGCCCATCGTGCTGTTCGTCGATGAGGTGGCCGAACTCTTCCTCGTGGCAAGTCGCAAAGACGAGGAGCGGCGCGATGAGATGGTGACCCAGCTGATCCGACTCGCCCAGCTCGGGCGGGCCGCGGGTATCTACCTGGAGATTTGCGGCCAGCGTTTCGGTGCGGAGCTGGGCAAGGGCGCGACCATGCTCCGCGCTCAACTCACCGGACGCGTCTGCCACCGCGTCAACGACGAGGCCTCGGCCAAGATGGCCCTCGGCGACATCGCCCCCGAAGCGGTGGGCGTCGCTGCCACCATTCCCGCTGAGCGTCCGGGCTTGGCCGTGTCCGGCGATACGTCCGGCGGCTGGGGGCGCATGCGCACTCCGTACTTGTCCCTCGGCGACGCTGCGGCGATCTGCCGCGAGACTGCCGAGCTCGCCCCCGACGTACCGGCCCTGAAGCCGTTCCGGCCGCATGTCCAGGCTTTGCCTGCGGACATCCCGATCAGTGTGGCCAAGCCGCACCCGGCGACCGGCTGACCCACCAACCCACCGGCCGGCGCGACCGCCTCGCGCCGAGTCCCTACCCCCGCCATGCCCGAAATCGAACGAGAGGACGTGAGCGACGTGGCCCAGCGCCCTGCATCGCGTGCCCTTCCGGTCCGCGTGGACGCCGTACTCGTTCAAGCGGTCATCGCTGCCGCGCTGTCCTTCGCCCATCTTCACGATCTGGCCGTCGCGGCGGGACAGGACGGCTGGAAGGCGTGGGCCTACCCGATCAGCGTCGATCTGCTGTTGGTGGCGGCCTGGAGACGGCTGAGGTCGGGAGAGTTCAAGGCGGCCGGATGGTGCTGGTTCCTGGTCGCGCTCACCGCCAGTCTCGGCGCCAACGTCGCGACGGCAGGGCTGCTCGACCTTGATCACGTTCCTGCCTCGCTCCGCATCGTCGTGGCCGGTTGGCCGGCGGTCGCCTTCCTCGGCGGAACGCTGCTCGCGCACGGATCCGCCGATCCGGCCCCGGACCCGCGTGAACAGAACGACGAGCCGATGAACGAAGCGGCACAACAGGGATCACTTCCTGCGTCCGCGCCTGAGTCCCGGTCCGCTGCCCCTGCTTCGCGTCCCGCGCCTGCCGTTCCACCGACAGATCGGCTCCCGACCGCGCTCGTCGACCACGCCCGAAAGGTGGCCGCCGAGCACCGCACGCGGACCGGCGCGCCCATCGACACCGACACCCTGCGGGCCCGCCTCGGTGTGCCGGGCCCACTCGCCGAAGCCATCGCCACCCAACTCACCTGACCCCAGGAGACCTTCCGCCCATGCGCCCGTCCACGCTCCGCGCCCTCAACCGGGCCGCCGAGCTGACCCGTCAGAACCGCCTCACCGAAGCACTGCTCATCGCCGAACCCGTGATCCTCGTCGCCGACGACATCGAGGGCGCGGAGATCCGGCGGTGGCTGCTCGACCACGTCGCCGACTTCACCGGCAAGAACCACGAGGACCCGAAGGAGCTCCCCTGATGCCCGCCAACCCCCGATTCCGCCGAGTGATCCGCATCGGCCCTGTCCAGGTCGCCACGTACTACGACGGCCGCGGCCGCGAGAAGCACACCGCCGCCTGCACGGCCCCTCGCTGCGGCTTCTCGACCGACTACGACAGCCGTGCCGCCGCCGAGCTGGCGGCCCGCACCCACCGCTGCTCGGCTCGCTGAGGAGACCGCCGTGACCCTCAGCCTGCCTCTCGTCTTCGTCCTCGGCGTCATCGCCTGGGCCGCGATCAAGTTCCTCGGCGTCCGGATGTGGGTGGCCGTCGTGATCGCCCTGTTCGGCTTCCTGCTCTCTCAGACCTTCCTCGCCCCCGCCATCGAGTCCGGCACCCACTCCGGGGTCGGCGTCGTCGACGGCACCCATCACTGAAGGGAGAAACCCCATGCTGCTCCGACCGAAGATGCCCGACGCGGCTCCGGTATCGATCGCACAGACGCCGACTCGACCGGCCGAGCACCACCACGCCCCGGTGATCTGCTCCTGTGCTCACACCCCCATGGCGTCCGCCGGCCGCCCGCTCTCGCCCCTTGTCGGACGCGGGGTGAGCGCCGTTGCCGCGGTCCTCGTCGTCGGCGTCGTGCTGACCGCGCTCCTGGCCACGGTCGCCATCACGGCCGTCTCCGTCTCCATCGCGGCCCTGGTGCTGCGCTCCCTGCTCAACAGCGCCCACAAGCGCTGACCAGCCTGCCGGGGCGGCCTCGATACCGCCAAGCATCCCGCCGCCCCGGCAGGCGCGGACCTCCCGACCGAAACCGAAAGGACAGTTCCATTACTACCGGACGCGTTCCGCCCCCAGTCGAAGAACTGGGCGCGCTCGTCTCCCTGGGTGGCATGTCCACCCTCGTCAAACAACTCCGGGGCATCGGTGGTTGTACACAGCCTGTGCGCTTGGACGGCCACCGCGTCGAGCACGCGGTCGACACCCGAACCGGCGAGATAGGCCGCGTTCTCCACCGCCTCGACTCGGCCTCACTCCCGGCAGGCAACCTCCTCGTGCGCTGCAACAACCGCCGCGCGACCCGCTGTCCGGCCTGCGCGGAGACCTACCGCCGGGACACCTTCCATCTGATCACCGCCGGACTGCGGGGCGGTAAGGGCACTCCCACCGGCGTTACCCGTCACCCGAAGGTGTTCGCCACCTTCACCGCTCCCGGTTTCGGCCCCGTCCACAACCGGCCCACGGACCGCAGCGGTACCGTCCGCGTCTGTCGCTGCGGACTCCTGCACGACGCCGACGACGACTCGCTCGGCACACCCCTGGACCCGGCGACGTACGACTACGAGGGCGCCGTCCTGTGGAACGCGCACGCCGGAATGCTCTGGCAGCGCTTCTCCATCTACCTCCGCCGAGAGATAGCCAAGCGGGCCGGCCTCACTCAGCGGGACTTCGCGGACTTCGCCCGGGTCTCCTTCGCCAAGGTCGCCGAATACCAGAAGCGCGGAGCCGTCCACTTCCACGCCGTCATCCGCATTGACGGCCCCGAGGGCAGCGAAACCCCGCCTCCGGCGTGGGCAACCGCCGAGCTGCTCACCGACGCGATTGGCGCCGCTGCTGCTCACTCCCGCGTCGGTGGCCCCGTCATCGATGGACGCTCGCACGCGTTCGCCTTCGGCAAGCAAATCGACGTACGTGCGATTCGCTCTGCCGACTTCGACGGTGGCCAAGAGCTGACCGAGCGGGCTGTCGCCTCGTACATCGCCAAGTACGCCACCAAAGGCGCCGAGGCCGCCACGGGAGCTCTCGACCGCCCGCTCAAGTTCCTCGCTGAACTTGCCCAACTCGACGTCAGCGACCATGCGCGCCGACT
This sequence comes from Streptomyces siamensis, assembly GCF_039543605.1. NCBI lineage: Bacteria > Bacillati > Actinomycetota > Actinomycetes > Kitasatosporales > Streptomycetaceae > Streptomyces > Streptomyces siamensis. Next base: position 118,504 of record NZ_BAABKB010000013.1, on the reverse strand, counting down.
GATCCGAATGGCCTGGACTCTTGGAGCACGCAAGGAGTTAGGAGAGCTTCGGCTCCGGGCCTGGGCCCACATGCTCGGCTTCCGCGGTCACTTCTCCACCAAGTCCCGCCGCTACTCGACCACCCTCGGCGCCCTCCGTGACGCTCGCGCCGAGTGGCGCCGTGCCCAAGCGGTCGAGACCACCGAGGACGAGCCGGATACGACTCTCGTTCTTTCGCACTGGGTCTTTGCCGGAATCGGTCTGTCCGCCGTTGAAGCCTGGCTCGCTGCCTCCCTCGAACCCGCCCTCGGTACGGAAGGAGAACCGACGTGAGCCCACAGCGCGACGAGCTGATGACCGTGCGCCAGGTCCTGGACGAGCTGGGTGGGGTCTCTCGCCGGACGTTCTACCGCTGGCGTGAGCTGGGGCACGGGCCGACCGCATTCAAGCTGCCCAATGGGGAGCTTCGGGTGTGGCGGAGTGACTTCTCCACGTGGCTGCGAGAGCTGGAGGCCGCGGCGTGAAGTCTCTCGACGTGAAGGTCTGGGCCGTTCGGAAGCGTGATACGAAGACGCCCTCGTACGGCGTTCGGTGGTCCGTGGCGGGCAACGTCTTCTCCGACTCGTTCCGAACCAAGGCGCTCGCTGACCACTACCGCTCGAAGTTGATGCGGGCGATGCGTGAAGGCGAGGAGTTCGACAGGGCATCCGGGCTTCCGGACTCGCTGGAACCGAAGAAGTCGGCTGTGTCCTGGTACGACTTCGCTCTCCGGTACCTCGCTATGAAATGGCCCCACGCTGCCCCCAATACGCGCAACAGCATCAACGAATCGCTCACCAGCGTGACCGTGGAGCTCCTCGACGAGCGGGCTGGGCGGCCGTCCGATCAGGCCATCCGGCAGGCGCTCCGCAACTGGGCCTTCGTCCTGCCGGGGCCCGATGACCGAGACGTCCCGGACGACGTGCGGAACGTCCTCCACTGGGTGTCGAAGGCATCGCGGCCGCTGGCCGATCTCGCTGAACCGGCTACGGCCCGTGCAGTGCTGGACTCGCTGAAACTCAAGCTTGACGGCACTGCCGCGGCAGCCGAGACCGTGCGGCGTAAGCGGCGGACCCTCGTCAATGCTGCCAACTATGCGGTCGACTTGGGCGAGCTGCGTGAGAACCCGATCACAGCTGTCCGTTGGCAGAAGCCGAAGGTCTCCAACCAGGTTGATCCTCGCGGCGTCGCGAATCCCGAGCAGGCTCGGAATCTCCTGGCGGCCGTCTCCTACGTGGGCGGCTACCGGCGGGCCCGCGGTCGGCGCCTGGTGGGTCTCTTCGCAGCGATGTACTTCGGCGGTCTCCGGCCGGCTGAAGCGATCGGCCTTGTCGAGACGGACCTGAACCTCCCCGGACAGGGCTGGGGGTCGGCGCTGCTCCACCGGACTCGTCCGTCGGTCGGCAAGCAGTGGACCGACTCGGGGGAGACCCACGACGACCGCGGTCTGAAGAACCGGCCGGTTGAGGACGTCCGGCGCGTGCCGATCCCGCCCCACCTCGTTTCCGCACTCCGCGAGCACCTGGCGACGTTCGGTACGGCGGACGACGGACGGCTCTTCTTCAGCGAGAAGGGTTCGGTGGTCCCGTCCTCGACGTACTACCGCGTGTGGCAGGAGGCCCGGCTCCTCGCGCTCCCGCCGTCCGTGGCCTCTTCGCCGCTCGCGAGTCGGCCGTACGACCTGCGGCACTCGGCGCTGTCGACGTGGCTGAACGCCGGTGTCGACCCGACCGAAGTGGCGGAGCGCGCCGGCAACAGCGTTGAGGTCCTGCTGACCCGCTACGCGAAGTGTCTCGACGGACGACAGGACGTCGCCAACCGACGGATCGAGGACCTGCTGCGCGAGTACGAGTGAGACACCCTGCACCCCACCGAGGCCCCGGGCAACTTGTCCGGGGCCTCTCTCGTTTTGAGCCCGACCTGCTGCGACGCTTCGAGCCAGGAGCGGACGAGGGGGGACTCGTGGAGCTGAAGGTCACCCGCTGGAAGCGGTATGGACATGATCGCCTGTACGCGAACCTGCCTGATGGCACGGCGGTCGGCTGGGCGGATGTGAAGACGGGGGACATCACGGTCTTGGTCGCCGAGTATCGCGACGACGTGATCGCCGTGCTGACAGATCACTTACAGAACAACCCCGAACCGGTCCCGCCGCAGAAGACGTCTAGGACGCCCGAGGCTGAGGTGCCCCCTCTGCTGCCGCCTCTGACAGCGGCCGATGACCTGTCCGCTAACCGTCCCGGGGAGTCACTGCTCGACAAATCCGGGCCAGGCCTGATCAAGCGAGTCGTCTCACAGCTTCTGCGGCGCCCCGGCGAGTATGACTCCTGGCGGAAGGGCCTGGCGGGGGAGCGGAGGGTGGGAGCCGAGCTGAACCGCTTGGCACGCCACGGCTGGCGCGTTCTGCACTCCATCCCTCTGGCCGACAAGGTGGATGTCGATCACTTGCTGATCGGGCCCGGCGGCGTGTTCAGCATCAATACAAAGCACCACGACAAAAGGGCTGTGTGGGTCGGCGATGACTCCGTGAAGGTTGATCACGGAAAGCCGGCACCCTACGCGCGCAAGAGCCGGGCGGAGGCCAAGCGAGTAGGCCAAGTGCTTGAGCACTATTGCGGCTTCCCTGTACCGGTGCAGCCGGTGCTCGTCTTTGTCGGCGTGACTGATCTCAAGGTGGTCGCCACACAGCTCAGCGTGCGTGTGTACCGGGAGCGTGAGGTGGCGGCACTGGCGCCCCTTTCAGGAGTGCTGACGGCCGAGCAGATCGAGCAGGTGTACGGCGTTGCTCGCCATCGCCAGGCTTGGAACCGGGCTTGAGGTGATGGGCCAGGGCGAGCGCGCACTCACGCCATTTCCCGGACCTCACCTGCGGCAACGACCCAAGATCCCGTCCACGCCTCGTCCACAGACCTCGACATGGAGCCGCTTCGGGCTGCATCCGCCTGCACATACGCGAAGACCCCGGCCTCAGCGTTTCCGCTGGTGACGGGGTCCTTGGGCACCTAATACAGGGTGCCCCCGGCAGGATTCGAACCTGCGCACACGGCTCCGGAGGCCGTTGCTCTATCCCCTGAGCTACGGGGGCGTGTCGGGCGCGGTGTTCGCGGCGACGGGTAGAACCCTACCAGCTCTTTCCGGGGTGATTGCCACGGGTTTTGGTGGTCGGAGGCGTCGTGTTGTGAGGGGTGGGGTGGGCAGGCCGGGGGTGCCCTGGAGGGCCGGCCGGGGGAGAGGCGCGGGCGCCGCAGGGGCGGAAGTCGGGAAAACCCGGACGCGGCAGTGGGCGCGGACCTACTCTCGAGTTGTGCCAGGCGCGTCCGGCCGAGTGCTTGTTGTGGACGACAACAAGGTCATCCGGCAGCTGATCAGGGTCAACCTCGAACTGGAGGGTCTCGAGGTCGTGACCGCGGCCGACGGTGCCGAATGCCTGGACGTCATTCATCAGGTGCAGCCCGACGTCGTCACCCTCGACGTCGTGATGCCCCGGCTCGACGGGCTCCGGACCGCCGCCCGCCTCCGCGCCGACCCCCGCACGCGGAACGTGCCCCTCGCCATCGTCAGCGCCTGCACCCAGCACGAGGTCGACAGCGGCCTCGACGTCGGCGTCGACGCCTTTCTCGCGAAGCCGTTCGAACCCTCCGAACTCGTACAGCTCGTCCGGCAGTTGATGGATCGGCGTGAGTCCGACCGTGAGCGTGCCCTGAGTGTGGGGAGCCGCGAGGGGAGTGCGGGCAGTAGTCGTGAGGGCGGCTCACCCGACCCGTCCTTCGAGGAGTCCTCCTTCGACGCGGATGCCTTCGGCGGGCGTCCCTTCGACGACGCCTTCGAGGCGGGCAACGGGCCCGACGCCGGCCTCGGCCTCGGCCTCGACGAAACCGAGCGCGCCGGACGCGCCGGGCACTGACCAAGGGTTCCAAGGGTTCCAAGGGTTCCAATATCCGGTTGTTCTGATCAGCGCCGCCGTCCCGATCAGCGCCGGTGACTCCGGTGACTCCGGTGACTCCCGTGACTCCCGTCAACCACCCAGAGCCCCAGCCTCACCACGCTGCCCGTACGGCCAAGAATCCGGCCCCCGGTCCCGGCTCCGCCCCGCCGCAAGCCAGCCTCACCCCCGGACCGCACCCGACACCCACCCTCGGACCCGCCCGGCCCCGGACCCCACCCCGTCCACATCCCGGACCGCACCCCAAACCCATTAGCATCCCCACCCCCCTCCTCCCATACGCTTGTCCCGTGACCCCCGTCGAGCTCTCCCGGACCGTGCTGTGCGCGGTGCGGCGTGCTGTCGATTCGGGGGAGCTGAATGTGGCCGTGCCCGCACGGGTCGTGGTGACGGTGCCGGGGCCCGGGGGGTGCGGGGACTACGCGACCAACGTCGCGTTGCAGCTCGCGCGGCCCGCCGGGCGGCCCGCACGGCAGGTCGCCGAGATCCTGCTACCGCACATCGGCGGCGCCGCCGGTGTCGCGGGCGTCGAGATCACCGGGCCCGGTTTCCTGAACATCAGCCTCGGCCGCGAGGCCTCCGCCGCCCTCGTGGCGGACGTGCTGGCACAGGGCGCCGGGTACGGACACGGCGACGCCCTCGCCGGACAGGTCGTCGAGCTGCGCGTGCCGTACGACACCCGTGCCGAGGTCGTCGCCGACGCGTTGGTACGGATCGTCGCCACCCAGGGCGGTCGCGCCGAGGTCCGGCACGTCGAGTCGGGGAATCCCCGGTCGGTGCTCGCACCGGAGCATCGGGGGGTACGAGTCGCCGGCCCCCAGGACGCCCACCCCGAGCCCCGCCACCCCGAGCCCCGCCACCCCGAGGTGCGGCACGCCGTGGCCGGGCACCCCGAGGCCGGGCACCCCGAGCCCCGCCACCCCGAGATGCGGCACGCCGAGGCCGGGCACCCCGAACCGGTGAACCTGCGCCCCGTGCCCGCCCCGGAGGACCCCGCCCCACTGGGCGCGGACGCCGCCCGCTGGGCCCTGCTGCACCCCGCACCGCACGACCGGCCCCGGATCAGCGCGGACCACCTCGTCCAGCGCGAGAGCAACCCTCTCTTCCGGGTCCGTTACGCCCACGCCCGCACCCGGGCCCTGCTTCGAAACGCCGCGGCGCTCGGCTACACCGGCGCCCCCGGCGACGTACGCGACCTGGACCGGGCCGGGGAGCTGCTCGGCGCCCTCGCCGAGTACCCGCACGCCCTGCGCGTCGCCGCGGCCGACCGCACCCCCGACCGGCTCGCCCGGCACCTCGTCGTCACCGCCGATGCCCTGCTCGCCGTCCAGCACACCGTGCTGCCGCTCGGCGACGAGAAACCCTCGGCCGCCCACCGTGCCCGGCTCGCGCTCGCCGACGCCGCCGGGACGGTGCTGGCCGGCGGCCTGTCCCTGCTCGGCATCAGCGCACCCGACCACCTCTGACTGCCTCAGACACCGCAGAAAGCCGACACCTGAGATGAGCCGTTCCGCACACCCCGCCGGGCCCCGTCACGCCGATGTGCTTCCCGAGGGCCACTACACCGCGCCGCCCGCCGACCTCAACGCCCTCGACCCGAAGGTCTGGTCCCACACCGTGACCCGTACGGCCGACGGCGTCGTCAGTGTCGGCGGCATGGAAGTCACCCGGCTCGCCGAGGAGTTCGGCACGCCCGCCTACTTCATGGACGAGGCCGACTTCCGGGAGCGCGCCCGCGCCTGGCGCACCGCGTTCGGACACGACGCCGACGTCTTCTACGCGGGGAAGGCCTTCCTGTCGCGTGCCGTCGTGCGCTGGCTGCACGAGGAGGGCCTCAACCTCGACGTGTGCTCGGGCGGCGAGCTGGCCACAGCGCTCTCGGCCGGCATGCCCGCCGACCGCATCGCGTTCCACGGCAACAACAAGTCGGAGACCGAGATCCGCGCGGCGATCGAGGCCGGGGTCGGGCGCATCGTCCTCGACTCCTTCCAGGAGATCGTGCGGGTCGCGCACATCGCGCAGTCCCTCGGCAAGCGGCAGCGTGTGCAGATCCGCGTCACCGTGGGCGTCGAGGCGCACACGCATGAGTTCATCGCCACGGCGCACGAGGACCAGAAGTTCGGTATCGCGCTCGCCGACGGGCAGGCCGCGGAGGCGGTGCGCCGGGCCCTGAGTCTGGACGGGCTCGAACTCGTCGGGATCCACAGCCACATCGGTTCGCAGATCTTCGACATGGCGGGCTTCGAGGTCGCGGCCCGGCGCGTGGTGGGGCTGCTCGCCGCCGTCCGCGACGAGCACGGCGTCGAGCTGCCCGAGATCGACCTCGGCGGCGGTCTCGGTATCGCCTACACCAGTGAGGACGACCCGCGCGAGCCGCACGAGATCGCCAAGGCGCTGAGCGAGATCGTGACGCGGGAGTGCGAGGCCGCCAGGCTGCGGACGCCCCGGATCTCGGTGGAGCCGGGCCGGGCGATCGTGGGCCCGACCGCCTTCACGCTCTACGAGGTCGGCACGATCAAGCCTCTCGACGGGCTGCGTACGTACGTCTCGGTGGACGGGGGCATGTCCGACAACATCCGTACGGCGCTGTACGACGCCGAGTACAGCGTCGCGCTGGTGTCGCGGACCTCGGACGCCGACCCGATGCTCGCCCGTGTCGTCGGCAAGCACTGCGAGAGCGGCGACATCGTCGTGAAGGACGCCTTCCTGCCCTCCGACCTGGCCCCGGGCGACCTCATCGCGGTGCCGGCGACCGGGGCCTACTGCCGTTCCATGGCCAGCAACTACAACCACGCGCTGCGCCCGCCGGTCGTCGCCGTGCAGGACGGTGCGGCCCGGGTGATCGTCCGGCGCGAGACGGAGGAGGACCTGCTGCGCCTCGACGTGGGCTGAGCGGCGTTCGAACCGGTGTCGGTGATGTCGGCCGGGAGGTGGCCTGTCCACTCACTCGGCCGACACCGGGGGACGCCGGCTGAGAAGCTTGACCTGCGGCGGAAGATCTCCTGTCGTCCGCCGCCGGAAAAATGAAATAGACGTCTCACGATCCGGACGAAGGCTAGAAACTCCAGTCCGGTGAGTGAGACTGGTCGAACCGATGACGGTATGAGGAAACGAGGTCGGATGATGCGTACGCGTCCGCTGAAGGTGGCGCTGCTGGGCTGTGGGGTTGTCGGCTCAGAGGTGGCGCGCATCATGACGACGCACGCCGACGACCTCGCCGCCAGGATCGGAGCCCCGGTCGAGCTCGCGGGTGTCGCCGTCCGGCGCCCCTCGAAGGTCCGGGAGGGCATCGCGCCCGAGCTGGTCACCACGGACGCCACCGCGCTCGTCAAACGCGGCGACCTCGACGTCGTCGTCGAGGTCATCGGCGGCATCGAGCCCGCCCGTACGCTCATCACCACCGCCTTCGAGCACGGCGCCTCCGTCGTCTCCGCGAACAAGGCGCTCCTCGCCCAGGACGGCGCGGCCCTGCACGCCGCGGCCGACGAGCACGGCAGGGACCTCTACTACGAGGCCGCCGTCGCCGGCGCCATCCCGCTGATCCGCCCGCTGCGCGAGTCCCTCGCCGGCGACAAGATCAACCGCGTGATGGGCATCGTCAACGGAACGACGAACTTCATCCTCGACAAGATGGACTCCACCGGCGCCGGCTATCAGGAGGCCCTCGACGAGGCCACCGCGCTCGGGTACGCCGAGGCCGACCCGACCGCCGACGTCGAGGGGTTCGACGCGGCCGCCAAGGCCGCCATCCTCGCCGGGATCGCCTTCCACACGCGCGTGCGCCTCGACGACGTCTACCGCGAGGGCATGACCGAGGTCACCGCCGCGGACTTCGCCTCGGCGAAGGAGATGGGCTGCACCATCAAGCTGCTCGCCATCTGCGAGCGGGCCGCCGACGGCGGGTCGGTCACCGCGCGCGTGCACCCCGCGATGATTCCGCTGAGCCACCCCCTCGCCTCCGTGCGCGGCGCGTACAACGCCGTGTTCGTCGAGTCCGACGCGGCCGGGCAGCTCATGTTCTACGGGCCGGGCGCGGGCGGCGCCCCCACGGCCTCCGCGGTCCTCGGCGACCTGGTGGCCGTGTGCCGCAACAAACTCAACGGCGCGACCGGACCGGGTGAGTCCGCGTACGCCGCGCTGCCGGTCTCGCCCATGGGCGACGTCGTCACCCGCTACCACATCAGCCTCGACGTGGCCGACAAGCCGGGTGTTCTCGCCCAGGTCGCCACCGTCTTCGCCGAGCACGGTGTGTCGATCGATACGGTTCGCCAGCAGGGCAAGGACGGCGAGGCCTCCCTCGTCGTCGTCACGCATCGTGCGTCCGACGCGTCCCTCACCGGGACCGTCGAGGCGCTGCGCAGCCTCGACACCGTGCGGGGTGTCGCCAGCATCATGCGGGTTGAAGGAGAGTAACCAGCAATGACCCACCAGTGGCGCGGAATCATCGAGGAGTACCGGGACCGGCTGCCGGTATCCGACAGCACGCCGGTCGTGACGCTCCGTGAGGGCGGTACGCCGCTCGTGCCCGCGCAGGTGCTCTCCGAGCGCACGGGCTGCGAGGTCCACCTCAAGGTGGAGGGCGCCAACCCGACCGGGTCCTTCAAGGACCGCGGTATGACCATGGCCATCACGAAGGCCAAGGAGGAGGGCGCGAAGGCCGTCATCTGCGCCTCCACCGGCAACACGTCCGCCTCCGCCGCGGCCTACGCGGTACGCGCCGGGATGGTCTCCGCCGTCCTGGTGCCGCAGGGCAAGATCGCGCTCGGCAAGATGGGCCAGGCCCTCGTGCACGGCGCGAAGATCCTCCAGGTCGACGGCAACTTCGACGACTGCCTCACGCTCGCCCGGTCGCTGTCCGACAACTACGCGGTGGCGCTGGTCAATTCGGTCAACCCGGTGCGTATCGAGGGCCAGAAGACCGCCGCCTTCGAGATCGTGGACATGCTCGGTGACGCGCCCGACATCCATGTGCTCCCGGTGGGCAACGCGGGCAACATCACCGCGTACTGGAAGGGGTACACGGAGTACGCCGCCGACGGCGTCGCGAAGCGGACCCCGCGCATGTGGGGTTTCCAGGCCTCCGGTTCCGCGCCCATCGTGCGCGGCGAGGTGGTCAAGGACCCGTCGACCATCGCCACCGCGATCCGTATCGGCAACCCCGCCTCGTGGAAGTTCGCGCTGGCGGCCCGGGACGAGTCGGGCGGCCTCATCGACGAGGTGACGGACCGTGAGATCCTGCGCGCCTACCGGCTGTTGGCCGCGCAGGAGGGCGTCTTCGTGGAGCCCGCGTCCGCCGCGTCCGTCGCCGGTCTGCTGAAGGCCGCCGAGCAGGGCATGGTCGACCCGGGCCAGACGATCGTCTGCACGGTCACCGGCAACGGCCTCAAGGACCCCGACTGGGCCGTCGCGGGCGCCCCGCAGCCGGTCACCGTCCCCGTGGACGCGGCGACGGCGGCGGAGCGGCTCGGCCTGGCATGACACCGTCGGCGGGGGCCGGGTCCTTCCCGGTCCGCCCCCGTCGGCCGCGGTCCGGCCCGTACCGGCCGTCGGGTGCGGGCGCAGGGCCGCAGCGGGTGTGCGCACCCGCCGGAAGCAGGGGCACGCACCGGGTGGAAGCGGGGATACGCACCGGGACGGAAGCGGGTGTGTGCACCGGCCGAAAAGCGCTCGTGGCCCGACTTGGCGGAAAGCCGCCTGGCGTAAAGCCGCCACGTCGTCGCCGGAACGGCGCCGACAGGCCCGGGAAACGGGCGGATCCCCTCGGACACGGGTGGAAAATCGCCAGAAGCCGACGGAAACCGCCCGACGAACGGGTCACCCCCGTGGCAACCCGACAGGGGGTGCACAGGGGGCTTACGACACGCATCGTGCGCCTCCTGTGCGCCCTATGTCGCCACAGAACCTTCCTTCGATAGGCTGTACCGAACCCGCCCGCCGCATATGCCGCGGTGCCGCGCCGTCATTGCGGCCTCCGGGTCTTCGGTACGTATCGCAGTTCATCGAGAATCTCGCACATCACGCAGCTCAAGGAGAGTCATCGAGCGATGGCCGGTCCAGCGTTCCGCGCCGCCGCCGTCCGGGTGCGCGTCCCCGCCACCAGTGCCAACCTCGGCCCGGGTTTCGACGCCCTCGGCCTGTCACTGGGGCTCTACGACGACGTGGTCGTCCGGGTGGCCGACTCCGGGCTGCACATCGACATCGCAGGTGAGGGCAGTGACACCCTGCCGCGCGACGAGAGCCACCTCCTCGTACGCTCCCTGCGCACCGCCTTCGACCTGCTGGGCGGACAGCCGCGCGGACTGGAGATCGTCTGCGCCAATCGCATCCCGCACGGACGGGGCCTCGGCTCCTCCTCCGCCGCGATCTGCGCCGGCATCGTCGCCGCGCGCGCGGTGACCATAGGAGGGGACACCAAGCTCGACGACACCGCGCTCCTGGAGCTCGCCACCGAGATCGAGGGACACCCCGACAACGTCGCGGCCTGTCTGCTGGGCGGCTTCACGCTCTCCTGGATGGAGGCCGGCGCGGCCCGTGCCATCAGGATGGATCCCGCCGATTCCATCGTTCCGGTGGTTTTCGTACCGGGAAAGCCGGTCCTCACCGAGACCGCGCGCGGACTGCTGCCGCGCACCGTGCCGCACGTCGACGCCGCCGCCAACGCGGGCCGTGCCGCGCTGCTCGTCGAGGCCCTCACCCGGCGCCCCGAGCTGCTGCTGCCCGCCACCGAGGACCGGCTGCACCAGGAGTACCGGGCCCCGGCGATGCCGGAGAGCGCGGCCCTCGTGGAGCGTCTGCGCGCGGACGGAATTCCCGCGGTGATTTCCGGCGCGGGCCCCACAGTCCTCGCTCTGGCGGACCGGGCGTCGGCCGACAAGGTCGCCGATCTCGCAGGTCAGGGCTGGGCCGCCAACCGGCTGGACCTCGACGCCCAAGGGGCGAGCGTGCTGCCGCTCGCACCCGTCGGGGTCAATTGACGGCGCACGGTTGCCGGATTTGGAGAGGGGGAATGTTTGTTGGATCCGGTAGTGTTAACCTCAAGTCTGCACCCGACCCCACCATGGCGAGGTGCTTCGTGTCCCCGTCCGGGACAACCATTCTTCCGGGAGCCTCCCAAACTGCTTTGTGCCATGCATTGGGTGCTATGCGCTGAGCAGTGCTGAGCACGCTCCGGAACCGGCGTGACCGAGCCGATGACACCGCAATTCAGTGCCACAGGCCCGGAATCGTCATCACCAGATATGTCTTCCGCCGCTTTGGCGGACCACCGCCCCGGCACGGTCCACACAGCAAGGACCAACGTCGGACAGCACAACCGGTCGCCGAGCCAGACAGGCCGACGTCCGCTCCAGGGAAGGACCCTTCGTGAGCGACACCACCGATCTGATGGGCGCACGTGTCGAGGAGACCGCTGCCGCGCCCGCCACGGACGCCTCCGCGCCTGCCACCGGTGCCGGCTCCCGGCGGCGCCGCGGTACCGGCCTCGAGGGCATGGTGCTGGCCGAGCTGCAGCAGGTCGCATCCGGCCTCGGCATCAGGGGCACCGCGCGCATGCGCAAGAGCCAGCTGATCGAGGTCATCAAGGAGGCGCAGGCCGGGGGTGCTCCGGCAGCCAAGGCCGAGGCCGCCGCCGAGACCAAGCCGAAGCGCCGGACCACCTCGAAGGCTCGTACGGGCGAGGACGCCGCTCCGGCCGAGAAGAAGGCCGAGAAGCCCGCCGCCGAGAAGGCCGTGGCTCAGCAGCAGATCGAGATTCCCGGCCAGCCCGCCAGCGAGGATGCTCCCGTGGAGCGCCGTCGTCGTCGTGCCACCGCCGAGGCCGGCAGCCCCGAGACGGTCACCGCCGAGGCGAAGGGCGAGCCGAAGGCCGAGGCGAAGGCTGAGACGCAGGGCGAGGCCAAGACCGACACCGAGGGCACCGACGGCCGTCAGGGCCGTCGCGACCGTCGTGACCGCGACCGGGGCGGCCGTGACCGCCGCGGCAAGGGCGACGAGCAGCAGGGCGGCGGCCAGCAGCGTCCGGACCGTCAGCAGCAGGGCGGTGGCGGTGGCCGCCAGGACCGCCAGCAGCGCGACAACGGACCGCGGGTCGACGAGGACGACGACTTCGAGGGCGGCCGCCGCGGCCGGCGCGGGCGCTACCGCGACCGTCGTGGCCGTCGTGGCCGTGACGAGATCGCCGAGCCGCAGCTCGCCGAGGACGACGTCCTGATCCCCGTCGCGGGCATCCTCGACATCCTCGACAACTACGCCTTCATCCGTACGTCGGGCTACCTGCCGGGTCCCAACGACGTGTACGTCTCCCTCGCCCAGGTCCGCAAGAACGGCCTGCGCAAGGGCGATCACGTCACCGGCGCGGTCCGTCAGCCCAAGGAGGGCGAGCGCCGCGAGAAGTTCAACGCGCTGGTCCGCCTCGACTCCGTCAACGGCATGGCGCCCGAACACGGCCGTGGCCGCCCGGAGTTCACCAAGCTGACGCCGCTGTACCCGCAGGACCGGCTCCGCCTGGAGACCGACCCGGGCGTGCTGACCACCCGCATCATCGACCTTGTCGCGCCGATCGGTAAGGGCCAGCGCGGTCTGATCGTGGCCCCGCCGAAGACCGGCAAGACCATGATCATGCAGGCGATCGCCAACGCGATCACCCACAACAACCCCGAATGCCACCTGATGGTCGTCCTCGTCGACGAGCGTCCGGAAGAGGTCACCGACATGCAGCGGTCGGTCAAGGGCGAGGTCATCTCCTCGACCTTCGACCGCCCGGCCGAGGACCACACCACGGTCGCCGAGCTCGCCATCGAGCGAGCCAAGCGCCTGGTGGAGCTGGGCCACGACGTCGTCGTGCTGCTCGACTCGATCACGCGTCTGGGCCGTGCGTACAACCTCGCCGCGCCGGCCTCCGGCCGCATCCTGTCCGGTGGTGTCGACTCGACGGCCCTCTACCCGCCGAAGCGCTTCTTCGGTGCCGCGCGCAACATCGAGGACGGCGGCTCGCTGACCATCCTGGCGACCGCGCTCGTCGACACCGGCTCCCGCATGGACGAGGTGATCTTCGAGGAGTTCAAGGGCACCGGCAACGCCGAGCTCAAGCTCGACCGGAAGCTCGCCGACAAGCGCATCTTCCCGGCGGTGGACGTCGACGCGTCCGGCACCCGTAAGGAAGAGATCCTGCTCGGCAGCGACGAGCTCGCCATCACCTGGAAGCTGCGCCGCGTGCTGCACGCGCTCGACCAGCAGCAGGCGATCGAGCTGCTGCTCGACAAGATGAAGCAGACGAAGTCGAACGCCGAGTTCCTGCTCCAGATCCAGAAGACGACGCCGATGCCGGGCAACGGCAACGACTGAGTCCGTAGGACAAGCAAGACAAGGGCCGCCCCCGTCACGCAGGTGACGGGGGCGGCCCTTTGCGCTGCCTGGGGCAGGTGTACGATCTCGCTTCTTTCAGCATTCACTGAATTCCAGCATTGAATTCACCTGTCTCAGGGGGGACTTGAGTGGATACATCCATATCCGGCCGGGGTCGTCACAGACGTCGGATACGCATCGCCATACCCGTCGCGGCGGCAGGCCTGGCGGCAGCGGTCGCCGGCGCGCTCCTGATGTCGTCCGCGAACGCCGCCACGGCGCTGCCCACGCCGACCGTCAAGCCCAGCACGTCCTCGCCCTCCCTGAGCGAGCTGACGAAGCGGGTCGCGGGAGCCGTGGCGGGCGACGACACCGCGGGCGAGACGACCAAGAAGTCGTCGCTGAGCGCGAGCACCGACAGCGCGAGCGTCGACCCGAAGATCATCGGTGGCAGCCAGACCACCATCACCACCGCCCCGTGGATGGCACAGCTCTGGTACTACGACGACAAGGGCACCACGAGCGAGAGCGACGACCTCGGCTTCTTCTGCGGCGGCTCCGTCGTGTCGCCGACGAAGATCCTCACCGCCGCGCACTGCGTCAAGGGCTACGACTGGCACGCCAACGGCGCCGTCGTGACGGGCACCGCGCAGCTGCCGACCACCGACTCCTCGGGCAACACCGACCTGCACGGCGGCACCGTCTCGGGTGTCTGGCGGCAGTGGAACCACCCCTCGTACAGCTCGACGACCATCGACAACGACATCGCGGTCATCACGCTGCCGAGCCCCGTCAAGGCCAAGCCGATCCGCATGACGACGTCCGGTGACACCACCTCGTACGCGTCCGGCACCAAGGCCACGCTGTACGGCTGGGGCCGCACCAGCTCCACCAGCGAGGACATCTCCGAGACGCTGAAGACGGCCACGCTGCCCATCAAGTCCGACACCACCTGCGCCGGCTACTACGGCAGCGACTTCGTCAAGGGCCACATGGTCTGCGCGGGCGACGCGGCGACCGGCAGCGACACCGGGACCACCACGGCGTGCAACGGCGACTCCGGCGGCCCGCTGATCGTCGGCGGCCGAATCGTCGGCGTCGTCTCCTGGGGTGTGAAGGACTGTGTCGAGAAGGGCGCGTACAGCGTCTTCTCCAAGGTGAGCACGTACGTGGGCGCGGCCTGGCCGCGGGTGGAGGACACCAACCTCAGCGGCGACCACAAGGCCGACCTCTGGGTGCGCAACTCCTCCACGAAGACCGGGTACGAGAAGGACTCCAAGGGCACCTCGTTCGCCGCCCGTCAGTCGTGGGGGAACTGGAACGGCGTCAACGTCGTGCTCCAGACCGACCTGAACCGTGACGGCTACCAGGACCTCGTGGTCCGCGACAGCAGCAACGGCAACGTCTACTGGTCGCACTACGTCCCGGCGAGCGAGAGCTGGTCCACCGACAAGATCTTCAGCAGCTGGGGCACCCGCACCCGGATCATCGCCCCCGGCGACATCACCGGCGACGGCCTGCCCGACATGCTCTCCGTCGACTCCGCCGGAGCGATGTGGGAGTACCCGGGCAAGGGCAACGGCACCTTCTCCGCGCGCATCCAGGTCCGCACCGGCTGGAACCAGTACAACTCCATCCGCGGCCACGGCGACTTCACCGGCGACGGCAAGGCCGACCTGATCGCGCGCAGCAAGACCGGCTCGTACGTGTACCTGTACAAGGGCACCGGCAAGACCGGCAGCGAGGCCTTCTCCAGCCGCATCAAGGTGCGCACCTGGAGCGGCTACAACGCCTTCGACGCCCCCGGCGACGTGACCGGCGACGGCAAGGCCGACTTCCTGGCCCGCACGCCCGGCGGCACGCTCTACCTGTACCCGGGCACCGGCAAGGCGACCACGGAGATCTTCGCCACAAGAATCTCGGTCGGCACCGATTTCAAGCAGTACGACATCTTCGGCTGAAATCGCAGGTGAACGCGGGTTCGCCCGCTTTCGCCGGTGACGCAACGTGCCCACCGCGCCACGCGGTGGGCACATTGCGTTGTGCAACCCTTTCCCGGGTTTCCCCGTCTGACCGTACGGAGTGACCATGGAGCGGTACCCGTAGTCACGACCTGATGGGCTTGGCCCTGAAAGCAGGGGGTAACCGACCGCAGACACAGGACTGAGGAGCACATGCCTGCCGAGAGCACGCCGGAACCCGGCATACCGGGGGAGCCCGGCACCAGCGCCCCGCGTCAACGCGGGAAGGGCCGACGCCGCAAGACGCGCAGCGCGCGGCGCAAGGCCCTCCTGATCACGGCCTGGACGGCCGCGGGTGTGGTCGTGCTGGGGGGTACCGGCGCGGGAATCCTGTACTTCAAGCTCAACGGCAACCTCAAGAACGTCGACATCAACGGCGCCCTCGGCACGGACCGGCCCACGAAGGTCGACAACGGCTCGGAGAACATCCTCGTCCTGGGCTCCGACACACGCTCCGGCAGCAACAAGAAGCTCGGCGGCGGCGCCGACGACGGCAGCGCCCGGTCCGACACGGCGATGATCGTGCACGTGTACAAGGGCCACAAGAAGGCGAGCGTCGTCTCCATACCCCGCGACACCCTCGTCGAGCGGCCCTCCTGCACCGACCCCGAGGGCGTCACCCACGACGCGGCCTCCGGCGTGATGTTCAATTCGGCCTACTCGACCGGCGGCGCCGCCTGCGCGGTCAAGACCGTCGAGTCCATGACCGGCATCCGCATGGACCACTACCTCGAGGTCGACTTCAGCGGCTTCCAGAAGCTCATCGACGACCTGGGCGGGGTGGACATCACCACCACCAAGGACATCTCCGACCCGGACAGCCACCTGCATCTGAAGGCCGGCCCGCACACGCTCGACGGCGAGCAGGCACTCGGCCTGGTCCGCACCCGGCACGGCGTCGGCGACGGCTCCGACCTCGGCCGCATCCAGCTCCAGCAGGCCTTCATCAAGGCCCTGGTGCAGCAGGTCAAGGACGTCGGCGTGCTGACCAGCCCGAAGAAGCTGTACGACCTCGCCGACACCGCGACCAAGACCGTCACCACCGACTCCGAGATCGGTTCGGTCGCCGAGCTCGCGTCCTTCGCCGACGGCCTCAAGGGCATCAACTCGTCCCACATGACGATGGTGACGATGCCGGTCCAGTACGACGCCGCGGACGCCAACCGCGTCCTCGTCGACAAGGCCAAGTCGAAGCTGGTGTGGGACGCCCTCAAGAACGACCGGGCGATCCCCAAGGCGGCCACCAAGGGCACCGCCACGGGCACCGCCAAGGGCGTCGTCACCTCCTGAGGCTCCTGAGGCGCCCGCCTGCGGACCCCGGCGGTCCGCCGCGGTCCGCCGGGCTCCCGAGGCGTACGCCGGGGCCCGTGAAAGCGCCGCGAAGGGTTCCGGGGGCGGTCAGGGGAAGGCCGGGGGCGGTCCGGGGAGCGCCCGGAAGCGGTCCGGGGAGCGCTCGGAAGCGGTCCCGGGACGGCTCGGGAATAGATCCTCCACCACCCCGGTTTTGGGGGATGCGCCCAGTCCTGGCAGACTGGTACGTCGGCTCCGGTTCACGCTCCCGCATCCCGCGGCGGCGACCCGGCGCCCTCCCGAAACTAGGAGACACCTTGAAGCGCGACATCCACCCCGAGTACGTCGAGACGCAGGTCAGCTGCACCTGTGGCGCGTCGTTCACCACGCGTAGCACGATCGAATCCGGCACCATCCGTGCCGAGGTCTGCTCCGAGTGCCACCCGTTCTACACGGGCAAGCAGAAGATCCTCGACACCGGTGGCCGCGTGGCCCGCTTCGAGGCCCGCTTCGGCAAGGCTGCCGCTGCCAAGAAGTAGCGAGCCCACAGCGCCGGTCTCCGGTGTCCCCTGCACGGGGGCGCCGGGACCGGCGCTTTGCGGTGCAGCCCCCTCCCCCGAGCTCGCGCACACGCCCGAGCAGGGGGGACCCCCATGCCGTACCTACGTCCCGAGCCCATGATGGAGCTGGGGACAGTCCATTGGAGCCGGAGATGTTCGAGGCGGTCGAGGAACTCATCGGCGAGCACGCCGACCTGGAGAAGAAGCTCGCTGACCCGTCGGTGCACGCCGACCAGGCCAACGCGCGCAAGCTCAACAAGCGCTACGCCGAGCTGACCCCGATCGTCGCGACGTACCGCTCCTGGAAGCAGGCCGGGGACGACATCGAGACGGCGAAGGAGTTCGCCGCCGACGACCCCGACTTCGCCGCCGAGGTCAAGGACCTGGAGAAGCAGCGCGAGGAGCTCACCGAGAAGCTGCGCCTCCTGCTGGTCCCGCGCGACCCCAGCGACGACAAGGACGTGATCCTGGAGATCAAGGCGGGCGCGGGCGGCGACGAGTCCGCCCTGTTCGCCGGCGACCTGCTGCGCATGTACCTGCGGTACGCCGAGCGCGTCGGCTGGAAGACCGAGATCATCGACTCCACCGAGTCGGAGCTCGGCGGCTACAAGGACGTCCAGGTCGCCGTGAAGACCAAGGGCGGCCAGGGCGCCACCGAGCCCGGCCAGGGCGTGTGGGCCCGTCTGAAGTACGAGGGCGGGGTGCACCGCGTGCAGCGGGTGCCGTCGACCGAGTCGCAGGGCCGCATCCACACCTCCGCCGCGGGCGTGCTGGTCACGCCGGAGGCCGAGGAGGTCGACGTCGAGATCCACGCGAACGATCTGCGCATCGACGTGTACCGCTCGTCGGGCCCCGGCGGCCAGTCCGTCAACACGACCGACTCGGCGGTGCGCATCACGCACATTCCCACCGGAGTCGTCGCTTCCTGCCAGAACGAGAAGAGCCAGCTGCAGAACAAGGAGCAGGCGATGCGTATCCTGCGCTCCAGGCTCCTCGCGGCGGCGCAGGAGGAAGCGGAGCGGGAGGCCGCGGACGCCCGCCGCAGCCAGGTCCGTACCGTCGACCGCTCCGAGAAGATCCGTACGTACAACTTCCCGGAGAATCGCATCTCGGACCACCGGGTCGGCTTCAAGGCGTACAACTTGGACCAGGTCCTCGACGGCGACCTCGACTCGGTGATCCAGGCCTGCGTCGACGCGGACTCGGCGGCCAAGCTCGCCGCCGCGTAACAGCGGCGGCGGCAACCAGCACACGACAACAGCTCAGCCCCGGAGGACCAGCGTGAACCTGCTGCTCGCGGAAGTGGCCCAGGCCACCCAGCGGCTGGCCGACGCCGGCGTGCCCTCGCCGCGCAACGACGCGGAGGAGCTCGCGGCCTTCGTGCACGGCGTCAAGCGGGGCGAGCTGCACACCGTCAAGGACGCGGACTTCGACGCCCGTTACTGGGAGGTGACCGCGCGCCGCGAGGCCCGCGAGCCGCTCCAGCACATCACCGGGCGGGCCTACTTCCGCTATCTGGAACTCCAGGTCGGGCCCGGAGTGTTCGTGCCCCGGCCGGAGACCGAGTCGGTGGTCGGCTGGGCCATAGACGCCGTCCGCGCGATGGACGTCGTCGAACCCCTGATCGTGGACCTGTGCACCGGTTCGGGCGCCATCGCGCTCGCCCTGGCGCAGGAGGTGCCGCGCTCCCGCGTGCACGCCGTGGAGCTGTCCGAGGACGCCCTGCGGTGGACGCGCAAGAACGTCGAGGGGTCCAGGGTCGACCTGCGCCAGGGAGACGCACTGGAGGCCTTCCCGGACCTCGACGGCCAGGTGGACCTGGTGGTCTCCAACCCGCCGTACATCCCGCTGACGGAGTGGGAGTACGTCGCTCCGGAGGCCCGGGACTACGATCCCGAACTCGCCCTGTTCTCCGGCGAGGACGGACTCGACCTCATCCGCGGCATCGAGCGCACCGCGCACCGGTTGCTGCGCCCCGGCGGCGTCGTCGTCATCGAGCACGCCGACACCCAGGGCGGACAGGTGCCGTGGATCTTCACCGAGGAGCGGGGCTGGGCCGACGCGGCCGACCACCCGGACCTCAACAACCGGCCGCGGTTCGCGACCGCCCGCAAGGCGATGCCGTGAGCACGCGCATCACGTTCCCCAGCCAGCAGTACGTGTACGAGGAGGCCCGCTAAATGGCACGGCGATACGACACCAACGACGCGACCGACCGCACCACCGGTCTGCGTGAGGCAGCGTCCGCCGTCCGCCGTGGCGAGCTGGTGGTCCTCCCGACCGACACCGTGTACGGCGTGGGCGCCGACGCGTTCTCCTCGGAGGCCGTCGCCGACCTCCTGGAGGCCAAGGGCCGGGGCCGCAACATGCCCACCCCCGTCCTCATCGGCTCCCCGAACACCCTGCACGGCCTCGTCACGGACTTCTCCGAGATGGCCTGGGAGCTCGTCGACGCCTTCTGGCCGGGCGCCCTGACGCTCGTCACCAAGCACCAGCCGTCCCTCCAGTGGGACCTCGGGGACACCCGTGGCACCGTCGCCGTGCGCATGCCGCTGCACCCGGTCGCCATCGAACTGCTCACCGAGGTCGGCCCGATGGCCGTGTCGTCCGCGAACCTCACCGGCCACCCGGCGCCGGAGGACTGCGACGCCGCGCAGGAGATGCTCGGCGACTCCATCTCGGTCTACCTGGACGGCGGCCCCACCCCGGGCAACGTGCCCTCCTCGATCGTCGACGTGACGGGCAAGGTGCCCGTGCTGCTGCGTGCGGGCGCACTGTCGGCGGACGAGCTCCGGAAGGTCGTACCCGACCTCGAGGTGGCGAATTGACAGCCCCTGACACCTCCCGGCCCGCGGCTCCGCTCGACCAGGGGGCACCCCCATGCGTGGCATAGGCGAGGGGATCACGGAGGCCGGCGGGCTCTCCGGCGGGTCCTTCCGCATCCTCCACGTCAGCACCGGCAACGTGTGCCGTTCGCCGATCACCGAGCGGCTGACCCGGCATGCCCTGGCGGACCGCCTCGGCGACCCCCTGTGGGGCGGCCTGATCGTGGAGAGCGCCGGAACCTGGGGCCACGAGGGCGCGCCCATGGAGGCCAACGCCGAGACGGTCCTCGCCGATTTCGGTGCGGACGCCTCCGGCTTCGTCGGGCGGGAACTCCTCGACGAGCACGTCATCCGCGCCGACCTGGTCCTGACCGCCACCCGTGACCACCGGGCCCAGGTCATCTCGATGGGCCACTCCGCGGGCCTGCGCACCTTCACCCTGAAGGAGTTCACCCGCCTCGTACGGGCGATAGACCCGGCGACGCTTCCGCCGCTGGACGACGGGGTCGTCGAACGCGCCCGCGCCCTCGTGCGGGCCGCCGCCGCGCTGCGCGGATGGCTGCTGGCCCCGACCGCCGAGGCGGACGAGGTGTACGACCCGTACGGGGCGCCGCTGCCGTTCTTCCGGTCGATCGGGGACGAGATCAACGAGGCGCTGGACCCCGTGGTGACCGCGCTGACGGGTGTGCCGGCCCGGGCCTAGCCCTGACGCAACGACCGCGCGCGGTGCGAATGGTGGTGATACCGGGCGCACCACCGGCCCCGGTTCTACATTGGGACGTAGCGTCCCCCCGCCGAGGTCCGGAGTCCACCATGCCGGTCACACAAACGCTCGAAGCGGACGTCCTGCGCCGCCAGGACCCCGAGCTCGCCGAGATCATCCTCGGGGAGCTCGACCGGCAGTCCACCACGCTCCAGCTGATCGCGGCCGAGAACTTCACCTCGCCCGCCGTGCTGGCCGCGCTCGGCTCGCCGCTCGCCAACAAGTACGCCGAGGGCTACCCCGGCGCCCGACATCACGGCGGGTGCGAGATCGTCGACGTCGCGGAGCGTCTCGCCGTGGACCGCGCCAAGGCGCTCTTCGGGTCCGCCCACGCCAACGTGCAGTCCCACTCCGGGTCTTCGGCGGTCCTCGCCGCGTACGCCGCCCTGCTGCGGCCCGGTGACACCGTGCTCGCCCTGGGACTGCCCTTCGGCGGCCACCTCACCCACGGTTCGCCCGCGAACTTCTCCGGCCGCTGGTTCGACTTCGTCGGATACGGCGTCGAGGCCGACAGCGGGCTCATCGACTACGCGCAGGTGCGCACGCTCGCCAGGACGCACCGGCCCAAGGCCCTGGTGTGCGGTTCGATCGCCTACCCGCGCCACATCGACTACGCCGTCTTCCGCGAGATCGCCGACGAGGTGGGCGCCTATCTCATCGCCGACGCCGCACATCCCATCGGGCTCGTGGCCGGGGGAGCCGCACCCAACCCGGTGCCGTACGCCGATGTCGTGTGCGCGACGACGCACAAGGTGCTGCGCGGTCCTCGCGGCGGCATGATCCTGTGCGGGGCGGAGCTGGCCGAGCGGGTCGACCGGGCGGTCTTCCCGTTCACACAGGGCGGTGCGCAGATGCACACCATCGCCGCCAAGGCCGTCGCGTTCGGCGAGGCGGCGACCCCGGCCTACACGGCCTACGCCCACCAGGTGGTCGCCAACGCGAAAGTGCTCGCGGAGCGGCTGGCGGCGCAGGGCCTGCACATCACCACCGGCGGTACCGACACTCATCTGCTGGCCGCGGACCCGGCGCCGCTCGGCCTCGACGGACGTACCGCGCGCGGACGCCTGGCCGCGGCGGGCATGGTCCTCGACACGTGTGCGCTTCCCCACGGGGACGCGCGCGGACTGCGGCTGGGCACGGCCGCCCTGACCACGCAGGGCATGGGCGAGGCGGAGATGGTGTGGATCGCGGACCTGTTCGCCGGGGTGCTGCGCGAGGACGTCGACGCCAGGACCGCGCGTGAAGATGTGCGGGAGCTCACCGGAAGATTTCCGCCCTATCCGGACTGAGCGGGGGTACTCGCACACTCGTGCACAGCCACTCGTGCAACCATCGTCGCTACCCGGAAGTCCCCAACCATATGCGTGCATCGCTAGGGTGTGGGGCTGAGATGGCCAGCGAGACCTGTGGGGAAGCCCGTGCGTGAATACCTGCTGACGCTCTGCATCACGGCCGCGGTGACGTACCTGCTGACAGGACCGGTACGGAAATTCGCGATCGTGGCCGGAGCCATGCCGGAGATCCGTGCGCGCGACGTGCACCGGGAACCCACTCCGCGCCTCGGCGGGATCGCGATGTTCTTCGGGCTGTGCGCGGGACTGCTGGTCGCCGACCACCTGAAGAACCTCAACGCGGTCTTCTCCAACTCCAACGAGCCGCGGGCACTGCTGTCCGGTGCCGCGCTGATCTGGCTCATCGGTGTCCTCGACGACAAGTTCGAGATCGACGCGTTGATCAAGCTCGGCGGTCAGATGATCGCCGCGGGCGTGATGGTCGTGCAAGGTCTGACGATCCTGTGGCTGCCCATCCCCGGCGTCGGCCTGGTGGCGCTCACCCAGTGGCAGGGCACGCTGCTGACCGTGGCCCTCGTCGTGATCACGATCAACGCCGTGAACTTCGTGGACGGCCTCGACGGTCTCGCCGCGGGCATGGTGTGCATCGCCTCCGCCGCGTTCTTCCTGTACGCGTACCGCATCTGGTACAGCTACGGCATCGAGGCCGCGGCCCCGGCGACGCTCTTCGCGGCCATCCTCATGGGCATGTGCCTCGGCTTCCTGCCGCACAACATGCATCCCGCGCGGATCTTCATGGGCGACTCCGGCTCGATGCTCATCGGGCTCGTGCTGGCGGCCGGCGCCATCTCCATCACCGGGCAGATCGACCCCGACGCGATGAACCTGTTCTCCGGTTCGGAGCGCAACACCGTGCACCAGACGGTGCCCGTCTACATCCCGCTGCTGCTCCCGCTGACGATCATCGCGGTGCCGGCCGCCGACCTGGTGCTGGCGATCGTGCGGCGCACCTGGCGCGGCCAGTCCCCGTTCGCCGCCGACCGCGGGCACCTGCACCACCGTCTCCTCGAGGTCGGGCACTCGCACAGCCGCGCGGTCCTGATCATGTACTTCTGGTCCGCGCTGATCGCCTTCGGCGCCCTCGCCTTCTCGGTCAACTCGGCGTCCATGTGGATCGTGCTCGGCATCGCCGCGCTCAGCGCGGTCGGCCTCGTCCTGCTCCTGCTGCCGCGCTTCACCCCGCGCGCCCCGCAGTGGGCCGAGCGTCTCGTGCCGCCGCGCTACCGGCGCCGCAGGGGGGCCTCCTCGGCCGCCGCCGAGGCGGGGCAGGAGGTCACGCACGGGACGGCGGAGGCCGACGAGCCGGACGAGGCGCGCGAGCACCGTGCGCCGGTCGTGGCAGGTGTCTCGGGAGTCAACGGAGCGACGGCCATCGGCCCCCGTTCGCGCTTCCTGGATGGGCGCAACGCCGGGTCGTCGCGCTGACGCGAAGGTAAGAATCTGACTAACGCGTGACCAAGTCGTGGGGGTGCAAAGCGCCCCAATAACAGACAAGTCCACGCTGTTCTTGCACAGACGCGCAGGTTCACTCTCATGTGTGACAGCGAGCACACCAACCAGGTAAAGACCTCATCAAATAGTTTGTGATACGGTTCACGAGAACCCGGGATAGAGCCGAAGGACCGTAGTGCGACGGTCCCTTGGCGTGAGGTTCTCTCTCAGCCCGGGACTACGCTCGTCCATGACGACACGCCCCCCTTACAAGCGGAGTTGCCGCCATGCCGTCCAATGACGCCCGGATCCTCCTACAGGCCGCTGTACCCACAGCTGCCGTCGGCGCTGTTGCCGCCGTCGTCAGTGGTGTGGTCGCCGGCGGCAAGGGAGCGATCGGGGCCGTCGTCGCGACGCTGGTCGTGATCCTCTTCATGGGGCTCGGGCTCTACGTCCTGCAGCGCACCGCCAAATCGCTTCCGCACCTGTTCCAGGCGATGGGTCTGCTGCTCTACACGGCGCAGATCCTGCTGCTGTTCGTCTTCGTCGCCGCGTTCAAGAACACGTCGCTGTTCAACCCCAAGGCCTTCGCACTCACCCTGGTCGCCACCACGCTCGTGTGGATCGGCGCACAGGCGCGTGCCCACATGAAGGCCAAGATCCTTTACGTCGAACCCGACTCTTCGAAGGGCGACAAGCCCGAAAAGTCGGGGCACTCGTCGTGAGGGGTAGGGCCGGGATAAGTGCGCGTAAGAGATCCTGCTATCGTCCGGTGCCAACTGCGGCATCGCGGGCGCGGGCATCTGAGCTGACGCCTGCTCAATCGCGAGGCTTGATGCCCCACAGCCGCCCCCACATCCGTAACACCAGTCCAGTGCCGAACCGCGGCTGCGCGCCGCGCCGACACAACGAGGTTGCCGTACCTATGCGCCACGCTGAAGGAGCCCGCGGTGAGTGCTGACCCGACGCAGGTGCTCGCCTTCGAGACCGACTGCCACATCTTCGACGGCTGTGGCTTCCCGGCTCCCGGCCTGCACTCGTTCCTGTTCGAGCCCCTCTGGGGCGACGGTGACAGCAACGTGTACTTCAACAAGACGATGCTGCTGGCGCTGCTCGGCTCGATCATCGTTATCGGCTTCTTCTGGGCCGCCTTCCGCAAGCCGAAGGTCGTCCCGGGCAAGCTGCAGATGGTCGCCGAGGCGGGCTACGACTTCATCCGCCGCGGCGTCGTCTACGAGACGATCGGCAAGAAGGAAGGCGAGAAGTACGTTCCGCTGATCGTCTCGCTGTTCTTCTTCATCTGGATGATGAACCTCTGGTCGATCATTCCGGTCGCCCAGTTCCCGGTCACCGCGATCATCGCGTACCCCGCCGTTCTGGCACTGATCGTCTACGTCCTGTGGGTCTCGCTGACCTTCAAGCGGCACGGCTTCGTCGGTGCGCTCAAGAACTTCACCGGCTACGACAAGTCGCTCGGCCCGGTCCTCCCGCTGGCCATGTTCATCGAGTTCCTCTCGAACCTGATCGTCCGGCCGTTCACGCACGCCGTGCGACTCTTCGCGAACATGTTCGCGGGTCACACGCTGCTGCTGCTGTTCACGATCGCCAGCTGGTACCTGCTCAACGGCATCGGCATCGCGTACGCGGGTGTCTCGTTCATCATGACGCTCGTCATGACGGCCTTCGAGCTGTTCATCCAGGCCCTGCAGGCGTACGTGTTCGTGCTGCTGACCTGCACCTTCATCCAGGGCGCGCTGGCCGAGCACCACTGAGCGCCGCCCCTCTCGACCCCGCACTCGTCCGGTGGCCAACCCCCACCGGTCCGTAAAGAAAAGGAAGAACTGGCATGTCCCAGACCCTTGCCGCTGTCTCCGGCTCGCTCGGCTCGATCGGTTACGGCCTCGCGGCCATCGGCCCCGGCGTCGGCGTCGGCATCATCTTCGGTAACGGCACCCAGGCGCTCGCCCGTCAGCCTGAGGCCGCCGGTCTGATCCGCGCCAACCAGATCCTCGGCTTCGCCTTCTGTGAGGCGCTCGCCCTCATCGGTCTGGTCATGCCGTTCGTCTACGGCACCTGATCGACCGATCAGCAACAGCCCACTAGACGAAAGGCACTGAAATGAGCCACCTGCTCATTCTGGCGGCCGAGGAGAAGGAAAACCCCCTCGTTCCGCCGATCCCCGAGCTTGTCATCGGCCTGATCGCCTTCGTCATCGTCTTCGGCTTCCTGGCCTGGAAGCTCCTCCCGAACATCAACAAGGTTCTGGAGCAGCGTCGCGAGGCCATCGAGGGCGGTATCGAAAAGGCCGAGGCCGCTCAGACCGAGGCCCAGAGCGTTCTCGAGCAGTACAAGGCTCAGCTCGCCGAGGCCCGTCACGAGGCCGCGCGCCTGCGCCAGGAGGCACAGGAGCAGGGCGCCACGCTCATCGCCGAGATGCGCGCGGAAGGCCAGCGGCAGCGCGAGGAGATCGTCGCCGCCGGTCACACGCAGATCGAGGCCGACCGCAAGGCCGCCGCTCAGGCACTGCGTCAGGACGTCGGCCACCTGGCCACCGACCTGGCCGGCAAGCTCGTCGGCGAGTCCCTCGAGGACCACGCCCGGCAGAGCCGCGTCATCGACCGTTTCCTCTCCGAGCTTGAGGAGAAGGCCGAGGCGGCTCGATGACAGCGCACGGAGCGAGCCGCGAGGCAACCGCAGCCGCACGTGAGCGTCTCGACGCGCTGACGGACTCGGCGTCCGTGGACGCGGCGCAGCTCGCCGACGAGCTCGCCGCCGTCACCGCGCTGCTCGACCGCGAGGTGTCGCTGCGTCGGGTCCTCACCGACCCGGCGCAGCCCGCCGAGGCCAAGGCCGAGCTGGTCCAGCGCCTGCTCGGCGCCCAGGTGGGCGGCAGCGCCGCCGACCTGGTGTCCGGCATGGTGCGTTCTCGCTGGTCGCAGCCTCGTGACCTGGTGGACGCCCTCGAGGAGCTCACCGCAACCGCCGACCTCACGGCGGCGCAGCGCAGGGGTGCGCTCGACAACGTCGAGGACGAGCTGTTCCGCTTCGGCCGGATCGTCTCCTCGAACACCGAGCTGCGCGCCGCGCTGACCGACCGGGCCGCCGCCAAGGCAGCCAAGAGCCAGCTGCTGCGCAGCCTGCTCGGCGGCCGGGCCGACGTGACGACCGAGCGTCTGGTGACGCGCCTTGTGACCGCGCCTCGCGGACGTAGCCTGGAAGCGGGACTCGAGTCCCTGTCCAGGCTTGCCGCCGAGCGACGCAACCGCATGGTGGCCGTGGTCACCTCGGCGGTGCCGCTGAGTGACGGACAGAAGCAGCGCCTCGGCGCCGCTCTGGCGAAGCTCTACGGCCGTCCGATGCACCTCAACCTCGACGTGGACCCCGATGTCCTCGGCGGGATCCGGGTGCAGGTCGGCGACGAAGTCATCAACGGTTCCCTCGCGGACCGTCTCGAGGACGCCGCCCGCCGCATGGCGAGCTAGTAACCCCATAAGCAGTACGCAATTACGGCCCATGTTGGGCCGTGCAGAGGATTCACCTCTCATAGGGGGGAGTCCCCATCCCCCCAAAGTGAAACTTCGGGCCCAACAAGGAGAGCAGGGAACCCAGATGGCGGAGCTCACGATCCGGCCGGAGGAGATCCGGGACGCGCTGGAGAACTTTGTCCAGTCGTACCAGCCGGACGCGGCCTCGCGCGAGGAGGTCGGTACGGTCACCGTCGCCGGCGACGGTATCGCCAAGATCGAGGGCCTTCCCTCGGCCATGGCCAACGAGCTGCTGAAGTTCGAGGACGGAACCCTCGGTCTCGCGCTGAACCTGGAAGAGCGCGAGATCGGTGCGGTCGTCCTCGGCGAGTTCGGCGGCATCGAGGAGGGCCAGCCGGTGCAGCGCACCGGTGAGGTGCTGTCCGTCGCCGTCGGCGAGGGCTACCTCGGCCGTGTTGTCGACCCGCTCGGCAACCCGATCGACGGCCTCGGCGAGATCGAGACCACCGGCCGCCGCGCCCTCGAGCTGCAGGCCCCGGGCGTCATGGTCCGTAAGTCGGTGCACGAGCCGATGGAGACCGGCTACAAGGCCGTCGACGCGATGACGCCGATCGGCCGTGGTCAGCGTCAGCTGATCATCGGCGACCGTCAGACCGGCAAGACCGCGCTGGCCGTCGACACGATCATCAACCAGCGCGACAACTGGCGCACCGGCGACCCGAAGAAGCAGGTCCGCTGCATCTACGTCGCCATCGGTCAGAAGGGCTCGACCATCGCCTCCGTGCGTGGCGCCCTCGAAGAGGCCGGCGCGCTGGAGTACACGACCATCGTCGCCGCCCCGGCGTCCGACCCGGCCGGCTTCAAGTACCTGGCGCCGTACACCGGCTCGGCCATCGGCCAGCAGTGGATGTACGAGGGCAAGCACGTCCTCATCATCTTCGACGACCTCTCGAAGCAGGCCGACGCCTACCGCGCCGTGTCCCTGCTGCTCCGCCGTCCGCCGGGGCGCGAGGCCTACCCCGGTGACGTCTTCTACCTGCACTCCCGTCTGCTTGAGCGCTGCGCGAAGCTCTCCGACGACCTGGGTGCCGGTTCGATGACGGGTCTGCCGATCGTCGAGACCAAGGCGAACGACGTGTCGGCGTTCATCCCGACCAACGTCATCTCCATCACCGACGGCCAGTGCTTCCTGGAGTCCGACCTGTTCAACGCCGGTCAGCGTCCGGCCCTGAACGTCGGTATCTCGGTCTCCCGTGTCGGTGGCTCCGCCCAGCACAAGGCGATGAAGCAGGTCTCCGGCCGGCTCCGCCTCGACCTCGCCCAGTACCGCGAGCTGGAGGCCTTCGCCGCCTTCGGTTCCGACCTGGACGCCGCGTCGAAGTCGCAGCTGGAGCGCGGTCAGCGCCTGGTGGAGCTGCTCAAGCAGGCTCAGTACCAGCCGATGCCGACCGAGGACCAGGTCGTCTCCGTGTGGGCCGGCACCACCGGCAAGATGGACGACGTGCCGGTCGCCGACATCCGCCGCTTCGAGAAGGAGCTCCTGGAGTACCTGCACCGCAAGGAGCAGGGCCTCATGACCTCCATCAAGGAGGGCGGCAAGATGTCGGACGACACCCTCACCGCCATCGCGGACGGCATCGCGGACTTCAAGAAGCAGTTCGAGACCTCGGACGGGAAGCTTCTCGGCGAGGACGCTCCGGCCGCCGCCAAGTGACGTAAGGAAGGGACCTGACTCATGGGAGCCCAGCTCCGGGTCTACAAGCGTCGCATCCGATCCGTCACCGCGACCAAGAAGATCACCAAGGCGATGGAGATGATCGCCGCCTCGCGTGTCGTCAAGGCGCAGCGCAAGGTGGCGGCCTCCACGCCGTACGCGACCGAGCTCACCCGCGCGGTCACGGCGGTCGGTACCGGCTCGAACACCAAGCACCCGCTGACGACGGAGGCGGAGACGGCGACCCGTTCCGCGGTGCTGCTCCTCACGAGCGACCGCGGTCTGGCCGGCGCCTTCAACTCCAACGCCATCAAGGCCGCCGAGCAGCTGACGGCGCGCCTCGAGGCCGAGGGCAAGGAGGTCGACACGTACATCGTCGGCCGCCGCGGTCTGGCCCACTACAACTTCCGCGAGCGCAAGGTCGTGGATTCGTGGTCGGGTTTCACCGATGAGCCCACCTACGCGGACGCGAAGAAGGTCGCGGGTCCGCTCATCGAGGCCATCGAGAAGGAGACGGCGGTGGGCGGCGTGGACGAGCTCCACATCGTCTACACCGAGTTCGTCTCGATGATGACGCAGACGGCCATCGACGGCCGGCTGCTGCCGCTTCGCCTCGAAGAGGTCGCGGAGGAAGCGCCCAAGGGCGAGATCCTTCCGCTGTTCGAGTTCGAGCCGTCGGCGGAGGACGTCCTTGACGCTCTTCTGCCGCGCTACGTCGAGAGCCGTATCTACAACGCGCTGCTCCAGTCGGCTGCCTCCAAGCACGCCGCCACGCGCCGCGCGATGAAGTCGGCGACCGACAACGCGGGAGACCTGATCACCACGCTCTCCCGACTTGCCAATGCGGCCCGCCAGGCCGAAATCACCCAGGAAATCAGCGAGATCGTCGGTGGCTCCGCAGCCCTTGCCGACGCGACCGCGGGGAGTGACAAGTAATGACGACGACTTCTGAGACGGCCGTTGCCACGGGCCGCGTCGCCCGGGTCATCGGCCCGGTCGTCGACGTGGAGTTCCCCGTCGACGCGATGCCGGACATCTACAACGCCCTTCACGTCGAGGTGGCCGACCCGGCCAACGCCGGCGAGAAGAAGACGCTGACCCTGGAAGTCGCCCAGCACCTGGGTGACGGCCTGGTCCGCACGATCTCCATGCAGCCCACCGACGGTCTGGTCCGCCAGGCCGCCGTCACCGACACCGGCACCGGCATCACGGTCCCGGTCGGCGACTTCACCAAGGGCAAGGTGTTCAACACCCTCGGCGAGGTGCTGAACGTCGACGAGAAGTACGAGGGCGAGCGCTGGTCCATCCACCGCAAGGCCCCGCGCTTCGACGAGCTCGAGTCGAAGACCGAGATGTTCGAGACCGGCGTCAAGGTCATCGACCTTCTCACCCCGTACGTCAAGGGTGGAAAGATCGGTCTGTTCGGTGGTGCCGGCGTCGGCAAGACGGTGCTCATCCAGGAGATGATCTACCGCGTCGCCAACAACCACGACGGTGTCTCCGTGTTCGCCGGTGTCGGCGAGCGCACCCGTGAGGGCAACGACCTCATCGAGGAGATGGCGGACTCGGGCGTCATCGACAAGACCGCCCTTGTCTTCGGCCAGATGGACGAGCCCCCGGGCACCCGTCTGCGCGTGGCCCTGGCCGGTCTGACCATGGCGGAGTACTTCCGCGATGTGCAGAAGCAGGACGTGCTGTTCTTCATCGACAACATCTTCCGCTTCACCCAGGCCGGTTCCGAGGTCTCGACCCTGCTCGGCCGCATGCCCTCCGCGGTGGGCTACCAGCCGAACCTGGCCGACGAGATGGGTCTCCTCCAGGAGCGCATCACCTCGACCCGTGGTCACTCGATCACCTCGATGCAGGCGATCTACGTCCCCGCGGACGACCTGACCGACCCGGCCCCGGCCACCACGTTCGCCCACCTCGACGCGACGACGGTTCTCTCCCGTCCGATCTCCGAGAAGGGCATCTACCCGGCCGTGGACCCGCTGGACTCCACGTCCCGCATCCTGGACCCGCGTTACATCGCCGCGGACCACTACGCCGCTGCGATGCGGGTGAAGTCGGTTCTGCAGAAGTACAAGGACCTCCAGGACATCATCGCGATCCTCGGTATCGACGAGCTGGGCGAAGAGGACAAGCTCACCGTCCACCGTGCCCGTCGCGTGGAGCGCTTCCTGTCCCAGAACACCCACGTCGCCAAGCAGTTCACCGGCGTCGACGGGTCGGACGTCCCGCTGGACGAGTCGATCGCGGCCTTCAACGCGATCATCGACGGTGAGTACGACCACTTCCCGGAGCAGGCGTTCTTCCTGTGCGGTGGCATTGAGGACCTCAAGGCCAACGCCAAGGAGCTCGGCGTCTCCTGAACCTCGTGTTCTGAGTGAGGGGGGCGCGGCCGCGCCTCGCGGGGTGCGGTCCGTCCCCCTCCGTACGCCTACTAGACTTTGACCCAACACCCGGCAGCAACGCCGGGTGGTGACCCGAGGAGCCCACCTTGGCTGCTGAGCTGCACGTCGAGCTCGTCGCCGCGGACCGTAGTGTCTGGTCCGGCGAGGCCACCCTGGTCGTCGCGCGTACCGCGTCCGGCGACATCGGCGTCATGCCCGGTCACCAGCCGCTTCTCGGTGTGCTGGAGTCGGGCCCGGTGACCATCCGTACGAGTGATGGTGGAACGGTCGTCGCCGCGGTGCACGGCGGTTTCATCTCGTTCGCCGACAACAAGCTGTCGCTGCTGGCCGAGATCGCCGAGCTGTCGGACGAGATCGACGTCCAGCGTGCGGAGCGGGAGCTCGAGCGCGCGAAGGCGGAGGGCGATGCCTCCGCCGAGCGTCGCGCGGACGTCCGCCTGCGGGCGGTGTCGGCGCGCTGACCCCAGCGCGCACGGAATGACGTGACTCAGCCGCGGCCGGGACTGGAGACATCCAGACCGGGCCGCGGCTGAGGCGATGCGGGTGATTTTTTCCGTTTCATTACCTGCTTTACCTAGGAGACGAGGAGGTCGGTGTCGATGGTCCTCGCTCTGACTGTGTGCGGGTTGGTAGTGGCGCTCGTGGTCGTGGGCCTTTTCGTCTTCGGCCTCCGTCGCCGGCTGATCCAGCGCTCCGGCGGCACATTCGACTGCAGCCTGCGGTGGGACGTCCCGGAGGACGGTGACCCCAGCGGCAAGGGCTGGAGCTACGGGGTGGCCCGCTACAACGGCGACCGCATCGAGTGGTACCGCGTCTTCTCCTACGCACCGCGCCCGCGTCGTGTGCTGGAGCGTTCCGCGATCGAGGTGGCCGGCCGCCGGGCCCCGGAGGGCGAGGAGGAGCTGGCCCTGCTCTCCGACGCCATCATCCTCGCCTGTCTGCACCGCGGGACACGGCTCGAACTGGCGATGAGCGAGGACGCCCTGACGGGATTCCTCGCGTGGCTGGAGGCCGCTCCACCCGGACAGCGGGTGAACGTGGCCTGAGAGGTCACGTCCACCCGCCGGGTGAGATGTCCCGGACCGGGTCCGGGGATGGGCGTCAGTGCCGCCCGGGTGTTCCGACTTTCTTACGACAGGCCGCTGTTGATGGCGCTGACGAGTTCACCGTTGCTGGTGTCTCCGCTGAACTCCCAGAAGAACGCGCCGCCCAGGCCCTGGTTCTTGGCCCAGGTCATCTTGGTGCCGATGGTGGCCGGGGTGTCGTAGCTCCACCAGTTGCTGCCGCAGTGCGCGTACGCCGTTCCCGCGATGGTGCCGGTGGCGGGGCAGGACGTCTTGAGGACCTTGTAGTCCTCGATGCCCTGCTCGTACGTGCCGGCGGCGGGTCCGGTCGCGGTGCCGCCGGGGGCGTCCTGGGTGACGCCGGTCCAGCCGCGCCCGTAGAAGCCGATGCCGATCAGCAGCTTGCTCGCGGGCACGCCCTTCGCCTTGTACTTGGCGATCGCGTCGGCCGTGGTGAAGCCGGCCGTCGGGATGCCGCTGTACGAGGTGAGCGGGGAGTGCGGGGCCGTCGGGCCCTGGGCCGCCCAGGCACCGAAGAAGTCGTACGTCATCACGTTGTACCAGTCGACGTACTGCGCGGCGCCCGCGTAGTCGGCGGCGTCGATCTTGCCGCCGGAGGAGCCGTCCGCGGTGGTGGCCGCGGTGACCAGGTTGTTCGAGCCGAACTTGGCGCGCAGCGCCTGCATCAGGTTCTTGTAGGCCGCCGCCCCGCTGGTGTCGCAGCTCAGGCCACAGGCGTTGGGGTACTCCCAGTCGATGTCGATGCCGTCGAAGACGTCGGCCCAGCGCGGGTCCTCGACCAGGTTGTAGCAGGACTGGGCGAAGGCGGTCGGGTTGGCCGCCGCCTGCGCGAAGCCGCCGGACCAGGTCCAGCCGCCGAAGGACCACAGCACCTTGATGTTCGGGTACTTGGCCTTCAGCTGGCGCAGCTGGTTGAAGTTGCCGCGCAGCGGCTGGTCCCAGGTGTCGGCGGTGCCGCTGACCGACTGGTCGGCGGTGAAGGCCTTGTCGTAGTCGGCGTAGGAGTCGCCGATGGCGCACTGGCCGTTCGTGACGTTGCCGAAGGCGTAGTTGATGTGCGTGATCTTGGCGGCGGAGCCGGACGTCACCAGGTTCTTGACGTTGTAGTTGCGGCCGTAGATGCCCCACTCGGTGAAGTAGCCGAGCCTGACCTTGTCGCCGGTGGGCGGCGGGTCGGTGGTGCCGCCCGTGGTGTGCACGGCGACCGCGCCGCTGACCGGTCCGGTCTGGTCGGCGGTGTCACGGGCCTGGACGGTGTACGAGTAGTCGGTGCCGGCGGTCAGCCCGGTGTCCGAGTACGAGGTCGTGGTCACGGTCGCGACCTTGGCGCCGTCGCGCAGGACGTCGTAGTTCTTGACGCCCTTGTCGTCGGTGGCCGCGGACCAGGACAGCTTCACCGAGGTGTCGGTGATCGCGGAGGCGGTCGGGGTGCCGGGAGCGGAGGGGGCCGCGTCCCCGGGGACGGTGGTGCCGTCACAACTGTCGCCGTTGAGCTTGCAGTTGGAGGGCGAGCCGGAGCCGGAGCCGTTGAAGCCGAAGGAGATGGAGGCGCCCGCGGCGAGGGTGCCGTTGTAGGACTTGTTCTTGGCGGTCCAGTGGTTGCCGGAGGAGGTGACGTCGGCGTCCCAGGCCGAGGTGACCGACGTGCCGGAGGGGAAGTCCCACTCGACGGTCCAGGAACTGATGCTGGTGGTCCCGGTGTTGGTGACCGTCCATTTGCCTTCGAAGCCGGTACCCCAGTCCTGGGTCTTGGTGTACGTGGCCTTGGCGCCGGCGGCCGCGTGGGCGGGGCCCGCGAGGCCGACCAGTGCGGCGAGGGGGAGGAGCAGGGTGGTGAGCCCTGCCACGGTTCTGTGTCGGGCTCTCTGCCGGAAGCGCATGATGCCTCTCCTCTTGAGTCTGATCGCCTGTGGGGGCAGGCGGTGTCGTGGGCATGGCTAAGCGCAGTGCGGCGAGAATAGAAAGGTCTGGACCATAGGTCAATAGGTCTGGACCAGTGAGAGTGATGCGGTGTCAGTACGGCGCGCTAGACGCCCAACTCCTGTGCCAGTACCGCCGCTTGCACCCTGTTCCGCATCTCAAGCTTCCCCAGCAGACGGCTGACGTGGGTCTTCGCCGTCGCCTCCGCCATGTCCAGGCGCGCCGCGATCTCCGCGTTCGACAGCCCCTCGCCGAGGCAGGACAGCACCTCGCGCTCCCGCCGGGTCAGGACGTCCAGCACGGCAGCATCGGCGGACGGCTCGCGCACCGGCCCGGCGGCGAACTCCGCGATCAGCCGGCGCGTGACCGCCGGCGCGACGATCCCCTCCCCGCGCGCCACCGTCCGTACCGCCGCCAGCAGGTCCCGCGCCTCGGTGTTCTTCAGCAGGAAGCCGGCGGCGCCCGCGCGCAGCGCACCGAACACGTACGCGTCGAGGTCGAAGGTGGTGAGCACCAGGACGTCGGCGAGCCGCTCGGCGACGACCTGACGGGTGGCCGACACCCCGTCCAGCCGGGGCATCTGCACGTCCATCAGAACCAGGTCCGGCCGTAGCAGGCGAGCCTGCCGCACCGCCTCCTCGCCGTCCGCCGCCTCGCCGACCACCTCGATGTCGGGCGCGCTGCGCAGGATGAGGACGAGGCCGGCGCGCACGGCGGACTGGTCCTCGGCGACGACCACCCGGATCATGCGGCTTCTCCTCGGTTCAGCGGCAGGGCGGCCCGAACGGTCCAGACCCTCCCGGCGGGGGAGTCCTCGGGACCGGCCTCGAACGTGCCGTGCAGCAGGGCCACCCGTTCCCGCATGCCGACCAGGCCGGCTCCCGAGCCCGGTGCCCGCGGACGGTCCCGGTCGGCGTACGGACTCGTGACCCGCGTGGTGAGCCAGTCGTCCCGCAGCGCCAGCGCGACCGTCACCGGGCCGGAGCCGGCGTGCTTGAGCGCGTTGGTCAGGGACTCCTGGACGATGCGGTACGCGGCGAGCTCGACCGGCGCCGGCACCTTGCCGTGGTCGGCGCTGAGCGCGACGTCCAGCCCGTTGGCGCGGGCGCCGTCCACCAGTGCGCCGAGCCCGTCCAGGGTGGGCGCCGCGGCCGGCCTGTCGTCCCCGCTGCCGTCGCGCAGGATGCCGATCAGCCGCTGCATCTCGGCGAGCCCCTCGACGCTGTTCTCCCGGATGACGGCGAGGGCGTCCTCGGACGTCCTCGGATCGCGGAGCGAGAGCGCGGCCGTGGAGTGGATGGCGATGGCGGACAGGTGGTTGGCGACCATGTCGTGCAACTCCCTTGCCATTCGGGCTCGTTCGGCCGTGACCGCCTGGACCCGGTCCATCTCGGCCAGCAGCGCCGTCTGTTCGGCCCGCAGCCGTTCCGCGACGGCGGTGTCACGGTGATTGCGGACGATCCAGCCGGTGGCCGCCGGGGTGAAGGTCACCAGACCGCAGAACGCCCCGATCAGCAGGCCCTCCGGCCTCCGCCACAGGGCGACCGGCCACACCGTCGAGATCACCGTGACCAGCCCCGTGATCCAGGGAATGCGGCGGGCCGCGGCCGGCGAACCGTACAGGACCGCCGCGTACACCAGGTCGGTGAACATCACCACGCTGGCCAGGTTGCCCCGCGTCAGCAGATCCGCCGCGAGGGCGACCGTGCCGATGAGCAGGGCGGTCCGCGGCCGGGTGCGCCGCATCAGCTCACAGCCGGCCAGGGCGACCAGCGGGACGAGGACCGCCCAGCCCTGGTCGACGCGCGCCATCGGATCGTTCGGGCCACGGCTGTGCAGACCGACGCCCCACAGCGTGAGCCCGCCGAGCAGCCCGCCGACCGCGATGCGCACGTCGTCGCGGTGCGGGCGGGGGAGCGTCTGGGCCATGCCCTCCATCCAACACGGCCGCCGGACCGCCCGCGTGCTCCCGGGGGACGGTCCCCGACTGCATCTTTCGATGTACGGCCGTTTCGTCACCGCCGACGACGATGCGCGCGTCCGCAGCGACGAGCCTGGAACGACGAGCGAGAGGAGCGAACCGTGATCGTCGCACTGGTCATCGCCTGCGAGGTGGGCTTCTGGGTGCTGCTCGCCGCCGGCCTGGTGGCCCGCTACCTGCTGGGACTGCGGCGCACCGGCGCGGCGCTGCTGCTGTGCGAGCCGCTGCTGGAGGTGGTGCTGTTCGTGGCGACGGCCGTCGACCTCAGGAACGGGGGCGAGCCGGGCTGGGAACACGGCCTGGCGGCGCTCTACATCGGCTTCACCGTCGGCTACGGACACTTCACGGTCCGATGGCTCGACGGACACGCCGCCCACCGGCTGGCCGGCGGCCCGCGCCCGCCGAGACCGCCGCGCCACGGGACGGCCCGCGCCCGGTACGAGGGCCGGCTCTGGCTGCGCACGCTGACCGCCGCCGCCGTCGCGCTCGCCCTGCTCCAGTCCGCGGTCTGGTACGTGGGCGACTTCGGCGACACCGGCCCGCTGCGCTCCTGGCAGTGGGTCGCCCTGCGGATCGTCGTGATCCACGGGCTGATCGCCCTGTCCTACCTGCTCCGGCCCAAGAGGAGCACGGCCACCGCTGCCGCCCGCGAGAAGGAGGGCCGTACCCTGACCGGGCGATGAGGAGGGGCGGGGCGCATGAGTGGTGCGGTGCTGGTCGTCGACGACGACGCGGCGATACGACGGTCACTGGAACGCGGGCTGCGACTGAGCGGCTTCCGGGTCCGCACCGCGGACAGCGGCCCGGAGGCGCTCGACGAGATCCGCGAAGAGCCGCCGGATGTGCTCGTCCTGGACGTCTCGATGCCCGGCATGAGCGGCATCGAGGTGTGCACCCGGCTCCGCGACGACGGGCGGGACCTGCCGGTGCTCATGCTCTCCGCGCTCGACGAGACCGCCGACCGCATCGCCGGACTCCAGGCGGGCGGCGACGACTACCTGGTCAAGCCGTTCGCCCTCCAGGAACTCGTGCTCCGGCTGCACGCCCTGCTGCGCCGCCGTCCCCCGACGGGCCACGAGGTGCTGCGGGTGGCGGGCCTGGTCGTCGACCCGGCCGCCCGCACCGCGGAGCGCGACGGCAGAGCCCTGGAGCTGACCCGGCGGGAATTCGAACTCCTCGAGGTGCTCGCCCGCAACGCCGGGCTCGTCCTCACCCGCGACCAGCTGCTGGAGCGCGTGTGGGGCTACGACTTCGATGTGCGCACCGACACCGTGGACACCTTCGTCAGCTATCTGCG
Source organism: Streptomyces siamensis (assembly GCF_039543605.1). NCBI lineage: Bacteria > Bacillati > Actinomycetota > Actinomycetes > Kitasatosporales > Streptomycetaceae > Streptomyces > Streptomyces siamensis. The sequence goes on along the minus strand of NZ_BAABKB010000013.1, from coordinate 81,062 downwards.
CCGCAAACTGGAGGCCGGCGGCGCAGGGCGGCTGGTGCACACCGTGCGCGGGGTGGGCTTCGTCCTGCGGGAGGAGGCGTGAGGCTCTCGACCCGCATCGGGCTCGCCGTCGGGCTCACCGTGCCACTGCTCGTCCTGGCCTCCGGCTGGCTCCTGCTCCAGCTGGTCTCCCGGGACCTGCACCGGGTGGAGGACGACCACCTGCGCAAGCGGGCCGCGGCCGTCGTCCCCGACGCCCTCGCGCTGCTGCGGGCCGGCGCCAACGACCGCCCCAAGGCGGCCGACACCAGGGAACGGCGGCTCTACAGCGCCGCCCTCGACGTCGGCGTACGCGTCGTCGGACCGGAGACGACGTACAGCGGCGGACCGCAGCCGGACCCCTCCGTCCCGCTGCCGGACCATGCTTCCGCTCCGGTGACCGTCCGCGCCGACGGCGACAGCTGGCGGGCGCTGTCCGTGCCGGTCGCGGGCGCCCGTGTCTCGGGCACCCTGTGGGTCTTCGCGCAGGACACCGCCGACCGTGCCCAACTCCATCTGGTGCGCCGGCGCGTGGTCACCACCGCGCTGCTCGCGGCCCCGCTCTCCGGCCTGCTCGCGTGGGGTGTCGCCGCCGGGGCGGGCCGCCCGCTGCGCCGCCTCAACCGTCGCGCCGCCGGCCTCGACCCGCGGACCAGCACCGCGCGGCTGCACCACGAGCCGACCGGGCTGACCGAGGTGGACGAACTGGCCGCCACCCTGCAGACGGTCCTCGCCCGCTACGACGCCCAGGCCGTGCGCACCGGTGAGGCCCTGGACACCGCGCGCTCCTTCGCCACCGCGGCCTCGCACGAACTGCGCACCCCGCTGATGAGCATGGGCACCAACCTCGACATCCTCGCCGACCATCCAGACCTCCCCGACCCGGACCGCACCGAGGTCCTCACCGACCTGCGCCGCGAACACGCCCGGCTGCTCGGCCTGCTGGTGATGCTGCGCGAACTGGGGCGCGGTGACCTGGTGGAGGCGGAGGCGCTGCGGACCGTCGACCTGCCGGAGGCCGCCGACGCCGCGGTGGCCGAGGCCCGGCGGCGCGCCCCCGGAGCCCGGATCACCCTGGACGCGGCCCCCGGGCTCACCGTCCACGGCTGGGAACCGGGCCTGCGACTGCTGCTCGACAACCTCCTCGCCAACGCGCTCGCCCACGGCCGGGACGCGGAGCGGCCGGCCGAGGTGACGGTGGCCGTGCGGGGAGCGGGGGAACAGGTGGTGATCACGGTGGACGACCGCGGACCGGGGGTGCCGCCCGAGGCCCGTGTCCAGATCTTCGAACGCTTCCGGCGGGGCCCGGCCAGCACCGGCTCCGGCCTCGGCCTGACCCTGGTCGCCCAGCAGACGGCACTGCACCGGGGGAGCGTCACGGTGGCCGACGGCCCGGACGGCACCGGGGCGCGCTTCGAGGTGCGGCTGCCGCGAGCGGGCGGCGAACTGCCCGGACGCAGGGACTGGCTGATCGGCACAGTGGGGGCAAACCGGTCACAGAGTTTCCCCAAGGACGCCTCCTAGCCTCCGCTGCGGCGGACGGACGACGGGGCCGTCCGGGGAACGGAGACGCACATGTACGTACGACGGCCGCTCATCGCGGGGCTGGCCACGGTGGCACTGCTCGCGGGTGTCACGGGCGCGGCCTCGGCGGAGAGCTCTCCCGCGGCGGGGCCGACGGGCGACGGGGCGCAGGCGCTGTGCAAGCGGGCACCGAAGATCGACCACCGGATCGACCGGGCGCTCAAGCGCCTCCAGGCAGGCCCGGGCAGGCGTGGCTCGGTCGCCCGGCTGGAGCAGCGCGTGGCCAACGCCAAGAAGGCGGGTCACGACGAGATCGCCACCTACCTGAAGGACCGGCTGACCTTCCGCACGTCGCTGGTGACGACGCTTCAGCAGCGGCAGAAGGATCTGAAGGACGTCCGCACCTGGTGCGCTGACCACGACAACGGGGCGAGCTGATGCGGGCGCCGCGGGTCCTGCCGGCGGTTCTGCTCGCCCTGGGGCTCGCCGTGGGCTGCGGGGCGCACGACGGGGCGGCGGACGAGCCGCCGTCCTCGACCCCTTCGGGGTACGCCGACATGCAGAAGAAGGTGGACGCCGCCGAGTCGGCGGCGGCGGAGGCCGACCGGGACGCGCGCACCGACAGGTGACGGGCGCGGGCCGGTGACCGCGGGAAAGAAGAAGGCGAGGAGCGCGGGAAAGAAGAAGGCGAGGAGCGCCCACGGCCTATCGGTCCGCGTGACGCGGACCGGCCGGGGCGCCCCTCGCCGTCCCGATGACTTCGGGCGCGGAAGGCTAGCGCTCGCCGCCCGGAACCCAGAGCACGTCCCCGACCTCGCCGTTCGCCGTGCGGGCGAGGATGAACAGCAGGTCGGACAGCCTGTTGAGGTAGGTCGCGGTGAGCGGGTTCATGGCCTCGCCGTGCACCTCCAGCGCGGCCCACGTGGACCGCTCCGCACGGCGGACCACCGTGCAGGCCTGGTGCAGCAGCGCCGCTCCGGGAGTGCCGCCGGGCAGGATGAAGGAGCGCAGCTTCTCCAGCCGCTCGTTGAAGCGGTCGCAGTCCGCCTCCAGCTTGTCGACGTAGAACTGCTCCACCCGCAGCGGCGGGAACTGCGGGTTCTCGACCACCGGCGTCGACAGGTCCGCGCCCACGTCGAACAGGTCGTTCTGCACACGGGTGAGGACCGTGATGATCTCCTCGTCGAGTCCGCCGAGCGCGATCGCCGTGCCGATCACCGCGTTCGCCTCGTTGGCGTCGGCGTACGCCGAGATCCGCAGGTCGGTCTTGGCGACCCTGCTCATGTCGCCGAGGGCCGTGGTGCCCTGGTCGCCGGTCCTGGTGTAGATGCGTGTCAGATTGACCATGGGACCAGCGTAGTTACGCTCCGGCCGTCCGGAAGACCCGTGTGCCCACCGTCACGGAGACCGCGGTGAAGCCGAGGGCCACGACGACGCCGTACAGCATGTGGGCCGTGGCGTACGAGCCCACGTACGCGTCGCGCACCGCGTCCACCAGATAGCGGAACGGGACGAAGTGGGAGAGCACGTCCAGCCAGCCCGGCGCGAGGCTCATCGGCAGCATCAGGCCGGACAGGAGCATGGACGGCATGGTCAGGGCGTTGACCGCCGGGCCGAACTCCTGCGGGGTGGCGACCTTCATCGCCATCGCGTACGACAGCGAGCCCAGCGAGACGGTGAGCAGCGCGACGAACGCGAATCCGATGAGCACGCCCGGCAGGGGGGCGCGCAGCCCCATCGCCACCGCGGCCAGCACCAGCAGCACCGCCTGGAAGACGAAGACGGTGGCGTCGCGCAGCACCCGGCCGAGCAGCAGGGCGAGCCGGCTGACGGGTGTCACCCGCATTCGCTCCAGCACCCCCTGCCCGTTCTCGATGATGACGGAGAAGCCCGCGAACGCGGCGCCGAACAGACCGAGTTGGAGCAGCAGGCCGGGCACGAGCAGCTGCCACGAGCTGCCTCGCGCGCCCAGCGGCAGCCCGGTGAGCAGAGGGCCGAAGAACAGCAGGTAGAGCAGGGGCATCAGCACGCCGAAGAGCAGCGCGAAGCGTGAGCGCAGCGACTGGCGCAGGTAGCGGCCGTAGATGAGGGCGGTGTCGTGAAGAAGCATCGGGGCGGTCCTATACGGCTACGGGGGCGGTGTCGGCCGGGGCCGGCCCGCGTCCGGTGACGGCGAGGAAGGTGTCCTGGAGCGAGGCGTCGGCCGAGCCGGCGTACGCGAGTTTCAAGGCGTCCGGCGTGCCCTCGGCGGCGACCACGCCCCGGTCGACGATCACCAGGCGGTCGGAGAGGGCGTCGGCCTCGTCCAGATAGTGGGTGGTGAGGAACACCGTCGTGCCGTGGTCGTCGCGCAGACGGCGGATCAGGTCCCAGAGGTCGGCGCGGCTGCCCGGGTCCAGACCGGTCGTCGGCTCGTCCAGGAAGAGCACCAGGGGCCGGTGCGTGAGGGCCATCGCGATGTCCAGGCGGCGCCGCTGCCCGCCGGAGAGCGCCGACGTCCTGCGGTCCAGCAGCTCCGTCAGGCCGAGGTCGTGGGCCAGTTCCTCTGCGCGCGCCACGGCTCGGTCCTTCGGCAGGCGGTACAGGCGGCCCTGGGTGATCAGTTCCTCCCGCGCGGTGATCTGCCCGTCGACGCCGCCCGACTGCGCGACGTAGCCGCAGGCCCGGCGCACCCCGGCCGGATCGGTGGCCAGGTCGTGGCCCGCGACGGTGGCGGCGCCGCCCGTCGGCGCGAGCAGGGTGGTGAGCATCCGGAGCGTGGTCGTCTTGCCCGCGCCGTTCGGGCCGAGGAATCCGAGGATCTCGCCCGGCCGCACGGTGAGGTCGATGCCGCGCACCGCCTCCACGGGGCCGCTCTTCGTCCGGAAGGTACGGGCCAGGCCGGCCGTGCTGATGATTGCCATGCCGCCCAGAAAAACAGAGTCACTGAAATTTTGCAATGACTCCAAGGTTTCAGCGGCTCCAGCGAAAGTTACGATGCGGGCATGGCTGAAGGGCTCAGGGAGCGGAAGAAGCGCCAGACCAGGCAGTACATCTCGGACGTCGCCACGGGGCTGTTCCTGGAACGGGGCTTCGACGCGGTCACGGTCGCGGAGGTCGCGGACGCGGCCAACGTCTCCGTGAACACCGTCTACAACTACTTCCCGGCCAAGGAGGACCTCTTCCTCGACCGCTCCCAGGGTGTCGTCGACCGGCTGGCGCGCTGGGTGCGCGGCCGGAACAAGGGTGAGTCCGCCGCCGCGGCGGTCCTGCGCGAACTGCGCGAGGAGGTGGAGGCCGTCTCGCCCCGGCTCGGACTGATGGCCGGATATGCCCGCTTCATGCATGTCATCCATGAAGCCCCCGCGCTCCGCTCGCGGTTGTGGGCGATCTCCCAGGAGGTCCTCGACAACCTGGAGGAGGCGCTGCGCGAGGAGACCGGCGTGCCCGACGACGACCCGCTGCCCGGTCTGGTGGCCGGCCAGATCAACTGGATCCACCAGACCGTGATGTCCGTCATCGGCAGGAAGATGATGGCCGGTCGCGATCCGGGCGAAGTGTCACGCGAGGTGCTCGTCCTCCTCGACGACATGGAGGACCTTTTGAGCGAGAAGGTCCTCAACTACGCCGTACGGGGGGCGCAATGACCCGTGCCGGTGTGATGTCCGTCAGATGAGACGTGACGCGCATTACTTACCGGTCACACAGGCCCTCACGAGCGCTAGGGTCCGCCGGAGAGGCAACTCAGGGTTACCCGGGGTCGCCTTGCGAAGTCAGCGCCGGTCGACCCAGCTGACCTTTCTTTCGGCTGGGGGTCCGGGGGGCGTCCCCCGGGGAAACGCAGTAGGGGAGTCGGAGTGGCACGGAAGCTTGCCGTCATCGGAGCCGGACTCATGGGGTCCGGCATCGCCCAGGTCTCCGCCCAGGCGGGCTGGGACGTCGTCCTGCGCGATGTCACCGACGAGGCCCTCACCCGTGGGCTCGACGGCATCAAGGCCTCGTACGACAAGTTCGTGAGCAAGGGCAAGCTGGAAGCGGCCGACGCCGACGCGGCGCTCGCGCGCATCACCGCCACCACCGACCTGGACGCGGCCGCCGACGCCGACATCGTCGTCGAGGCCGTCTTCGAGAAGCTCGAGGTCAAGCACGAGATCTTCCGGACGCTCGACAAGATCGTCCGCGACGACGCCGTCCTCGCCTCCAACACCTCCGCGATCCCGATCACCAAGATCGCGGCGGTCACCGAGCGACCGGAGCGTGTCGTCGGCGTGCACTTCTTCTCGCCGGTCCCGATGATGCAGCTCGTCGAGCTGGTCCGCGGCTACAAGACGAGCGACGAAGCGCTCGCCACCGCGCGGGAGTTCGCCGAGTCCGTCGGCAAGACCTGCATCGTCGTCAACCGTGACGTGGCCGGCTTCGTCACGACGCGCCTCATCTCGGCCCTCGTCGTCGAGGCGACGAAGCTGTACGAGTCCGGCGTGGCGACCGCCGAGGACATCGACCTGGCCTGCAAGCTGGGCTTCGGACACGCCATGGGCCCGCTGGCCACGGCCGACCTGACGGGCGTCGACATCCTGCTGCACGCCACCGGCAACATCTACACCGAGACCCAGGACGAGAAGTTCGCACCGCCGGAGCTGATGCGCCGGATGGTTGACGCCGGTGACATCGGGCGCAAGAGCGGGCAGGGCTTCTACAAGCACTGAACGACCACGCGGCGTCCGGACACCGGGCGCCGCATCCGGCACGGAATCCGCACGAGCCTCTGGAGCATCACTCCATGAGGTGAATTCGGTATCGGTTCGCTTACAGACGGCAACCTCTGCGGGCCTCAGCCAGTCAGACGATGCAACACAGACACAACGCGGAGTACGAGACGCACTCTCGGGGAGCGCATATGTACATCAGGGGCGACCACGCCGAGCTGGTCGTCGGGGGCCGCCTCGACGTACGCAGCGCGGCGGACGCCCGTACCGTCCTGCACTCGGCCGTCGACGACGGAGCCGGCGACCTGGTGCTGGACCTGTCCGAACTGGACTCCTGGGACGCCACCGGACTCGGCGTCATCATGGGAGCCCACCGGCGGGCCGGGCGGTGCGGGCGACGGCTCGTGCTGCGCGGCGTGCCACCACAGATGCAACGCCTGCTCGTCGCCACCCGGCTGCACCGGATCCTGGCGATCGAGGGCGGCATCGGCGTCGACTCCCTGCCCCGGGTGTGAGCCCTCGTACCCGTCCCGACCGGCGTACCAAAGGCACCACGCGCACAATCCTCACGAAGCTGTGACGTCTCGGACGGCGCGGTACCCCGCCTGTTCATAGATACTGTGCGAAGGTTTAGGGTTCGGCTGCCCGCCGCCCGAAACCCTGAGAGCGGGCACCGGACCAGAAGCGACAGCGCGGTGTGCAGCAAGGCCGGGAGGGGCTTGGCACACGACGCTTTTGGGGGGCTTGGAACATGGACCCGAACAACCGGGGACCCGAAGAGTACGGCCATGAAGACGACGGCCAGGCGCCTCGTTCGCGCCCGCCTCGTGACCCGCTCACCGCTGACCTCGGTCAGCACTCGCCCGCACTCGCCCGCACCGTCCAGCTCGTCGCGGGCGACTTCCTGCTCACGGTCAATCCCGTCGACGGCAGCGAGATAGAGAACTGCCCGCCGAACGAGCGGCCGCAGCCGCCGGTGAAGTTCAGCGCCGCCGAGCGGGCCGAGCCGGCCCGCGCCGGCCGGCCGCCGGTGCCACCCGGCCCGGCGCAGCCCCGGCTGCCGCTCCTGGAGCGCCAGGAGGAGCGTGAGCGGCTCGTACGCCTCCTCGCGCGCGGACGCTCGGTGCGTCTGACCGGGCCGTCGGGATCGGGCCGCACAAGCCTGCTCGACGCCGTCGCCGACGACTGCGCGGATCTCGCCCCCGACGGCGTCGTCCGCCTCTCCGGCCACCGGCGCACCGCGGCCGACCTGCTGCACGACCTCTTCACGGCCGTCTACTCCGCACCCCTGTACCGCCCGGGGCACGAAGAGCTGCTCCGGCACGTCCACGAGATCGGCGCGGTCGTCGTCCTCGACGACGCCGAGATCGGCGGCAGCGCGCTCGACGAACTGCTCGACGCCACTCCCGAGTGCGCCTTCCTGATCGCCGCCACCCCCGACGTCCCCGCGCCGACCGCCGACTCGCTCCTCGAAGAGGTGCTCCTCGGCGGCCTCGACCGCAGCGGCGGCCTGGAACTGCTCCAACGGGCCGTGGGGCGCGAGCTGACCGAGGACGAGGCGAACTGGGCGGGCGACCTCTGGTTCGAGTCCGAGGGCCTGCCCCTGCGCTTCGTGCAGGCCGGGGCGCTGCTGCGGCAGCGCGACCGGCTGCGGGCCAGCGAGGAGGCCTTCGACGAGTTCGGCGTCTTCCAGGAGGCGCCGGTCGACGCGCCCTTCGAGGCCGGCGACGGCCACGACGTACCGCTGCCCTCGCTCGCCGAGGGGGCCGCGCCCGCCGCGCTGCTCGCGTCCCGGCTGAGCGACTCGGCGCGCTCCACCCTGCGCTTCGCCGTCGCGCTCGGCGGCGAGGTCCCGCACCAGGCACACCTGCCCGCACTCGTCGGCGACACCCACGCCGACGCCGCGCTCGCCGAGCTCGCGAACTGCGCGCTGGTCTCCCCGGTCGGCTCCCGCTACCGGCTCGCCGCCGGCGTGCTCACCCAGCTGGAGGCCGCCGGATACACGGACGACCTGGAGGAGCGCGCCCTCACCGCCGCCCGGCACTACACCTGGTGGGCCGGCCACCCCTCGGTCACCCCGGAACGGGTGTGCGCCGAGGCCGACGCCCTGCTCGCCGCCCTGACCGTGCTCGTGCCGCTCTCCACGGCTCCGCTCGACGACGAGGACGAGGAGAACCAGGGCGTGCGGCTGGCCCGCACCGCGGCGCCCGCCTTCGCCGCCGGCCTGCACTGGAGCGCCTGGGAACGCATGCTGCGGGCCGGCTCCGAGGCGTCCCGGCTCTCCGGCGAGGTCGCCGAACAGGCCTACTTCCACCACGAGTTGGGCATTCTCGCGCTCTGTGGGGGCCAGCTCGACCGGGCCCGCGCCGAGCTGGAGGCGTCCATCGGGCTGCGCGGCGCGCTCGCCGACAAGCGCGGCACCGTCGCGGGCCGCCGCGCCCTCGCGCTGGTCGCCGACCGCTCCGGGACCGTCGGGTCCGGCGCCAGCACCGCTGCCGGGGAGGAGGTGTCCGGCGCGCGCTACGAGGAGTCGGCGTCGCCGCCCGGCGGAGTGCCGGCCGCCTTCGTGCTCGCCGAGCCGCCCGCCGAACCCACCACGCTGGTCACCCACCGGGTGGAGCCCGACCGTTCCGCGGGCAAGCCCATGGGCGTCGCGGGCCGTCTGGTCAGCGGCACCCGCCGCAATCTGGTGGCGGCCGGGGCCGGCGCGCTCCTCGTCGCGGTGCTCGGCACCGTGGTGACGCTCGGCGCGACCTCGAACCACGAGGACAACCCCCCGTCCGAGAAGGTCGGCGTCAACCCCTCGGCCACCCAGGGCGGCGACGACGACAGCCTGGGCGCGGACAAGGCGAAGAAGGGCGGCGACTCCGACACGGGGACGGCGCCCACGCCCACCGACCCGGGCCCCGACGGCACCTACGGGACGTCGGACGACCCGACGCCGCCGTCGGCGACCGACAGCGGTGAACCGTCCGACGAACCAAGCGGTTCGCACAGCTCGAAGCCGTCGACCAAGCCGCCGTCCTCGTCGTCGAAGCCGCCGTCGTCCACGTCCAAGCCGCCGTCGTCCACCTCGAAGCCTCCGACGTCCACGTCGAAGCCCCCGACGACGCCCTCGACCCCGACGCCGACGGAGACGCCGACGACCACCACGCCGTCGACGACACCGACCACGTCGGACAGCGCGAGCGGCCCCGCGTCGAGCGCACCGGCCACCACCACGGCCAGCGCCCCCGAGAGCAGCGGGCCGGCGAGCAGCGGCACCGCCGCGTCGCCCGGTGGCGCGCTGATCTGACCGCACAGGGCATGGGAGAGGGCCCGCACCGTCCACGGACGGTGCGGGCCCTCTCCCATGCTCCGGCGGGACCCTCAGGGGGTCAGAACAGCCGAAGCTTGTCGTCCTCGATGCCGCGCAGCGCGTCGTAGTCCAGGACCGTGCAGCCGATGCCGCGGTCGGTGGCGAGGACGCGGGCCTGCGGCTTGATCTCCTGGGCGGCGAAGACACCGCGCACCGGCGCGAGGTGCGGGTCGCGGTTCAACAGCTCGAGATAGCGGGTGAGTTGCTCGACGCCGTCGATCTCGCCGCGCCGCTTGATCTCCACGGCGACGGTCCGGCCCTCCGCGTCCCGGCACAGGATGTCGACCGGGCCGATGGCCGTCATGTACTCGCGGCGGATGAGCGTGTAGCCCTCGCCGAGCGTCTCGATGCGGTCGGCGAGGAGCTCCTGGAGGTGCGCTTCCACGCCGTCCTTGATCAGGCCGGGATCGACGCCGAGTTCGTGCGAGGAGTCGTGGAGGACTTCCTCCATCGTGATGATGAGCTTCTCGCCCGCCTTGTTGATGACGGTCCAGGTGCCTTCCTCGTCACCGGAACCCTCCTTCAGCGTGCAGGGCGGCGACATCCAGTTGAGGGGCTTGTAGGCCCGGTCGTCGGCATGGATCGAGACGCTGCCGTCCGCCTTCACCAGGATGAGGCGGGGGGCCGACGGGAGATGGGCGGTGAGCCGGCCCGCGTAGTCCACGGAACAGCGGGCAATGACGAGACGCATGGTCGGCAACGCTACTCGACGGGCCCGGGTGCACGCGATTCGCCCTGGAAGGCGCATGTTCCGCGGTGGCTGATTGTGTGCCTACTGGGAGTTCGCTATGTGCGCATTCTCCTGGTGCCGTCACCGTCCGTTGCTTACCGTATAAACGGGAGGTCGCGGTGTGTGTACTCACCGTGTTCGACATCGCGAATTCCCTGTCCCTGTCCGGCAACCCCCGAGGTCTGGGGGTGCGAGAGGAGAACCCATGTCGCTCGACGTCTCACCGGCCCTACTCGAACAGGCCGAGCGAGGCGAGGTCGACGAAGCTGAATTCGTCGACTGCGTCCGGACCTCCCTGCCCTACGCGTGGGAGATGATCAGCTCCCTGGTGGCCCAGCTGAAGGTGGACGGCGGCAACTTCGCCGACAACCAGACGCCCCCGCCGGACGAGCAGGCACGTGGGCAGCTGCTGCGTGCGCTCGCGAGTGACGCGATTCGCGGCGCGCTGCAGCGGCACTTCGGAGTGCGGCTGGCCTTTCAGAACTGCCACCGGGTGGCGGTGTTCCCGCTGGACGCCTCGGTGGACGACACGCTGGCACGCTTCACCTCGGTCCGCAGTCAGGTGCTGAACCAGTCCCCGGAGTTCCGGGACTGCTGACACGGTGATGCCGTATGGCTTGCCGCTCCGTACGCGGGAGGTGCATTCGTACTGGGCGGCAAGCTCCCCGCACGTCCGGCCCTTGGGGCCGGCCGCGTCACGTCAGCCGAGGTGGGGCAGTACTTCGGCCCCGAGCCGGCGGACGTTCTCCTCGGTCGCCGCGAGGTCTCCCGAGCCTTCCACCAGCAGGGCGAAGCGGGTGATGCCGGTGCGCTCCGAGGTCGCCGCGAGCCGGTCGGCGCAAAGGCGTGGAGTCCCCACCGGGTGGAGACCGCAGAGCAGTTCGGTGTACGCCAGGGGGTCGCGCATGGAGCGAGCGCGGCCGTCGACCGTCACATGGGCCTCCAGGCCGTGCTTGAGCCAGCCCGGCATGGCCTTGACGAGCGTTTCGACGGCGTCGGTACGGCGGTCCGCGATCTGGCAGACACCCGCGGACACATGGGCCGCCCCGTACACCTCGTCCGCCGGGCGTCCCGCCACACGCGCGCACTGCCGCCACAGGGCCACCATTTCGGCCTTCTCCTCGTCCCCGACATGCATGCCGAGGAGCATCGGCAGCCCGCGCTCCGCGGCGAGCCGCACGCTCGCCGGAGAGGTGCAGGCGACGACCACCTCGGGACCGGGGACACCGCTCAGCGCCTCCGACGGCCGGGGAACCACGGGGACTTCACGAAACCGGAAGCGTCCGGAGTCGCTCGCCACGGCCGGCTCGCGCAGCCAGCGCACCAGCAGATCGAGTGATTCCGGGAACCCCTTCTCGTACGCGTCGAGACCCGAGCCGAAGACCTCCAGGTCGACCCAGGGGCCGCCGCGCCCGACGCCCAGCGAGAACCGTCCGCCGGACGTGAGGTGCAGCAGCGCGGCCTGTTCGCCGAGCGCCACGGGATGTGCGGTGGGCAGCACACTGACCGCCGTGCCGACGCGGATCCGGCTGGTGCGGCCGAGCAGATACGCGGCGAGCGTGACGGCCGACGGGCACGTGCCGTACGGCACGAAGTGGTGTTCGGCCAGCCAGACCGAGTCGAGGCCCGCCTCCTCCGCGGCCTCGGCGGACCGCACCGCGCGGTGCAGGGCCTCCCCGTGGCCCTGTCCCGGGAACTGCGCTGCCAGTACAAAACTTCCAACGTGCATGGCACTTCCTGCTTCCTCGGCTCCGACACGGAGCTCCCCCACCCGGCATAACCGCGTGACACGTGCCGAAGTCACGGCCTGGCGGAGAGATTTGCGGATTGTCTGCGAAATGGGCCGCCCGGTGGGGGATCTGTGCGGGTTGGAGGAGTACGTGTACCCCTGTGCGCGCCGCGTAGGCTGGACATGGCCGCTGCTCCCTGTATAGCTCCGTGAGGTGTTCCGTGTCCCCGCGTCGCAACCGTTCGAAGGGCGCCGGCAGCCCTGGCCGCAGCGCGTCCGCAGAGGACGACCGGGCCGACCGCTACGGCGGCTGGCAGTCCACGGAGAGCTGGCAGGGCGAGGAGTGGAGCGTGCGCCACGTCGCGGGCGCGAGCGCCGAGGGCAAGACGTACCGCTGCCCCGGCTGCGACCAGATGATCCCCTCGGGCGTACCGCATGTGGTGGCGTGGCCGGAGCACTCGGGCGTCGACGAGCGGCGCCACTGGCACAAGGCCTGCTGGAACGCGAAGGACCGCCGTACCTCGCGGGTGCAGCGGTCCCGTAACGCGCCCAGGTTCTAGAGGGGCCCCAGAGCCCGGCCGAAGCAGGTGCCGGTGGCTCGTGCGGGTCGTCGGCACGGCTTTCACCCGCGGTCTCGTGTGCCGTCGGGCCCCGAATCCTCGGAGCGTGACCCCGCCGCGGGATGCGGGCCTACTTGAAGTGCGGATCTCGCCGGAAGACCGAGGCTCCGGAGGCGGCGCAGCAGGGAAGCGACGGCCAGCAGGGAACCGACGGCCAGCAGGGCACGGACCCGGCGCAGCAGGAGCAGGGTCAGGAGCAGGGCGTCACTGAGCAGGACGCGACCGACCAGACGGCGACCGACCAGGGTGCGAGCGACCAAGGCGCCACCGACCAAGGTGCGGCCGACCAGGCCCCCGCGGACAGCCGTGCCGGGGCGGACGCGGGTGCCACCGACGGCGGGGTGTGACGGGCACGGAGAAAAGGCGACGGGGCGAAGGTCTTCACGACCTTCGCCCCGTCGCCTTCGCGCGCCCCTCTTCGGGGGCGGACTCACACGTCCCGGCGCTCCAGCAGCACGAACGCGCCGACGATCGCCGCGGCCGTGACCCCGGCGAGCAGGCCGAGCTGTGCCCCGCCGTGACCGCTCTCGGTGTCCAGCTGGAAGATCCGGGCGAGGGCGTTGGGCGCGTTGTACTCCTGCATCTTCTCGCCGATGGTGCGCATGCTGTCGGACATCATCAGGAACGCGGGCATGATCGCGGGCACGAGCACCACACCGAGCATGGTGGTGATCGCTCCGGCCGAGTGGCGCAGCATCGAGCCGACCGCGAGCGCGAGGGCGCCGAGCAGCGAGACGTACAGCGCACCCATGATCACCGAACCGCCCCAGCCGACGCCCGAGGAGCCGCCGTGCATCCCGGAGGTCATCATGCCGACCAGGGCGATCGAGAAGGCCGATACGACGAACGCCACCGCGAAGAAGATGATCAGCTTCGCGGCGAGCACCCGGTGACGCTGCGGGGAGGCCGTGAAGGTCGTACGGATCATGCCCGTCCCGTACTCGGACGAGACCACCAGGACGCCCAGGGTGATCAGGCAGATCTGCCCGAGCATCAGGCCGAAGAAGGCCGGGATGGTGTACGGGACGTCGCTGAAGTCTTCGTTCGTGGTCTGCGCGGCGACCAGGAAGCCGATGCCGATCACGAGAAGCAGGAAGATGCCGAGCGTCCACATCGTGGAGCGCACCGACTTGATCTTCGTCCACTCGGAGGTGAGCGCGTGACCGATGTGGGTACGGGTGACCGGGATCGGCGAGGTGTACGAAGCGCCGGGCGCCGCCTGCCAGTTGGGGGCAGCGGCCGCCTGCTGCGGCATCGGGGGCTGGGGCGTGCTCATCGGGCGTCCTCGGGCTTGGTCAGGTCGGGTGCGGCGGCGGGAGCGGCGGGAACAGCCGGTGCGGCGGGCGGTTGCGCGGGGGCCTGTGCGGGCGCCTGGGGCGCGGACTGGGCGTACGGGTTGGCGTCCGCGCCCGCGGGTGCGGACGGAGCGCCGTACGGGCCCGGAGCGCCGCCCGCGGGGGCGCCGTAGGGACCGGGCTGCCCCTGCGGCATCGAGAACGGCTGCCCGCCCTGCTGGGGCGGCGGCGGGGCGTACCAGCCCGGCTGGCCCTGGCCGGCGACCGGCATCTGCGGCTGGGGCACGGCGCCCGGTGGCAGCTCCTGCTGGAGACCGGCCTTCTGGTCGATGGTCGAGCGGTAGTCGACGGCGCCCTGCGTCATCCGCATGTACGCCTCCTCCAGCGAGGCCTGATGGGGCGACAGCTCCCAGAGGCGCACGTCGGCGGAGTGTGCGAGGTCGCTGATGCGGGGCAGCGGCAGACCGGTGACCCGCAGGGCGCCGTCCTGCTCGGGCAGCACCTGGCCGCCGGCCTCCGTCAGCGCGGCGGTGAGCTTCTCGCGCTGCTGGGGCTCGGTGTCCGGGGTGCGGACCCGCGCGAAGTCGGCCGAGTTGTGGGAGATGAAGTCCTTGATGTTCATGTCGGCGAGCAGCTGGCCGCGGCCGATCACGATCAGGTGGTCGGCGGTCAGCGCCATCTCGCTCATCAGGTGCGAGGAGACGAAGACCGTCCGGCCCTCCGCCGCGAGGGACTTCATCAGGTTGCGGACCCAGAGGATGCCCTCGGGGTCGAGGCCGTTGACCGGTTCGTCGAAGAGCAGCACCTGCGGGTCGCCGAGGAGCGCGGCGGCGATGCCGAGCCGCTGCCCCATGCCGAGCGAGAAGCCCTTGGAGCGCTTCTTCGCGACGTCCTGGAGGCCGACGACACCGAGCACCTCGTCCACCCGGCGGGCGGGGATGCCGGACAGCTGGGCCAGGCACAGCAGGTGGTTACGGGCGTGGCGGCCACCGTGCACGGCCTTGGCGTCGAGCAGCGCGCCGACCTGACGGGGCGCGTTCGGCAGCTTGCGGTAGGGGAAGCCGCCGATGGTCACATGCCCCGAGGTGGGGTTGTCCAGGCCGAGGATCATCCGCATGGTGGTCGACTTGCCCGAGCCGTTGGGCCCGAGGAAGCCGGTGACGGCGCCCGGCCGCACCTGGAAGGAAAGGTTGTACACGGCCGTCTTGGCGCCGTAGCGCTTCGTCAGGCCGACTGCCTCGATCATGCTCCGCACCCATCGAAAGGTTCAGGACGTCGGGGCACACGCCCCCGTAAGGGTTAGGAGGATATCGGGGCGCTGACGGTTCCACTCAAGGGAAAGTAAAACTACGCAGGTCACACGCTCGCGTTGTCAGGTACGCGTCTTCGCAGGCCAGGGGCGAAACGGAACCCCGAGGGGCAGAAACCGCCGTGTTCCGGCAACGTCCCGAAGGGCCCGGAGGCACGGCGGAAGCCGGCCCCCTGGGTCCTCGCCCGGCGTGCGCTACGGCAGCGAGTCGCCCAACGGCGGCAGGTCGTCGTACAGCCGCAGGTCCGCCGAATCGTCGACGTAGGGCAGGAAGTCGGTCTGCGGCAGGACCCAGCCCTCCTCGCCGAAGATCCGCGTGCCCCGCTCCCGCAGCGACCGGTCGGCGCCGGCGCGCCGCACCCAGGTGGCCGGGTCGGGCCCGAGCAGCTCGCGCAGCCGCGCCGAGTCCGCGAGCAGGTGGGCGAGCAGCTCGGCCTGGTCGCCGCCGCCCGCGCGCGGCCGTCCGGTGGCCGGGTCGGCGAGCACTCCGTGCGCGCTGAAGTAGATGTACGCGCCGCCGAGGCGCTCCCCGGACGGCATCGTCATCGCGAACGCGTCGCCCGGGAGTATCGCCCGCCGGTAGTCGGGGAACTCGGTGTCGTCGACCGCCTTCAGCTGCGTCGAATCCAGCCAGGTCACCACCAGCGTGGCCGAGGCGTCCCGGTCCACGTAGGGCGTCCCCGCCACATAGCCCGCCGGGCTGATGTGCCCCGAGCAGCCCACCGCGATGCCGTGCACGCGCACCGGGACCATCGGCACCGTCGCGGGGATCCCGAGCCGGGTCAGCTTGTGGGCGACCTGGCCGGGGGAGGCGTTGGAGCCGACGGCGATGACCGGGTGGCGGCGCCCCGTGGCCACCTGGCCGAGGTCGGCGAGCGCCTCGTCGAGCCGCTGCTGCTCCTGCCGCTCCTCCACGTACCACTCGCCCAGGCGCAGCGGCCGTACGTCGAGCTGGAGCAGCTCCCCGCCGGTCAGCAGGGACGGCTCCGTCGTGGGGCGGCCGGGATAGGTCAGCGGCTTCTTCGCGGGCACGTCGTCCAGGCCCAGCGCCTCGAGGCTTCGGTCCTTCGTCGTCACGGTGACGCCCTTCGGGGGTGGTCGCGCGATACGGGCACAGCCTTCCACGCGGGATGTACCCGGGGCGGGGGCTCGTCTCCCCACGTGGACGGGGTTGGCCGGAACGGACACCGGGAATGATGCCGTCCCATTGTACGAGTGGGACCAAGTCGGCTACGGGGGATGTGAGTTGAGCTTACTGAGGCGCTCGGGGCGAGGCCGGGCGCATCCGCGGTTCCGTACGTCCGTTCGCTGGTGGATCGCCGGCCGCACGGTCCACGCCCTGGTCCTCATGACGCTCGGCGCGCTGGCCGGGCTCTCCGTGCTCATCGCGGTCGGCTGGACCCTGACCGAGCACTCGGCGCGGTCGATGGCGCAGCGCTTCTCGGACGGCGAGCGGCTGTTCGACCTCAGCCTGTCCGTGCTGCGCGCCAGCGTCGGCACCGACAACCTCAACCCCGAACCGGACAGCACCGCGCACCAGCTGCTCGCCACGGTCGCCTCCGTCACCGGCGCGCTGGCGCCCGCGGTGCTCCTCGGCATCGTCCTGATCAAGCTGTTCGCGCTGCGGCCCTTCGTCTGGCGGCAGCGGGCCAGCATCTCGCAGGCCTGGACCGCGGACTTCCCCGGCTACTCGCGTCGGCACGCCCACAGCGACGACGCGATCATCGCCGTCCGCTTCTACAACCGCTTCGACAACCTCTCGGTCGTGGACCTGCGGGCCCGGGCGCACCTGCGCTACCTGGAGGAGTCCCCGCACGACGGCAGCCTCGTGATCTACAAACAGTGGCTGAAGGTGCTGGACGCGCAGGGCGAGCCGGCCGACGAGCGCTACTGGCTGGCGGTCGAGCGCGGGGCGCCGTTCACCGTGTGGATACCCGTCCAGGCGCCGGTGTCCGAGCTGCCGTTCCGGCACATCCAGGGCAAGGACCTGTCGGACTCCCGCGGTGTGAAACTGCTCGTGCGGCTGACCGCGCGGACCGTGGGCCTGGGCACCGAGGTCGCCGACGAGCGCTGGTTCGACCTGGAGGCCGGCGACTTCGAGCTCGGCCGCTTCGTGCCCCTCGAGCCCGAACTCGACAAGGACGTCTGGCGCTGGGAGGGGTGGACGGACTTCGACGGCCTGCTGGCGCCCCGCCCGGACGGCCGGGACCCTGACGCGCCCCGCCCGGACGGCCAGGATCCCGAGGACTGAGGGCCGGGACCGCCCGGACGGCGAGTACCGGAAGGGCCGAGAGGGGCCCGCCGGAGCCCGCCAGGACGGCGAGGACCCGTACGCCCGTGCGGCGGTGCGGCCCGCCGCGGGGTGAGCGCTACGCGTCCCGCTTCTTCAGCAGCGCGTACCCCCCGAGCAGCGCCGCGATCACCCACAGCACCATGATCCCGAAGCCGCCCCAGGGCCCGTAGGGGGTGTCGTCGCCGAGCGGCGTCACCACCTGCATGATCTTGCTGCCGGCCTGGTCGGGCAGGTAGCGGCCCACCTTCTTGGTCGCGGAGACCGCGCCCAGGATGTTGGAGATCAGGAAGAAGAACGGCATCAGGATGCCCAGCGAGAGCATCGGACTGCGCAGCATCGTCGCGACGCCCATCGAGAACACGGCGATCAGCGTCATGTACAGCCCGCCGCCGATCACCGCGCGCAGGACACCGGGGTCACCGATCGACGCCCGGTGCGGGCCGAGCGCGGCCTGACCGAGGAAGAAGGCGACGAAGCTGGTGACGAGTCCGACCACGAGGGCGAGCACCGCGGCGACCGTGATCTTGCCGGACAGGAACATGCCGCGCTGCGGCACGGCGGCGAGCGACGTACGGATCATGCCGGTGCTGTACTCGTTGCTCACCACCAGCACCCCGAACACGATCATCGCGAGCTGCCCGAGGCTCATGCCGGCGAAGCTGATGAACGTGGGGTCGAAGGACAGCCGGTCCTTCACGCTCATCCGGTCGAACTCGTTCTTCGACAGCAGCGAGATCAGGATGCCCAGGGCGATCGTGACGACCGCGGCGAGACTCAGCGTCCACACCGTCGACGAGACCGACCGGATCTTGGTCCACTCGGACCGTAGGACCTGGGACGCGGCCATGGTCAGGCCCCCCTCTTCCAGTCGCTGCCCCACTCCCGGCGGGGCTCCGGCGGTGCGTGCGGGGTGTCCGCGTGCGCGTGGTACTCCACCGACTCCGCGGTCAGCTGCATGAAGGCCTCCTCCAAGGAGGCCTGCTGCGGACTGAGCTCGTGCAGCACGATCTGGTGCTGGGCGGCCAGCTCCCCGATGTGCTCCGGTTTGCCGCCGTCCACCTCCAGCGTGCCGCTGCCCGACTCGACGACGGTGATGCCCGCGCCGTGCAGCACGTCGAGCAGCCGCTCGCGCTGCGGGGAGCGGATCCGCACGTAGGACCGCGAGTTCTGCTGGATGAAGTCCGCCATGGACGTGTCGGCGAGCAGCCGGCCCTGGCCGATGACGACCAGGTGGTCGGCGGTCAGCGCCATCTCGCTCATCAGGTGCGAGGAGACGAAGACCGTACGCCCCTGGGCGGCGAGGGACTTCATCAGGTTGCGGATCCAGTGGATGCCCTCGGGGTCGAGGCCGTTGACCGGTTCGTCGAACATCAGGATCCGCGGGTCACCGAGCAGCGCGCCCGCGATGCCGAGCCGCTGGCCCATGCCGAGCGAGAAGCCCTTCGCCTTCTTCCTCGCCACCGCGGTGAGCCCCACCGTGTCGAGGACCTCGTGCACCCGCGCCCTCGGGATGCCGTTGCTCTGGGCCAGGCACAGCAGGTGGTTGAGGGCGCTGCGCCCGCCGTGCATGGCCTTCGCGTCCAGCAGGGCGCCGATGTACTTGAGCGGGTCCTTGAGATGGTCGTAGTGGCGGCCGTCGATCCGTACGTCGCCCGTGGTGGGGTGGTCGAGCCCGAGCACCATCCGCATCGTGGTGGACTTGCCGGCGCCGTTCGGGCCGAGGAAGCCCGTCACGATGCCCGGTCTGACGGTGAAGGTGAGGTTGTTGACCGCCACCTTCTCGCCGTACCGCTTGGTCAGCCCCACGAGTTCGATCATGCGGCCACGCTAAGACGGGGTGCAGGGGCCTGCCACTTGAGCTCCCGGCACGACGAAGGCCCGCACCCCCGAGGAGAGGGTGCGGGCCTGCGGCGTCGTCAGCCGGTCCTGCGGTTACCGGGACTGCTGGGCCGGAACACCACGGGAGATCGGCTCGTCCTCGGCCGGCGTGCCGGCAGCGGCCACCGCGGCGCCCGTGAGCGTCGCGAGCATCTCGCGGACGTTGGTGAGCTGGGCGTTGATCGAGTCGCGGCGGTTGGTGAGGGCCGCGAGCTCGCGCTCGGATTCCGAACGGATCCGGTCGGCCTTGGCGTTCGCGTCGGCCACGATGTCCTCGGCCTGGCGCTGAGCCGTCTCCACCGTCTGGCGGGCGCGGCGCTCGGCGTCCGTGCGCAGCTTCTCGGCCTCCAGGCGGAGCTGCTCGGCGCGGTGCTCGATCTCCGCGAGACGCTTCTCGGCCTTGGCCTGACGCGAGGCCAGGTCCCGCTCCGACTGCTCGCGGCGCTTGGCGAGGTTCGTCTCGAAGTCCGCGGCGGCCTGCGCGGCCTTGGCGCGGGTCTCCTCGAAGAGGGCGTCCGCCTCCTCACGCTTGGACTGCGCGTCCTTCTGCGCGTCGGAGCGCAGCTGGGAGGCGTCGCTCTTGGCCTTCTCGACGATCCGGACGCCCTCGTCCTCCGCCTTGGCCTTGCGGTCCGCGGCGAACGATTCTGCGTCGTTGCGCACCTGCTGGGCCGCCGACTCGGCGAGCTCGCGGTGCTGCTCGGAAGCGCGACGGGCCTCCTCGCGCAGGTCCTTCGCCTCCTCCTCGGCGAGGCGGAGGATCTTCTCGACCCGCGCGCCGAGACCCGCGTACGACGGCTCTGCGTCGGTGACCTGGGCCTGGGCGTTCTGCGTTTCGAGGTGGAGCTCCTCGATGCGCTTTTCCAGAGCAGTGATGCGGGCCAGAGCGCTGTCACGGTCGGAGACGAGCTTCGAGATGCGTTCGTCCACCTGCGCGCGGTCGTACCCACGCCGCACAAGCTCGAAGCCGTAGGGGGAAGTGTCGCTCATGGGGTTCCTGTCGAATGAGACCGGTGAGGTGATAGGGGAATCCTAGGGGCCAAAGCGGTGTGTCATCGAGCGGATACGTGTTTGATCTGGAGAATGACACTCCTTTTGGGTGGCTAGCTGTCGGAGGGCTTGCCAGAGCCTGTGGGAAAGGTCCCGGCAAAGCACGGAATCGGTGCTTCTGGCTAGCCCTCTGACGTCTTGCCACTCGAACGGGTTGCGCCGGCGGCGGCACCCGCCTTGACCCCGCTGTCCTTGCCGCCGGACGGCGCCTCGAAGGACTCCAGCGCCTCCAGGACGTCCTGGACGCGGGAGATCTCCGCGTTGATGTCCTCACGGCGCCGCACCAGGACCTCCAGGTCGCGCTTGCCCTCCTCGACGGCCGCCTTGGCCTCCTGGATGGCCTCGGACCTGATCTTCTCCGCCTCGGCGACGACCGAGTTCTTCTTCTGCTCGGCCTCCTTGAGGAGACCCTCCGCCTTCTTCACGGCGGCGATGCGCACCTTGCTCGCCTCGGAATTGGCCTCCGAGACCAGGTCCTTCGCCTTCGCCTCGGCCTCGGCGAGCTGGTCCTCGGCGGCCTTCACCAGCGTGTCGCAGCGCTCGCCGGCCGTCTTCATCGCCTCGGCCGACTCGCGGCGCGCCCGCTCGTGCAGGTCCTCGATCTCCGAGGTGATCCGGTCGCGCAGCTCCTCCGCGCGCTCCCGGATCGCCGTCGCGTCCCGGCGCGCGCCGACCAGCAGCTCGTCCGCGTCCGTGCGGGCCCGCTCCACCAGGGTGTTGCCCTCGACGGTCGCCTCGGAGACCAGGCGCTCCGCCTCGCCCCGCGCGACGCCGACCATCGTGTCGGCCTGCGACTCGGCGTCCGCCGTGGTCTTCTGCGCGCTCTGCTGCGCCTCGGCGAGCAGCTTGTCCGCCTCGGACGCCGTCTCCGAGATGAGCGTGTCGACCTGCTCGGCGGCCTCCGAGCGCCGCTTGTTGGCGTCCTGGCGCGCCTCGTCCAGTGTCCGCTCGGCCTCCTCGCGCGCCGACGAGGTGAGCCGCTCGGCCTCCTCCTCGGCCCGCGCCTTGACGCGCTCCGCCTCGGCCCGGGTCCGCTCGGCGTGCTGCTGCGCGGACCCGACCGTCTCGGCGGCCTCGGCGCGCAGCCGCTCCGCGTCGCCCGTCGCGTCCGCGATGAGCTTCTCGGCCTTCGCCACGGACTCGGCGCGGACCCGCTCGGCCTCGGCGGCGGTCTCGGTCGCCAGCCGCTCGGCCTCCGACACCGCCTCGGTGATCAGGGTGTCGGCCTGCGTGGCCGCGTCCGAACGGATCCGGTTCGCGTCCTCACGGGCGTCGGCGCGGGTGCGCGAGGCGTCCTGGTCGGCGCCCGCGATGGTGTCCGACGCCTCGGTGCGTACGCGCTGGGCGTGCTCGGCGGCGTCCGAACGCAGCCGCTCCGACTCGGCGACCGCCTCGGACATCGTGCGCTCGGCGAGGGACTTGGCGGCCTCCGTCTCCTCGGCCGCCTCACGGCGCAGGCGCGCCGCGTCCTCGGAGGCCCGCTCGCGCTCCGCGTAGGCGTCGGCGCGGACCCGGTCCGCCTCCTCCTGCGCCTCGCCGCGCGTACGGTCCGCCGCGTGCTCGGCCGCCGACCGCAGCCCGGTGATCTCCTCCTGGGCCTGCTCGTGCAGCCCGGACACGGAGTCGCGCACCTGCTGGGCGGTCTGCTCCGCGTTCGAGACCATCTCGGTGGCGCGCCGGTCGGCCTCCTCGACCAGGCGAACCGCCTCGGCCTGGGCCTCCTCGACACGGTTGCGGGCGGACGCGAGGAGTTCCTCGCTCTGCTCGCGGGCCCGCTCGCGCTCCTGGTCGGCCTCCTGGCGCGCGGAGCCGAGGAGTTCCTCCGCCTCGCGCCGCCGACGGGCGGCCTCCTCCTGCGCGGCGGCCAGCGTCTCGGCGCCCTCGGTCGCCAGCCGCTCGGCCGCGGCCTGCGCCTCGGCCCGCACGCGGTCCGCGGTGTCCTGCGCCTCCGACTTCAGCCGCTCGGCCTCCGCGGCGGCGTCCGACCGCAGCCGTACGGCGATGGCCTCGCCCTCGGCCCGGGAGGCGGACGCGTCCGCCGCCGCCTCGGTGCGCAGCCGCTCGGCCTCGGTCTCGGCCTGCGCCTGGAGCGTACGGATCCGCTCGGCGGCCTCCGACCGCAGCCGGTCCGCCTCCTCGGCGGCCTCGCGCCGGATCCGCTCGGCCTCCGCACGCGCGTCCGTCAGCGCCTGCTCGGCGGCGGCGAGACGCTCCTCGGCCTCCGTGTGCTGCCGGGTCAGCCCCTCGGCGGCCTCGGCCTGCCGTGCCGCTATGGCCCGCTCGGTCTCCTCGCGCAGCCCCTCGGCGGCCCGCTCGGCATCCGCCTTGATCGTCTCGGACTGCTCGACGACCTCCGCGCGGTGCCGTTCGGCCTCGGCCCGGGTGCGCTCCAGCGTCTCCTCGGCCTGCCGGCGCAGCGTGGTGGCGCGCTCGATGGCCTCGGTGCGGACCTTCTCGCTGTCCGCCGTGGCCGTCGTCCGCAGCTCGTCCGCGTCCGCCTTCGCCTTGGCGAGCAGCTCCTCGGCGGTCCTGGCCGCCTCCTCGATCTGCTGGACGGCCTCGCGCCGCGCCTCCGCACGGATGCGCTCACCCTCGGCGACCGCGTCGGCACGCAGCTGCTCGGCCTCGCCACGCAGCCGACGGGCCTCCTCCTGGAGCTCGACGGTCTTGGCGCGGTATTCCTTGGTGTCGTCCTTGGCGGCGCCCTTGAGCTCCTCGGCGATGTCGTGCGCCTGGCCGCGCAGCCGGTCGGCCTCGGCCTCCGCCTCGGAACGGATCCGCTCGGCCTCGTCGGACGCGGCCTTCGTCGTCTTCTTGGCGTCCTCGGACGCCTTGTTCAGCACGTCCTCGGCGGTACGGGCCGCCTTGGAGAGCTGGGAGGCGGTCTCCTCCGCCGTGAGGCTGCGGGCCTTCTCGCTGGCCGTCGCGATGATGCTCTCGGCCTCGGTACGGGCGTCGGCGACGAGCTGCTCGGCCTCGGACTTGGTGTTCTCGGCCTCCTTGGTGGCCTCGCTGACCAGGCGGGCGACCTGCTCCTTCGCGGTCCGTGTGCGCTGCTCGTTCGTCGACTCGGCGCTCGCCAGGGCCTTGGCCGCGGCATCCTTCGCCTCGGCGACGACCTTGTCGGCCTCCGTGCGGGCCTCGCGCAGCGCCGTGTCGGCCTCCGACATGCGCTGCTCGGCGGCCCGGCTCAGCTCCGAGGCCTGGCGACGGGCGGTGTCCGACTCGGTAGCCGTGGAGCTGCGCAGCTGCTCGGCGTGGTCGGTGGCCTCCTGGGCCTGCGTGGACGCGGCGTTCAACAGCCGCTCGGCGTCGGTGCGGGCCCGGCGCAGCAGCGCCTCGGCCTCCGCGCGGGCCGACTCGGCGTCGTTGGTGAGCCGCTGGCGGGCCTCGCCGGCGATCCGCTCGGCCTCGGCGCGAGCGGTGGCCAGCGCCTGCTCGGCCTCGGCGCGCGACTCGTCGAGGAGACGGCGGGCCTGCGACTCGCTGCGAGCGCGCAGCTGCTCCGCCCACGCCACGTTCTCGTTGACGTGCGACTCGACGGTCTGACGGCGCTCGGCCAGCTCCTGGTCGAGCTGCTGGCGGCGGTTGACCGCCTCCTGGTGCAGCTCGGCCTGGAGCCGGGCGGCCTGCTCGGCGTGCTCCTGAAGGATGCGCTGGGTCTGCGCGCGGGCCTGGCTGAGTTCGCGCTCGGCGTCCGAGCGCAGCTGATCGGCCTGGATCTGCGCATTACGGAGCAGCTGCTCGGCCTGATAGCCGATGTCGGCGCCGTCGTAGGCAGGACGGGTCGCCAGACTGCGCCGCGCCTCGTGCAGCTTGGCGCGCAGCACCTCGACCTGATAGCCGAGGTCCTCGGCGTGCTGGACCGCCTTCTCCCGCTCGGTCTTCAGCCGCTCCATCTCGGCCTCGAACCGAGAGAGGTGGTCGACGTCAGCCGCCGGCTCTCGCTCCTGGCGTTCGTAGCCCCGCACTGCGCGGTCCCATCCGTCCCCTGGTCGCAAGTCTTTCCGAACGAGCTCCGTCCATCCTCCGAACGGGGCCCCCGGGGAATGGTGTCAGATCAACGGCGGAGCATGGGCTGCTGCCCCGACGCTCGACCCCCGAAACCTGGACCCCGGCCCTCGGTCCTGCTCGCTGGAATGCGGCAGGACCTCGGCCGTCACCGCACTGAGGCGACGGCCGCCCCCAACCCTACCGGCCCAGATATACGGAGGTCAGTGCTCAGGTGACTCAACAGCCGCCGAAGTGACCAGTTCTGTCAGGACACCGTGGCAATCCTTGGGGTGCAAGAAGGTGATCCGGGACCCCATGGACCCGATCCGCGGCTCGTCGTAGAGCACCCGTACGCCCTTGCCGCGGATGTCGGCGGCGTCGCCGTCCACGTCCGCCGTGCCGAAGGCGATGTGGTGCACGCCCTCGCCGTTCTTGGCCAGCCACTTCCCGACGGCGGAGTCCTCGCGGGTGGGTTCGAGCAGCTGGAGGTAGGAGGCGCCGCCGTCGGACGTCTCGTTGATCTTGAGCATGGCCTCGCGCACGCCCTGCTCCTCGTTGACCTCGGAGTGGAAGACTTCGAAGCCGTACGTGGCCCGGTAGAACTCGACAGTCTTGTCGAGGTCGAAACAGGCGATCCCAATGTGGTCGATTCGCGTCAGCATGGAGTCAGTGCAGCGCTCCGCGAGTGGTTACGCAACGTGCGCGCGATCACACCGCGGGCCGGATGACGCGTGGCTTACCGCTCAGTACATTCGAGTAAACCCTCGTTCACTCCTCAGCTGTGCAAGCTGGAAGGGGATCGCACCTCATGTCTGGAACGAACAGCACGACTTCCGTGATCGTCGCGGGTGCCCGCACCCCGATGGGACGGTTGCTGGGCTCCCTGAAGTCCTTCTCCGGAGCCGAGCTCGGAGGCTTCGCGATCAAGGCCGCCCTCGACCGTGCGGGGATCGGCGGCGACCAGGTGCAGTACGTGATCATGGGGCAGGTGCTCCAGGCCGGCGCGGGCCAGATCCCGGCCCGCCAGGCCGCCGTCAAGGCGGGCATCCCGATGGGCGTCCCGGCGCTCACCATCAACAAGGTGTGTCTGTCCGGCCTCGACGCCATCGCGCTGGCCGACCAGCTCATCCGCGCGGGTGAGTTCGACGTGGTGGTCGCGGGCGGCCAGGAGTCGATGACGAACGCGCCGCACCTGCTGCCCAAGTCCCGTGAGGGCTACAAGTACGGCGCGATCGCGATGCTCGACGCCATGGCGCACGACGGACTCACCGACGCCTTCGAGGGCATCGCCATGGGCGAGTCCACCGAGAAGCACAACGGACGCCTCGGCATCGCCCGTCCGGAGCAGGACGAGATCGCGGCTCTCTCGCACCAGCGCGCCGCCGCCGCCCAGAAGAACGGCATCTTCGAGGCGGAGATCACCCCGGTCGAGATCCCGCAGCGCAAGGGCGAGCCCGTCGTCTTCAGCAAGGACGAGGGCATCCGCGGCGAGACCACCGCCGAGTCCCTCGGCAAGCTGCGCCCCGCCTTCACCCGCGACGGCACGATCACCGCGGGCACCTCGTCGCAGATCTCCGACGGCGCCGCCGCCGTGGTCGTGATGAGCAAGGCCAAGGCGCAGGAGCTGGGCCTGGAGTGGATCGCGGAGATCGGCGCCCACGGCAACGTGGCCGGCCCGGACAACTCTCTCCAGTCGCAGCCCTCCAACGCCATCCTGCACGCGCTGAAGAAGGAGGGCCTGGAGGTCGAGGACCTCGACCTCATCGAGATCAACGAGGCCTTCGCCGCGGTCGCCGTCCAGTCAATGAAGGACCTCGGCGTGTCCACGGAAAAGGTGAACGTCAACGGCGGTGCCATCGCCCTCGGTCACCCGATCGGGATGTCCGGCGCGCGGCTCGTGCTGCACCTCGCGCTGGAGCTGAAGCGGCGCGGTGGCGGTGTCGGCGCGGCCGCGCTGTGCGGCGGTGGCGGTCAGGGTGACGCGCTCATCGTGCGGGTACCCAAGGCCTGACACGCGTTTTCCTCGTAGAACCCTCGTGAACGGAGCTGTGATGCAGGACGTCTCCTCGCTGGTGGCCCAGGCCAGGGAAGGCCGGCCGCGGGCCGTGGCCCGGCTGATCTCCCTGGTGGAGGGGGCGGCACCGCAGCTCCGCGAGGTCATGGCGGCGCTCGCGCCGCTCACCGGCAACGCCTACGTGGTCGGGCTGACCGGCTCGCCGGGCGTCGGCAAGTCGACGTCCACGTCGGCGCTGGTCACGGCCTACCGGAAGCAGGGCAGGCGGGTCGGAGTGCTGGCCGTCGACCCGTCCTCCCCGTTCAGCGGCGGAGCGCTGCTCGGCGACCGCGTACGCATGTCCGAGCACGCCTCGGACCCCGGTGTGTACATCCGCTCGATGGCGACCCGCGGCCACCTCGGCGGACTCGCCTGGGCGGCCCCCCAGGCGATTCGGGTGCTGGACGCGGCGGGCTGCGACGTGATCCTCGTCGAGACCGTCGGAGTCGGGCAGTCCGAGGTCGAGATCGCCTCCCAGGCGGACACCTCGGTGGTCCTGCTGGCGCCCGGGATGGGTGACGGCATCCAGGCCGCGAAGGCCGGAATCCTGGAGATCGGCGACGTCTACGTCGTCAACAAGGCCGACCGGGACGGCGCCGACGCCACCGCCCGCGAGCTCAATCACATGCTGGGGCTCGGGGAGTCGCGGGCGCCGGGGGACTGGCGGCCCCCGATCGTGAAGACGGTCGCCGCCCGTGGCGAGGGGGTCGACGAGGTCGTCGAGGCGCTGGAGAAGCACCGGGCGTGGATGGAGGAGCACGGGGTGCTCGCCGAGCGGCGCCGGGCGCGGGCCGCGCAGGAGGTCGAGACGATCGCCGTCACCGCGTTGCGGCAGCGGATCGGTGACCTGCACGGGGACCGGCGGCTCGGGGCGCTCGCGGAGCGGATCGTGGCGGGGGAGCTCGACCCGTACCGGGCCGCGGACACGCTGGTGGAGGGGCTCACCGAGGGCTGACCTCTTCCTGTGCGGAAGGGCCGACCGAGGTTCTGCGCGGGTCGGCCGACCGAGGGGTGACCCCTCCTGCGTGGGACGGCCGCCCGAGGGTGCACCCTCCTGCTCCGTTCCTGTCCGGCCCCGGAATCCGCTGTCCAGCGGCATCCGGGGCCGACGTGTTTCGCCCCCTCCGCCCCTGCCCGTCCCTTGTTCCTGGGGGCTCCGCCCCCAGACCCCCGGATCGGCCTGGACGGCCTCGTCCTCAAGCGCCGGACGGGCTGAGGCGCGCCCCCGGTTCTCAAGGGGTGCCGGACGGGCTGAGGCGTGCCCCCGGTTCTCAAGGGGTGCCGGACGGGCTGAGGCGCGCCCCCCGTTCTCAGGGGCGCCGGACGAGGCGGTGATCGAGGGGTGGTGGGCCTGGTGGTCAACTCGTCGTGTGCGCTGTTAAGTTAGGGCGCATGTTCCTCCTCTGTGCGTAGGGCCCGCCCAGGTCCGCGATCGGTCGGCAGCACGCAGGCTGCGGCGTCGCGGTCCCTCGGTGTCCCCTTTTCGCCTCGACAGAGGAATCACGAGCATGTCCACGCCTTCCATCGGGCGGCCCTCGTATGCCGCCGTACTGCGGATCCCGTACGCCCGCCGTACCTTCGGCGCCGCCCTGCTGGGCCGCCTGTCGTACGGGATCGTCTCCCTCTCCGTGATGCTGGCCGTGACCCGGGCCACCGGGTCGTACACCGTCGCCGGCACGGTGATGGCGCTGTTCGGCGCCACCAGCGTCTTCCTGTCCCCGGCGCGTGCGGCCCTGGTCGACCGGCACGGTCCGCGCGCCGCTCTGCTCCCCATGGCCCTGCTCTACGCCGCGCTCCTCGGCACGCTCGCGGCGGCGAGCTGGCGGCCCGGCGCGCCCCCGGTGGTGCTCGGCGCCGTCGCGGTCGCGGCGGGTTCCTGCACACCTCCGCTCGGCCCCACGATGCGCGCGGTCTGGGGTGAACTCGCCGACGACCGGCTGCTGTTGCAGCGCGCCTACAGTCTGGACGGTGTCGCCGAGGAAGTGCTGTTCGTCTCCGGCCCGCTGCTGGTCGGCGCGCTGGTGCAGATCGCGCCCCCGGCGGCCGGCGTCGCGCTCAGCGGGCTGCTGGTGGGCGCCGGGACGCTCGCGTTCGTCGCGTCGCCGGCCGTCCGCGACGTACGGCCGTCCGGTGCGCGGAAGCCGGGGCGGGGCGCCGCCCGGCCGAGCGCAGCGCGGGCGCTGGTGCGGCCCGTCGTCGTCGCCGCCGGGGTCGGGCTGTCCCTCGGCGCGGTCGACCTGCTGGTCCTGGCCTGCGCCGGGGAACGGCACCACGGCGACGACGTGGTCGCCTGGGTGCTCGCGTCGCTGTCGGCCGGCAGCGCGGTCGGCGGCCTGCTGAACGGCGCCGTCGACTGGCGGACCGGCGCCCGCGTCCGACTGCCGCTGCTGGCCGTCGGACTGGGCCTGGCCCTGGCCGCCGCCGGACTCGCCCCCGGCCTCGGCACGCTGGCGGCCGCGGTGGCCTGCGCGGGCTTCTTCGTGGCTCCGGCGCTCACCACGGCGTATCTGCTGGCGGACGAGACGGCTCCGGAGGGTTCCCGGACCCAGGCGGGTGCCTGGGTCAACACGGCCGTGAACGCGGGCAGTTCGGGAGGTACGGCGGCGATCGGCCTGCTGGTCGGGTGGCTGCCGCTGAGTGTGTGCTTCGCGATCTCGGGAGCCGTGGCCCTGCTTGCCGCGCTGGTCTCCGGCTGGGGCGGCCGGGCCGCGGCGGAGGGGGCGGGGCCCGTCGTGGGCCCGGTGAGCGAGGGGGACGGGCAGGCGGAGCCGGGCCGCGGACGGCGCTCTCGGCCCGCCGTGCCGTCCGGTGCACCGTCGGCCGCGCAGGGTCCGGCGCCGTCTTCCGCGAACGGCGGCTCGGCGGGGTCCTCGTCCCGATGAGAAGCGGCGGGCGGCGGGACGGTGTTCCCGCCGTCCGCCCGCTCCGTCAGGGCTTTCCGCGTTGTCCGCGCAGATGCTCGGCGATCGGCCGCAGCGACTTGTGGAGGTCTTCCAGCGCCTCGGGGGACAGCAGGTCGATGAAGTGCTTGCGCACGGACGCCACATGATGGGGCGCGACCTTCTTCATCGTCTCCATGCCGTGCGGGGTCAGGACGGCATACAGTCCCCGGCGGTCGGACTCGCAGTTCTCGCGGCGCACCAGGTCCGCGTTCTCCATACGGGTGATCTGGTGCGAGAGCCGGCTCTTGGACTGGAGGGTGGCGGACGCGAGGTCGCTCATCCGCATCCGTACGCCCTCCGACTCGGAGAGGTTCACCAGGATCTCGTAGTCGTTCATCGTCAGCCCGAACGGCTGGAGGTCCCTCTCGAGCTGGTACGTCAACAGCCTGTTGACCTCCAGGTGGGTGCGCCAGGCGCACTGCTCCGCATCGGTCAGCCAGCGCGTGGCCGTCTCGGTCTCCATGAATGAAGTCTACCTAAAATGTTGAAAGGCGAACTAGTGACGGTGGTGTGACGGTGCGCACGCGTTCGATGTCACACTCCGCAGACTACCGCTCACAGCCCGAAGCGACGCTGGAGGTCCCCCAGCTGTCCGGGAAGACGCGGTGCGCCGGCTTGCGCCCCGTGCTGACCCGGCACCCCGCCCGCGCCCGGCACTCCGGCCTGCTGCGGAACCACCCCCGTGGCCTGCTCGGCCATGAGGGTTTCGGTGGACTGGAGCAGCACCGTGCCGGCCCCGACGAACTCGAACTGGTGCTCCTCTCCGGAGGCCCCGCCGAGGCCCGTCATCGCACGTAGACCGCCCATTACACCTGTCATGTACCCATGGTCGTAGTGGTGGCAGGGGGACGGGCAGTCGGCCCAGCCGACCAGGGCCTGCGGGTCCACTCGGATCGGGGGTTCCATGAACACCACCGGACCGTTGGATGCGGCCACGAACTTTCCGGTTCCGATCAGGGTCAGAAACCCCGGCACGATCGACTGCTTGAGGGCGAGACTTGGCTGAAAAGCGAGCAGGTTGCCCGAGCGAATGGTCAGATTGCCCTCGTCGAGGTCGTACGAATTCACGTCGAAGGCCCGGTCGGCGAGGAGCATCTTGCCCGAGCCCTCCGCCACGACCCAGTCGCTCGCGTGCAGAGGCGAATGGAAGGACGTTCGCACCAGACGGTCCAGCCGGCCGTGTCCGACGCCGTTGAACTCCATCGAGCCGTAGTAGGCGATCATCTTCCCCTTCTGCAGGAACCACTGGCTCCCCTTGAGCTCCACGCAGAAGGTGTAGTTGTTCACGTTGTCGTCGACCGGCAGGGTCATCGGGTCGTGGATGACCGGGCCGCCCGGGGTCCCGTACGCGCTCACAGCTTCTCCTCCGAGGCCTGGACGTACACCGCGCCGTTGCCGCTCAACTCCAGCTGGAAGGCCTCGCCCGAGCCGCGTCCGACCATGTCGCGCCAGCCCAGCGCCGTCGACAGCTTGTTGCGTACGTCCCCGTGGTGCGCCACGTACGCCTGCGGGTCCACGTGCACCGGGCGCTGCGGGGTGATCGGGACCTCGAAGACGCCGCCGTGCGCCATGACGGCGACCGCGCCGTGCCCCTTGAGCGTCGTCGTGAACAGGCCCTGGCCGGTGACCTGGCCGCGCACCATGCCCATGACGCCGCCCTGCGAGCCGAGGAACATCGTCCCCTGCTGGAGCGTGCCGTCGAAGGCGAGCAGCCGGTCCGCCTCCACGTACAGGGTGTCCCCGGTGAGCTCGATCACCTGGACGTGGTGGCCGCCGTGCCCGAAGAGCACGGTGCCCGAGCCCTCCACGGTCATGAGCGGGGTCGCCTCGTTGGCCAGGCGGCGGCCGATCATCGACATCACACCGCCCTGACCGCCCTGGATGTTGGGGGTGAAGGAGACCTCGCCGCGGTAGGCGAGCATCGCGCCGCGCTGACTGAACATCCGTTGGCCCGGCAGCACCGTGGCCTCGACCATCTTCGAGTTCACCTCACGGAACGGCATGTCACACGTCCCCCGCGATCGTGTTGCGCTCACTGGGCTGCACATAGACCAGACCGTCGCCCTCGAAGCGGATCTGGAACGCCTCGCCGCCGCCCTCACCGAGCAGTGTGCGAAACGTCACGCCGGACTGGAACGACTGCCGCACATTGCCCTGGTGCGCGATGTACGCGCCCGGGTCGACCGTCAGCGGGTACTGGGAGCTCACCCGCAGCACCACCGCCGGCCCGTCCGACGTGATCGCCGCCTGCCCGTGCCCCTCGACCGTGGTCGTGAACAGCCCGTTGCCCTGCGAGGCGCCGCGCAGCCCGGTGAAGGTCGTGCCGGTCCGCAGCCCCGCGTCGGTCGCGAGCAGATTGCTCGACTCCACGTACAGCTTGTCCCCCTGGAGACTCACGAGGTTGATCTCGGAGGCCCGGTCCGCGAACCAGCAGGTCCCGTGCCCCTTCACCTCCATCACCGTCATCTGCTCACCGGTGAGGCGCCGGGTCACCATCCCCCGTACCCCCTCACCACCCCCGCTCAGCTTCTTGAACGCCATCTGGCCGTCGTACGCGACCATCGAGCCGTTCTTCGCCTTCACGGCGTCCCCGGTCATGTCGACGGCCAGCACCTTGCTGCCTTGAAGTCGGAACATCGCCACGCTGTGAAGGTAGCCGCAGGGTGCGGCGGCCGACAGGTCCTCGGGGAGGATCCCGACCCCGAGGACACCCCGACACCCCCCTGCCGGGGCGTCCGGAGTCCGGGTGCCACAATGGACCGACGCTTGTGCTTGCGTTCACAAAGCGAGCCCCGGCGCCGCCCGCACGACCACCACGCGACGATCAAGTCGACAGCGAATCTCTCACCGAAGGTGAACCGTGGACATAAAGACCGCCTCCGCCCTCCGCCGCCTCCGCCTGGTCTCGGCCCCCGAGGCCGTCTCCTTCCTGCTGCTGCTCGTCTGCTCGGTGCTCAAGCGGACCACGGACTTCAACGCGGTGCCCGTCATGGGCGCCCTCCACGGTGTCCTGTTCATCCTGTACGTGATCTTCTGGGCGGACGCCTGGAACCGCGCCAAGTGGAGCGCGGGGACCGGCATCCTCTACTTCGTCCTCTCCGTCCTGCCGACCGGCGGCTTCTTCGCCGAGCGCAAGCTCAAGCGCGAGGCCGAGGACGCGGTGATCGCGTCCCGCGCCCGCAAGGAAGGGATCGTGAACGCATGATCGTCGCCTTCTCCGTGACGCCGCTGGGCGTCGGCGAGGACGTGGGGGAGTACGTCGCCGACGCCGTCCGGGTCGTCCGCGAGTCGGGGCTGCCGAACCGCACCGACGCGATGTTCACCTCCGTCGAGGGCGAGTGGGACGAGGTGATGGACGTCGTCAAGCGCGCCGTCGCCGTGGTCGAGGAACGCGCGCCGCGCGTCTCGGTCGTCCTCAAGGCGGACATCCGCCCCGGCGTCACGGACGGTCTGACCTCCAAGGTGGAGACGGTGGAGCGGCACCTGTCCGCATAGGCCCGCGCCCCCTGGATCCTCCGTACGGGTCCCTTGTCGAACCCCGGCCCATGGGCCGGGGTTTCTTCGTCCCGGTGGCCCGCGCGGGCCGGCGCGCTCCGGCCTGCGCCCGTGGGCGCGGAGGCGGTCACCCCGCTGCGGACGCCAGCGCCAGGCCCAGGGGTGTGTGCTCGTAGAGGACCTGGTGGCCGTAGCGGCGGGAGGTGAGCAGGCCCGCGTCGCGGAGCGTCGCGAGGTGGGCCGACACGGAGGACGGCGCGAGCCCGAGACGCCGCGCCAGATCCGTCGTGGTGGCGGGCTCGGCCAGTGCGGTGAGGACGGCGGCCCGACCCCGCCCGAGCAGCCGTACGAGCGGGTCGGGCGCCCGGTCCGACGGTTCGGCCCACAGACCGCCGATGCCCCGCGCCGGATAGACGAGCGTGGGCTGCCAGGGCGGGTCGTAGGAGCTGACCACGTCGGGCCAGATGAAGACGCTGGGCATCAGGACGAGCCCCTGGCCCGCGAGGTCCCGCTCGTGGAGCCCCTTCCACTCGACGGCCAGCGTCCGGGCGCGCCAGCCGAACCGCGGGTCGATCTCCGGCAGCAGCCCGCCGAGTCCGACCTCCGCGAGCCGCCGTGAGTGGAACGAGACGTCCGCCTCCAGCAGGGCCCGCAGCCGCGGCCAGTCCGGTTCGAGAAGGGTGTGCCAGGCCGCCTCCACCAGGTCGGCCAGTTCCCCGACCATGCGGACCGGGTCCTCCAGCAGGGCCCGCCCGCGGGCGGACGCGAGGGCGCCGGGGGTGTCGGCGAGTGACCGTGCGGTCTCCTCGCGGGCCGCCTCGGGGTCGGCCGCGCGGACCGCGGCGATCTCCTCCTCGAATCCGGCGGCCGGACCGATCGGCGGCCGTCCGAGCCAGTCGGGGGAGTAGCCGCGGTGCGGCATGAGCATCCACAGGGGCGCGAGGTCGAGCCCCGCCGCCGCGGCACGGATCCGGCGCAGCCAGTGCGCGTGGTAGCCCTGGCGCGCGGGACGGTTCAGGGTCCGCACCGCCTCCAGGGTCTCCCACAGCGGGGACACCGCGAAGCGGCAGTTGAGGAGGTCGTCCTCCCCGAAGTGCAGCAGGGACGGCACGGCGCCTCCCGCGCGGGATCTCGAAGATTCGGCTGACGCCGAAACTCTACGGCTCCGGCCGGCGTGCGGGCACGCTGCTGCCCATGCGGGAAGCACAGGACACGGAAGCACAGGACACGGAAGCACAGGACACGGAAGCGCAGGACACCGGGGGAACGGGGCCGACAGGACCTGCGGGCAGCCCGGTGCCGACCGCCGCGGACGCCGGCTCCGACGTCACGGGCTACGGCCGTGTCTTCGCGGTACGGGAGTTCAGGGCCGTCTTCGCCGCGCACGCCCTGTCGTTGCTCGGGCTCGTGGTCAGCGAGATCGCCCTGTCGGTCCTGGTCTACGACCTGACGGGCTCACCGTTGCTGAGCTCCCTCACCTTCGCGCTCGGCTTCCTGCCGTACCTCGTCGGCGGAACCCTGCTCGCGGGCGTCGCCGACCGCTTCCCGGCCCGGCGGGTGCTGGTGGTGTGCGACCTGCTGTGCGCGGGGTGCGTGGCCGTGATGGTGACGCCGGGCGCGCCCACGGCCGTACTGCTCGCGATGCGGTGCGCGCTCGCCGTGGTCTCGCCGGTCTTCCAGGGCACGCGGACGGCGACCCTCGCCGACGTGCTCGGCGACGGGGACCTGTTCGTGCTCGGCCGTTCCCTGCTGCGGATCGTCTCGCAGAGCGCGCTGCTCGCCGGATTCGCGGCCGGCGGCCTGTTGCTGACCGTCGTCACGCCGCGGCACGCCCTCGTCGTCACCGTGTGCACGTTCCTGGCGTCCGCCGCACTGCTGCGTCTGGGCACCCGGCGGCGCCCGGCGCGGGCCCGGCAGTCGGGGGCCCTGGTGCGGGACTCGCTGCGCGGCACCCGGCTCGTGCTCGCCGACCGGCGTGTGCGCGCGCTGCTCCTGCTGTTCTGGGTGCCACCGATGTTCGCCGTGGCGCCCGAGGCGCTGGCCGCTCCGTACGCCGACGGGCTGGGCGCCGGTCCGGCCGGGCTCGGTCTGCTGATGTGCGCGCTGCCGGTCGGCACGATCGCGGGGGAGCTGTACGCCGGAGCGAGGCTGCGGCCTGCCACCCGTACCCGGCTCGCCCTCCCGCTCGTCTGCGTCACCGTGCTTCCCTACGTGGG
The DNA here is from genome assembly GCF_039543605.1 of Streptomyces siamensis. NCBI lineage: Bacteria > Bacillati > Actinomycetota > Actinomycetes > Kitasatosporales > Streptomycetaceae > Streptomyces > Streptomyces siamensis. Next base: position 45,874 of record NZ_BAABKB010000013.1, on the reverse strand, counting down.
CTACGCCCTGCGGCCCGGACTCGGCTGGTCGCTGGTCCTGCTGCTGCTCGCGGGCGCCGGCTCGGCCTACACGCTCGGCCTCGACCAGTGGTTCGTGCGGGCCGTTCCGGAGGAGCTGCGGGGGCGGGCCATGACCCTGAACACGGCGGGGCTGATGACCGTCCAGGGGCTCGGGATGGCGCTGGCGGGCGTCGCCGCGGAGTTCGCCGGGGTGCGGGCGGCGGTCGCGGGCGCGGGTGTGCTGGGCACCGTCTGCTGCGTCGTGCTGGTGGTGGAGGCGCGGCGGGCGGAATCGGCGCGGGTGCGGAGCGCGGACCGGGAGGTCGCGCGGAGCGCGGGAGAGCGGTGACGGCCCGTGCCGGAGAGGCCGGAATCCCCGTCGTACCGGGGTCGGCGACCGAAAGGCGAGACGGGGCTGACCACGATGTGACCGGCCGGTAAGGTCTTTGGCGTGCCGAAGCCCCTCAGTCTTGCCTTCGATCCGATCGCCCGCGCCGACGAACACTGGAAGCAGCGCTGGGGATCGGTTCCGTCCATGGCCGCGATCACATCGATCATGCGCGCGCACCAGATCCTGCTCGCCGAGGTGGACGCCGTCGTCAAGCCGTACGAACTGACCTTCGCGCGGTACGAGGCACTGGTGCTGCTCACCTTCTCGAAGGCGGGCGAGCTGCCGATGTCCAAGATCGGCGAGCGGCTGATGGTGCACCCGACCTCCGTCACGAACACCGTGGACCGGCTGGTGCGGTCGGGGCTCGTCGACAAGCGGCCCAACCCCAACGACGGGCGGGGCACGCTCGCCTCCATCACCGCGAAGGGCCGCGAGGTCTGCGACGCGGCCACCCGCGACCTGATGGCGATGGACTTCGGCCTCGGGGTGTACGACGCGGAGGAGTGCGCGGAGATCTTCGCGATGCTGCGGCCGCTGCGGGTCGCGGCGCACGACTTCGCGGACGAGTAGGACCGCACCGGCGCGCACGGCACCGCGGGACGAGCGGGACCGCCGCGTACGGCACGGGGAGCGATGGGGGCCGCGCGGGCGCGCACGGCACCGCGGGCGCGTGGCGGGGCACCCGTCCGGTGGACGGGGCGGGGGCGCGCGAAGATCGCGCAAATGGGGTGGTTACGCTCGTACCCATGAAGAAGAGCGTGCTGACCAGGTACCGCGTGATGGCCTACGTCACCGGTGTGCTGCTGGTCCTGCTGACCCTCGGTGTGATCGCCAAGTACGTGCTCGACATGGACGGTGCCGCGGACTTCACGCGCGTCGTCGGTATCGCCCACGGCTGGCTCTACGTCGTCTACCTGGTCTTCGCCTTCGACCTCGGCTCCAAGGCGAAGTGGCCGGTCGGCAAGCAGCTGTGGGTGCTGCTGGCGGGGACGATCCCCACGGCCGCCTTCTTCGTGGAGCGCAGGATCTCGCGCGAGCTGGAGTCGCGGGTCGCGGACGACGCTCCCGCGGTCGCCGAGGCATAGTTCACACCGCCGTACGACACCGTACGGCGGTTCCCCATCGACATTTACTAGGACGTCCTAGTAAATTCGAAGACATGGACGCTGACGCCATCGAGGAAGGCCGCCGCCGCTGGCAGGCCCGCTACGACGCCTCGCGCAAGCGCGAGGCCGACTTCACCACGCTCTCCGGCGACCCCGTGGAGCCGGTGTACGGTCCCCGGCCCGGGGACACATATGAGGGCTTCGAGCGGATCGGATGGCCCGGTGAGTATCCCTTCACCCGCGGTCTCTATCCGACCGGCTACCGAGGGCGTACGTGGACCATCCGGCAGTTCGCCGGGTTCGGCAACGCCGAGCAGACCAACGAGCGCTACAAGATGATCCTGGCCAACGGCGGCGGAGGCCTGTCCGTGGCCTTCGACATGCCCACGCTCATGGGCCGCGACTCCGACGACCCGCGCTCGCTCGGCGAGGTCGGGCACTGCGGTGTCGCGATCGACTCGGCCGCCGACATGGAGGTCCTGTTCAAGGACATCCCGCTGGGCGACGTCACGACGTCGATGACCATCAGCGGACCCGCCGTGCCGGTCTTCTGCATGTACCTGGTCGCGGCCGAGCGGCAGGGCATCGACCCGGCCGTCCTGAACGGCACCCTGCAGACCGACATCTTCAAGGAGTACATCGCGCAGAAGGAGTGGCTCTTCCAGCCCGAGCCGCATCTGCGCCTCATCGGGGACCTCATGGAGCACTGCGCCTCCTCGATCCCCGCGTACAAGCCCCTCTCCGTGTCCGGGTACCACATCCGGGAGGCGGGGGCCACGGCCGCGCAGGAGCTGGCCTACACGCTGGCCGACGGCTTCGGATACGTCGAGCTGGGCCTGTCCCGCGGTCTCGACGTGGACGTCTTCGCCCCGGGCCTCAGCTTCTTCTTCGACGCGCACGTCGACTTCTTCGAGGAGATCGCCAAGTTCCGTGCGGCCCGGCGGATCTGGGCCCGCTGGATGCGCGACGTGTACGGCGCGAAGTCGGAGAAGGCGCAGTGGCTGCGCTTCCACACGCAGACGGCCGGAGTCTCGCTGACCGCCCAGCAGCCGTACAACAACGTGGTGCGCACGGCCGTGGAGGCGCTCGCGGCGGTGCTCGGCGGGACCAACTCGCTGCACACCAACGCCCTCGACGAGACCCTCGCCCTGCCGTCCGAGCAGGCCGCCGAGATCGCCCTGCGCACGCAGCAGGTGCTGATGGAGGAGACCGGCGTCGCCAACGTGGCCGACCCGCTGGGCGGTTCCTGGTACGTCGAGCAGCTCACCGACCGGATCGAGGCCGACGCCGAGAAGATCTTCGAGCAGATCAAGGAGCGGGGCCTGCGGGCGCACCCCGACGGGCAGCACCCGATCGGACCTATCACCTCCGGAATCCTGCGGGGCATCGAGGACGGCTGGTTCACCGGCGAGATCGCCGAGTCCGCCTTCCAGTACCAGCGGGCCCTGGAGAAGGGCGACAAGCGCGTCGTCGGCGTCAACGTCCACCACGGCTCCGTCACCGGCGACCTGGAGATCCTCCGGGTCAGCCACGAGGTGGAGCGCGAGCAGGTGCGCGTGCTCGGCGGGCGCAAGGCCGCACGCGACGAGGCGGCCGTGCGCGGGGCGCTGGACGCGATGCTCGCGGCCGCGCGCGACGGGTCGAACATGATCGCCCCCATGCTGGAGGCCGTCCGGGCGGAGGCCACGCTGGGCGAGATCTGCGACGCCCTGCGGGACGAGTGGGGCATCTACACGGAGCCGGCGGGCTTCTGACCCACTCTTCGCTCCCCGGCCCGGCCGGGGGTTCCCTTCCCCGGGGTGGCCGGGGGCCGTTCGCTCGGCCCCCGGCCACCCCTGCTCCGTTTCCGGGGAAGTCCTCAGGGCTGGGCCGACGCGCCCGCGAGGCCCAGCAGCAGCACCCGGGTGAAGCTGTGCACCCACTCCTCGTCCGCGGGCTCCGCGCTGACGAGGGTGCGGTGCACCACGGCACCCGCGACCACGTCGAAGATCAGGTCGGCCGTGCGGGCGGCGGTGGCCGCGTCGGTCTCCGGGGGCAGTTCCCCGCGCGCGGTGGCGCGGGCGCGCCCCTCCAGAACCAGCCGCTTCTGGCGGTCCACGATCGAGGTGCGGATGCGCTCGCGCAGGGGCTCGTCGCGGGTGGACTCGGCCACCACCGCCATCAGCGCGGTCTTCGTCTCCGGGCGGTCCAGGATCGCCGCGAACTGGAGCACCACACCCTCGATGTCGGCGGCGAGACTGCCCCGGTCGGGGAGCTCCAGCTCGTCGAAGAGGACCGCCACCGCGTCGACGACGAGCTCGTTCTTGCCGGCCCAGCGGCGGTAGAGCGTCGTCTTGGCGACCCCCGCGCGCGTCGCCACATCCCCCAACGTCATCTTGGACCAGCCCAGTTCGACCAGCGCCGCGCGCGTCGCCTCCAGGATCGCGGCGTCCGCGGCGGCGCTGCGCGGGCGCCCCGTACGAGTGGCTGAAGTGCGACTCTGCATGTCAGTGACCATATCCGGCAATCTCGATGGCCGAATCCGGCGGTTGTGTGAAGCCGTGAGGGAGATCACCGGGGGAGGGTGCACAGCGGCGCCCCGGGACAGTTACGCTACGACTCGTAGCGAAAGCGTGCACAGCATGATCACGCATGAGCGACGACCACAGTGACACACCAACACACCACTGGCGCCAGGTGGGGACCCGGCGCCGAGCGGACCCGATCAAGACGTAGCCGAGCGGACCCGATCAAGACGTAACAGGTCTGGCTTTCACCACGCTTTTCACACGTGCGCGCGGAAGGGGGAGGATGTACTCATGCAGCCACGGAACATGTCCATGAGCGGAGTCGTCGACCTCGCCGCGGTGAAGGCGGCCCAGGAGGCCAAGACGAAGGCGGAGCAGGCGCGCGCGGAAGCGGCCAGGCAGGGCGGCGGAACAGGGGCCGTGTCCCCCGCCAGCCTCGTCATCGACGTCGACGAGGCGGGCTTCGAGCGCGATGTCCTGCAGCGGTCCACCGAGGTGCCCGTCGTCATCGACTTCTGGGCCGAGTGGTGCGAGCCGTGCAAGCAACTCAGCCCGGTGCTCGAACGCCTGGCCCTCGAATACGCCGGACGCTTCGTCCTGGCCAAGATCGACGTCGACGCCAACCAGATGCTGATGCAGCAGTTCGGGGTCCAGGGGATCCCGGCCGTCTTCGCGGTGGTCGCGGGACAGGCCCTGCCGCTCTTCCAGGGGGCCGCCGGAGAGGCACAGATCCGGGGGACCCTCGACCAGCTCGTCCAGGTCGCCGAGCAGCGCTTCGGGCTCACCGGCCTGACGGTCGACCCGGACGCCGCGCCCGGCGACGTCCAGGCCGCGCCCGAGGTGCCCGCCGGTCCGTACGACGCGCTCCTCGAAGCCGCTGTGCAGGCCCTGGACGCGGGCGACTTGGCGGGTGCCGTCCAGGCGTACAAGAACGTGCTGAGCGACGACCCGGCCAACATGGAGGCCAAACTGGGTCTCGCCCAGGCCGAATTGCTCCAGCGCGTGCAGAGCGTCGACCCGCAGCAGGTGCGCAAGGACGCCGCCGACAAGCCCGGCGACGTGCAGGCGCAGATCGCCGCCGCCGACCTGGACCTGGTGGGCGGGCACGTGGAGGACGCCTTCGGGCGGCTGATCGACACGGTGCAGCGCACGGCGGGTGACGACCGTGACGCCGTACGGCTGCGGCTGCTCGAACTGTTCGAGGTGGTCGGGGCCGACGATCCGCGGGTCGTGGCGGCGCGCCGGGCGTTGGCCAGGGCTCTGTTCTGACCAGTCTCTAAACGCCGGGGCTTGTGATGCCCAGGTGAAAGATTGGCCGACAGGTCGACACGTGGCCGCGCTTTACCAAATCTTGGTAAACGCGGCCGCTGTTACTTGGAGTAAGTCAGGGCCGTTGATCTGTCGGATTCCGTCCACTAATCAACCGTTGTGTCACCCCACCTGATGCCACCCTGCGTCGTCGCCCGATACCGACGGGTCGTTGTTCGGTTATCCGGCCGTTACTAGCGAGTAACGAACCCCCTTGTGCGGGCGGCGAGAATGCACCACGATCGGCGACGCTCGGTCCATTCCCGTACCCCGACAACCAATCGGGTCAACGGATTTTCTGGGTCCCCACCGAGTAGAGCCGACGGCAGTGGCGCCGGCTCTTGGACAGGGGGGTCTCTGCCGTTCGGCGGAGCCTGTCCAGCAGGTTGTGCGTGATGTGTGTCAGGCGCGACCAGTGGTTGTCGCTCGGGGGTGATCGCCGGTGATTCGGGTGCTGTACGCACCTCCGAGTACGGGCGCTCTCCTTCCCGAGGACGTAGCACTTCTCCCATCCCTGCCCGGCTGAGCCGCCGACTTCGGGGCAGTCAGGGCCAGGAGATGTACGTCCGAGAAGGAGGAAATATGGAGTCCCAGGTGCGTGGCGGGACCAGATGGAAGCGGTTCGCGGTCGTGATGGTGCCCAGCGTGGCCGCCACGGCAGCGATAGGTGTCGCCCTCGCGCAGGGTGCTCTCGCCGCGTCGTTCAGCGTTTCCGGTCAGTCGTTCAAGGTGACGGCGGACCGACTCGACGGTACGGGCTTCTCGCAGTACGGAGCCATCGACTCGGGCTACACCCTGGACGGCAAGAAGACGGCTCACCCCGTCGCCGTCTCGGCGTTCAAGTCCGCGACGATCAAGGGCATGTGCCAGTCCGTGGTCACCCCGGACATCCCGCTGCTCGGGTCCGTCAGCCTCGTGCTCAAGGCCGGCGGTGGCGACACCCCGGTCGAGGCCGAGAACCTGTACATCGACGTCGAGGACCTCGAGGCCAACGCGACCTTCCGCGGCATCGACATCGGTGTTGCGGCCAAGGACGCCAGCAAGGGTCCGGGCATCGCCAAGGGCGACACGGCGAACCCCTACGGCTTCGCTCAGCAGGCCGACTCGGCCACGCTGACCGACGTCAAGCAGACGGCGTGGGCGACCACCGCCGGCACGTTCAAGCTCAGCGGCCTGAAGATGTCGCTGTCCAAGGGCGTCAAGGAGTGCTACTAGGCACTCCCTGGGGCGGGTGAGGAGGCTCCGGCAGCCTCGCCCGCCCCGCTCCGCACCGCCGTACGCGGACCACTCACGCGTACTTCTCACAGCAAAGCTGTTCCAGGGAGCTGTTTTCCATGAGCGCCGAGACCCCTGCCGCGCCCGGACACAACGAGCACTACCTCCGGGTCTTCCGGCGGAACTTCCGTACCTGGAGGGGCGACCGTCCCTTCTGGGCCGGCCTGTTCGTCCTGCTCGGCGGTTTCCCGATCGCCTACTTCCCGTACGCGAACCTCCAGATCGGTCACCTGACGCTCGCGATGGCGACCACCGCCGGCGCGGGCTCCCTGATCATCGGCGTTCTGCTCGTCGTGCTGGGCATCAGCCTCTGGTTCCAGAAGCACGTCCGCACCTTCGCTGGTGTGGCGGCGATCCTGCTGGCCCTGGTGTCCATCCCGGTGTCCAACCTGGGCGGCTTCCTGATCGGCTTCCTGTTCGCCATGATCGGCGGCGCGATGGCGGTCTCCTGGGCCCCGGGCGCACCTCCCGCCGAGGAGCGGCCCGCGTCGGCCTCCCTCGCCAAGGGGGACGGCCCGGAGGGCGTGGACGCCGAGCCCGCGATCGCCGCGAACGGTGTGGGTGAGCCGAACGATCTGTCAGGAACGAGCCCGACCAACGGGGCGAACGGGAGGCACAGTGCCGGCTGACGAGGTGACCCACGGGACTGAGGTGGACGAGTCCCGTGTGAGAACCGGGCCGCGCCACGCGGCCCCAAGGAAGCCGCTGTTCACCAGGTTCCACATGCCGGCCGGCAAGGCGATCGCGCTGGCGGCCATGCCCACGGCTGTCCTCATGGGAATGGGCCTCACCCCCACGCTGGCCCAGGCCGAGGACCACCCGACCGCGAAGAGCCTGACGGCCGACGAGTACCAGAAGTGCGTCGAGGCCGTGACGGGCTCCGAGGACGGCAAGGACGCGTCGGACACGGCGTCGCCCTCCGCCTCCTCCTCGCCGAGCGCGAGCGAGTCCGCGGACCAGGCGACACCGAAGCCCTCGTCGAGTTCGGACTCCTCGGACACGACCTCTTCGTCGGATTCAGGTTCCGACGACAAGGCCGAGCCGACGCCGTCCGCCTCCTCGTCCTCCGCGAGCGCCTCGCAGAACTCCTCGGACGGAGCCGCGTCCACGACGGCCCCGTCCGCGTCCGAGAGCAGCAAGAACCCGCTCGACCCGCTGGGTGTCGGCGACGCCCTCAAGGACCTCCTCACGCCCGACGACACGGCGAGCCCCACCCCCACGCCGTCCGCGTCGGCGAGCGCGGGCAAGGACTCCTCCGCGTCGGACGACAAGAGCGTCTCGGACACCGTCAAGGACACGACCGACAAGGTCACCAAGACGGTCGAGGACACGGTGAAGGACACCACCGACACGGCCTCCAAGGCGGCTTCGGACGCCACGGAGAAGGTGCAGGAGGCCGCCGACGCGGCGACCGCCTCGCCCAGCCCGTCCGCGAGCGAGAGCACCGACGCCTCGGACTGCCCGGTCGCGACCGACGACGAGGGCGGTGTCGACAACCCGGTGGCCCTGCCGGACGACCCCTGGTACCTGAACGCCAGTTCGCTGCTGCTCAAGGGTGCCGACTACAAGGGCATCGTCAAGGTGAAGACGGCCAACGGCGGCACCAAGAGGGTCCTGAAGTACGTCATCTCCGACGGCACGGACATCGGGGACCTGCACCAGACGGTGAACGACAAGCAGTCCGGCAAGACCTACCACGTGCAGGCCGCCAAGGGCTCGACGTCCACCATCCGCGACGGCAAGACGATCATGTACACGGAGAGCATCTCCGGCAACCTGCTCGGTCTGATCCCGATCACGTTCGACCCGGACAACCCGCCGCCGCTGAACATCCCGCTCATCTACTTCACCAAGGTGAAGGTCGTGCAGGCAGGTCAGTTCGGCGGCACGCTGACCGTGCCGGGGCTGCACCAGTACACGACCGACTGAGCGCCGCCGAGAGCCCTTCCGGGAGCCGCAGAAGACGCTGAGGGCGCCCCCTGTCACAGGGGGCGCCCTCAGCGGCGTACGGGGCCCGGCGGTCAGCCGTGGTGGCCGCCCTCGCCCAGGTGGTGCACCCGGACCATGTTGGTGGTGCCGGGGACGCCGGGCGGCGAGCCGGCGGTCATCACGACGATGTCGCCGTCGTTGAACCGCTTGAGCTGCTGCAGCTGCTGGTCCACGAGGTCGACCATCTCGTCGGTGCTCTGCACGAACGGCACGATGTGCGACTCGACGCCCCAGCTCAGCGTGAGCTGGTTGCGGGTGCCCTCGTCCGTGGTGAAGGCGAGGATCGGCTGGGCCGCGCGGTAGCGGGACAGCCGGCGGGCCGTGTCACCGGACTTGGTGAAGGCCACCAGGCCCTTGCCACCGAGGAAGTCCGCGATCTCGCACGCGGCACGGGCGACCGAACCACCCTGCGTGCGCGGCTTCTTGCCCGGCACGAGCGGCTGGAGGCCCTTGGACAGGAGCTCCTGCTCGGCCGCGACGACGATCTTCGACATCGTCTTCACGGTCTCGATCGGGTACGCGCCCACGCTCGACTCCGCCGACAGCATGACCGCGTCCGCGCCGTCCAGGATCGCGTTGGCCACGTCGGAGGCCTCGGCGCGCGTCGGACGGGAGTTGGTGATCATCGACTCCATCATCTGGGTCGCGACGATCACCGGCTTGGCGTTGCGGCGGCACATCTCCACGAGGCGCTTCTGCACCATCGGGACCTTCTCCAGCGGGTACTCCACCGCCAGGTCGCCACGGGCCACCATCACCGCGTCGAACGCGGCGACGACGCCCTCCATGTTCTCGACCGCCTGCGGCTTCTCCACCTTGGCGATGACGGGGACCCGGCGGCCCTCCTCGTCCATCACCTTGTGCACGTCGTTGACGTCGTTGGCGTCGCGCACGAAGGACAGGGCCACCATGTCGCAGCCCATCCGCAGCGCGAAGCGCAGGTCCTCGACGTCCTTCTCGGAGAGCGCCGGCACGTTCACGGCCGCGCCGGGCAGGTTGATGCCCTTGTGGTCCGAGATCACGCCGCCCTCGATGACGACCGTCTTGACCCGGGTGCCGTCGACCTCGACGACCCGCAGCTCGACGTTGCCGTCGTTGATGAGGACCTGGTCGCCCTTGGCCACGTCGCCGGGCAGGCCCTTGTAGGTCGTGCCGCAGATGTGCTTGTCGCCGGGCACGTCCTCGACGGTGATGGTGAACTCGTCACCACGCTCCAGCTCGACGGGACCCTCGGCGAAGGTCTCCAGCCGGATCTTCGGGCCCTGGAGGTCGGCGAGGACCCCGATGGCCTTGCCGGTCTCGGCCGAGGCGGCCCGGACGCGGTCGTACCGCCCCTGGTGCTCCTCGTGCGTGCCGTGGCTGAAGTTGAAGCGGGCCACATTCATGCCGGCTTCGATCAGCGCGACCAGCTTCTCTTGGGAGTCGACCGCGGGGCCGAGAGTACAGACGATTTTCGAACGGCGCATGGGGCGATCCTATCGGTTTGTTTCGCTACGGAATATTCCGTCTGGCGGAAGATACAAATGGGCGGACGGCCGCTCAGGCGTTGCCCTCTCCGAGTCCGGCGCCGCTCCCACCGCTCTCCCCGACCAGCGCATACGTCTGTGTGGCGATCTCCAGTTCCTCGTCCGTCGGCACCACGGCGACGGCGACCCGCGCGTCCCGCGGCGAGATGAGCCGCGGCTCACCGCTGCGGACCGCGTTCAGGTCGCCGTCGACCACGAGGCCCAGCTGCTCCAGCCCGGCGACGGCCGCCTCGCGCACCGGCGCGGCGTTCTCGCCGACCCCGGCCGTGAAGGCGACGGCGTCCACCCGGCCGAGGACCGCGTAGTAGGCGCCGATGTACTTCTTCAGGCGGTGGATGTAGATGTCGAAGGCGAGGCGGGCCTGCTCGTCGCCCTCGTCGACGCGGCGGCGTATCTCCCGCATGTCGTTGTCGCCGCACAGACCGATCAGACCGCTCCTCTTGTTGAGAAGAGTGTCGATCTCGTCCGTGGACATCCCGCCAACACGCTGCAAATGGAAGATGACGGCCGGATCCACGTCACCGGAGCGCGTACCCATCACGAGCCCCTCCAGCGGTGTGAGCCCCATGGAGGTGTCGACGCACCTGCCGCCCCGCACGGCCGACGCGGAGGCGCCGTTGCCCAGGTGCAGCACGATGACGTTCACGTCCTCGGGCGCCTTGCCGAGCAGCCTCGCGGTCTCGCGGGACACGTAGGCGTGCGAGGTCCCGTGGAAGCCGTAGCGGCGGATGCGGTGCTCGTCCGCGGTCCGCACGTCGATCGCGTAGCGCGCCGCCGACTCCGGCATCGTCGTGTGGAACGCGGTGTCGAAGACGGCGACCTGGGGCAGGTCCGGGCGCAGCGCCATGGCGGTGCGGATGCCGGTGAGGTTCGCCGGATTGTGCAGCGGCGCGACCGGGATGAGCCGCTCGATCTCCGCGAGCACGGCGTCGTCGACGACCGTCGGCTCGGTGAACCGCTGCCCGCCGTGCACCACCCGGTGGCCGATCGCGGCCAGCTCGGCGGAGTCCAGACCGAGCCCGTCCGCGGCCAGCTCCGTGGCGACGGCCTTCAGCGCGGCGTCGTGGTCGGCGATGGGGCCGACCTGCTCGCGGGTCCGGCCGCCGGTCAGCGGAGTGTGCTTGAGCCGGGAGGTCTCCTCGCCGATCCGCTCCACCAGGCCGACCGCCAGTCGCGAGCTGTCGCGCATGTCGAGCAGCTGGTACTTCACCGACGAGGAGCCGGAGTTGAGGACGAGGACGCGCGAGGCACGGGTGGCCGGGCGCGGCCCGCCGGACGCGGCGGTCGTGGGCGACGGATGGGAGCTCACTGCTGGGAAGCCTTCTGGTCGGGGGTCTGGGCCTGGATCGCCGTGATGGCGACGGTGTTGACGATGTCCTGGACGAGCGCGCCGCGGGAGAGGTCGTTGACGGGCTTGCGCAGCCCCTGGAGGACCGGCCCGACGGCGATCGCGCCGGCCGAGCGCTGCACGGCCTTGTAGGTGTTGTTGCCGGTGTTGAGGTCCGGGAAGATCAGCACGGACGCCTGCCCGGCGACCTCCGACTCCGGCAGCTTCGTCGCGGCCACCGACGGTTCGACGGCGGCGTCGTACTGGATCGGCCCCTCGACGCTCAGATCGGTGCGGCGCAGCCGCACCAGCTCGGTCGCCTCGCGCACCTTGTCGACGTCGGCTCCGGAGCCGGAGGTGCCCGTCGAGTACGACAGCATCGCGATCCTCGGCTCCACACCGAACTGCTCGGCGGTGGCCGCCGACTGGATGGCGATGTCGCTGAGCTGCTCGGCGTTCGGGTCGGGGTTCACCGCGCAGTCCCCGTAGACCAGGACCTTGTCGGCGAGACACATGAAGAAGACCGACGACACGATCTTGGAGTCCGCCTTGGTCTTGATGATCTCGAAGGCGGGCCGGATGGTGGCGGCCGTGGAGTGCACCGAGCCGGAGACCATGCCGTCGGCGAGACCCTCCTCGACCATCAGCGTGCCGAAGTAGTTCACGTCGGCGACCACGTCGTGCGCCAGCTCCACGGTGACGCCCTTGTGGGCCCGCAGCCGGGCGTACTTCATCGCGAAGACGTCCCGCAGCTCGGAGGTCTGCGGATCGACGATCTGGCATCCGCCGAGGTCGATGCCGAGGTCGGCGGCCTTCTTGCGGATCTGGTCGACGGGCCCGAGCAGCGTCAGCTCGCACACCCCGCGGCGCAGCAGCACCTCGGCGGCGTGCAGCACGCGCTCCTCGGTGCCCTCGGGGAGGACGACGCGCCGCTTGTCGGAGCGGGCCTGCTCCAGCAGCTTGTGCTCGAACATCATCGGCGTGAGCCGGTCGCTGCTCGGGGCGGAGACCCGCTTCAGCAGATCGCTCGTGTCCACGTACCGCTCGAAGAGGCCGAGCGCGGTCTCCGCCTTGCGGGGTGTGGCGGCGTTCAGCTTCCCCTCCAGGGAGAAGAGCTCCGCCGCGGTCGGGAAGGAGGTCCCGGCCACCGAGACGACCGGGGTGCCGGGCGCGAGACGTGCCGCCAGGGTGAGGATCTCGTCGCTGGGCCGCTCGTTCAGGGTGAGCAGCACGCCGGCTATCGGGGGAGTGCCGGCGCTGTGCGCGGCGAGCGAGCCGACGACGAGGTCGGCGCGGTCGCCCGGGGTGACCACGAGGCAGCCCGGGGTCAGGGCGCGCAGGAAGTTCGGCAGCATCGCGCCGCCGAAGACGAAGTCGAGCGCGTCGCGGGCCAGCCCGGCGTCGTCGCCGAGGAGCACCTTGCCGTCGAGGGCTTGGGTGATCTGCGCGACGGTGGGGGCGGAGAGCGCCGGCTCGTCGGGCAGCACGTAACAGGGCACGGGCAGGCGGGAGTCGAGCCGTTCGAGGATCTCGGCGCGGTCCTCGGGCGCCACCCGGTTCACGACCATGGCGAGCACGTCGCAGCCCAGCCCGTCGTAGGCGCGGTAGGCGTTGCGCGTCTCGGCGCGGACCGACTCGGCGTTCTGCCCGCGACCGCCGACGACCGGGATCACGGAGGCGGCGAACTCGTTGGCGAGCCGCGCGTTGAGGGCCAGCTCGTCGGGGAGCTGGGTGGCGGCGAAGTCGGTGCCGAGGACGAGGACGACGTCGTACTCGCGGGCGACGGCGTGGAAACGGTCGACGAGCGTCGACACCAGTTCGTCGGTGCCCTGCTCGGCCTGGAGCGCGGACGCCTCGTGGTAGTCCATGCCGTACACCGTCGCCGGGTCCTGGGACAGCCGGTAGCGGGAGCGCAGCAGCTCGAAGAGCCGGTCCGGGCCGTCGTGCACAAGCGGACGGAACACCCCCACCCGGTCGACCTGGCGGGTCAGGATCTCCATGACCCCCAGCTCGACGACCTGGCGGCCGTCACCGCGGTCGATTCCGGTCACGTACACGCTGCGCGTCACGCGTGCTCTCCGTTTCATCCCGATCGTGCACTTCGGGGCTTCGTGGTCTTCGCGGCCTTCGCGGTCTGTGCTCTCCGCGACCCTGCCCGCTTCACGGCGCGGAAAAATGGCCCGCCGGGGTGAGCAGAACCCTCTTGACAATACCCCCGCGGCTGGATAAGGCGCCCGCCGGACCCGAGGTCACGAGGTGCAGACCGGGATGCACAGGACGGAAGCGACGCTGCCGGGGAGCCGTGAAACAATCGGATCGGCTCACCGGCATCAACAGCGAGCAGGAGACACAGCACGATGCGCATCGGAGTTCTCACCGCAGGCGGCGACTGCCCGGGGCTGAACGCAGTGATCCGGTCGGTCGTGCACCGAGCGGTCACCAACTTCGGCGACGAGGTCATCGGCTTCGAGGACGGGTACGCCGGCCTGCTCGAAGGCCGCTTCCGCACCCTCGACCTCGACGCGGTCGGCGGCATCCTCGCTCTCGGCGGCACCATCCTCGGCTCCTCGCGTCTGCAGCGCGACCGGCTCCGCGAGGCCTGCGACAACGCGCAGGACATGGCCCGCGAATTCGGTATCGACGTCCTCATCCCGATCGGCGGAGAGGGCACGCTGACCGCCGCCCGCATGCTGGCGGACGCCGGCCTGCCGGTCGTCGGCGTCCCGAAGACGATCGACAACGACATCTCGTCGACGGACCGCACCTTCGGCTTCGACACCGCCGTCGGCGTGGCCACGGAGGCCATGGACCGTCTCAAGACGACCGCCGAGTCGCACCAGCGCGTGATGGTCGTCGAGGTCATGGGCCGGCACGCCGGCTGGATCGCCCTGGAGTCCGGCATGGCGGCCGGCGCCCACGGCATCTGCTTGCCCGAGCGTGCCTTCGACCCCGCCCACCTGGTGGCGATGGTCGAGGAGCGCTTCTCGCGCGGCAAGAAGTTCGCCGTCGTCTGCGTCGCCGAGGGCGCCCACCCCGTCGAGGGCACCATGGACTACGGCCACGGCGAGATCGACCAGTTCGGTCACGAGCGCTTCCAGGGCATCGGCACCGCCCTCGCCCGCGAACTGGAGCGCCGCCTCGGCAAGGAGGCCAAGCCGGTCATTCTCGGCCACATCCAGCGCGGTGGCACGCCGACCGCGTACGACCGTGTCCTCGCCACCCGCTTCGGCTGGCACGCCGTCGAGGCCGCGCACCGGGGCGACTTCGGCAGGATGACGGCACTGCGCGGCACGGAGGTCGTGATGGTGCCGCTCGCCGAGGCGATCACCGAGCTGAAGACCGTGCCGAAGGACCGCATGGACGAGGCCGAGTCGGTCTTCTGATCGTCCGGGAGCCGGGAGCCGGGAGCCGGGGTGCCTTGAGCCGTGAGCGGGGGACCTTGAGCCGGGAGCCGGCGGCCGAGGAACGGGCCGTGAGCCCGATGTCCTGACGGTCGCGGCTCCGGCGTTCCCGTGCTGTGACGGTCACGGGGCGGCGGGCGCGTGTGTCAGTCGGTGGTGCCCTGGACCATCGTCCAGAAACGATCGACGATCCGGTCGAGGAAGTCGCGTCCCGACTCGCTGGAGTCGGCCGCGGCCGAACCGCCGCCCCAGCTCAGGGTGGCGACCATCTGCCCCTGATAGTCCGTGTGCATCTTCTCCAGGACGACCTCCAGGAGGTGCCGGTCCAGCGGCACCATCTTCCCGACCGGTCGCACATAGGCCTGCCAGCGCGTCGTCATGGCACTGCGCAGCAGGTCCGCGAGCTTTTCGTCGCGCCCCGTCACGGTGATGAAGTCGGGCAGCGACAGCTCGAGGATGTCGGCGAGCGCGGCCGACTGCCGCTCGTTGCCGCGCCACGCGTCGGACTCCTCCATCCGCTGGTACGCGAGGAGTTCCAGACCGGCCGCGCGGGCCACGTCCTCCTGCGCCAGCCCCCGTGCGACCCGGTGCTCGCGCAGGGTGCGCGGCGCCCCGATCAGTTCGCCCGGCGAGCACCACAGCACCCCCGCGAGCGCGGTGAGTTCGGGCGAGCTCGGGGCGGCGATCCCGCGCTCCCAGGCCGTGACCAGGTCGGGAGTGACGTACGGCAGTCCGTACGAGGCCCGCATGCCGTAGGCGACGTGCTCGGGCCCCATGCCGAGCGCCGCCCGCAGTCTGCGGGCGGCGGGGGCGTTGAAGGGCGGGGTGGGCTGATGGGCCTGCGGTAGCTGCACGCGCACAAAGTATGGGTACGGTGCAGCGGTGACTACGGGCTGTTCGGCCACAATCACGGATTGTAGGAACATACGGTTCCGGCCGTCGTCGGGTCGGCCGAAGCCCCCCGGTGCCGCTGCGGCGGTTCCGTCGTGGCGCGCTCCATACGGTATCGCCAAGTCGCCTGTCCAGCACGGGTGTTGGGTCGGCCGGTGCGGCGTACTGTGATGTCGGGCGAGGTTCGGGGGCGGCACGGGGGACAGCACGATGACCGAGTACGACGGGGACCATCTCGACTTCCGGGGCGGGAACTTCACGGGTCCTTTCACGGCGAAGGCCGAATTCCACGAGCACGGGCCGGCGCCCACCGCGCTGGACGCGCTGCCCATGCGGGTCGGCGGCTTCACCGGCCGGGACAGCGAGCTGCGGGTGCTGCTGGACGTGCTGGCCCCGTCCGCGTCCGGCGGTCCCGCGACGGTCGTCGTCACCGCCGTGTCGGGGCTCGGTGGCATCGGCAAGACGGCGCTCGCGGTGGAGGCGGCGCACCAGGCGTGCGAGCGGGGCTGGTTTCCCGGCGGTGTGCTCTTCATCGACCTGCACGGATACGACTACAACGAGGAATCCGTCAGCGCCGAACAGGCCCTGGAGGCTCTGCTGCGGGCCCTGGGCACCGCGTCCCAGCACATCCCGAGCAGGGCGGAAGAGCGGGCCGCGCTATACCGCTCGGCGCTGGCCGAGCGGGCCCGCGAGCGGGGCCCGATGCTGATCCTGGCCGACAACGTCGGCCTGTCGGAGCAGGTGCGGTTCCTCCTTCCCGGCGGCGGCGTCAACCACCGCCTCCTGGTGACCTCCCGCGAACGCCTGCCCCAGCACGGGGCCAGACTCCTGCCCCTGGACGAGCTGACCCCCCGGGCCGCGTTCGACCTCCTCGACCGGGCCCTGAGGCTGGCGGATCCCCACGACCACCGGATCCGTCACGAGACGTGGGCCGCCGAGAAGCTCGCCTCCCTCTGCAAGCACCTGCCGCTCGCCCTCCAGATCGCGGCCGCCCGCCTGGCACTGGACCGGTCGAAGCCGGTCGCCGAACTCACGGCCGAACTGACCGCGTTACGGGACCCGCTCGCCCTCGACGACGGCGAGCGCAGCGTCCGCGCCGCCTTCGAACTGTCCTACCGCCGGCTGTCGCCCGAACAGACCCGCCTCCTCGGACTGCTCGCGCTCGCACCCGGACCCGAAGTCACCACACAGGTCGTCAACGCGCTGATCGGCGCCGAGAGCCCACCGGTGCGGACCCTGGAGGCACTGGCTCGCGCCCATCTCGTCGAACGGGGCACCCAGCGCGGCCGATGGCGGCTGCACGACCTCGTGAAGGCGTTCGGGATCGACATGGTGAGACGGGACCCGGCGCTCGCGGAGGAGGGAGAAGCGGCCCGCTCGCGGGTGCTCGCGTTCTTCTGCCGGTGGACGGAGGCCGCGGACGCCCGGCTGCGCTGGCTGGACGGAATGCCGCAGCCCGAGCTGTTCGCCGACCGGGCGGCGGCGCTGGAGTGGCTGGACGAGCAGCGGGCCGGACTGGTGGCGGCCGTGCAGTGGGCACAGGAGGAGCGGTACGCCGCCGCGGCGGTACGGCTGGCCGAACTGCTGGCCGTCTACCTGGACTGGCGGCGCCACTTCGACGACCTGATCGTGGTGAGCAGCGCCGCCCAGCAGGCCGCGGAACACGCCGGGGAACACCGCAGCGAGGCCGCCGCCTGGAGCAATCTGGGCAACGCCCTCGGCGGCGCGGGCCGGGCGGCGGACGCCATCGAGGCCCTCACCCACGCCCGGCAGCGCTATCAGCTGGCCGGCGACCGGCACGGCGAGGCGATCGCCCTGAGCAGTCTCGGCGCGGCCCTGCGCGACGAGGGCCGGCCCGCGGACGCGATCGACGCACTCAACAGCGCTCTCGCGCTGTACCAGCTCACGGCCGGGGACCGGCACCGCGAGGCGATCGCCTGGACCACCCTCGGTCTCGCGCTGGCCCAGGACGGCCGCGCGGAGGCGGCCATCAACGCCCACACCCGCAGCCAGGGACTGTTCAGGGCGACCGGGGACCGCCACCGCGAGGGCATCGCCTGCAACAACCTCGGCAGTGCGCTGATGCAGGCGGGACGCGTGCGGGAGGCGATCGAGTCGTACCGCAGAGCCGTGGGGATCTACCAGGAGTTCGAGGACTGGTACCGCACCGGCCGGGCCCTGGAGAACCTCGCGCGGGCCCATGGAGCGGCCGGCGTCCCGCACCAGGCACGCGACTGCTGGCTCCGGGCCGCCCGGGCCTTCGCCGAGGCCGACGCCCCCGACCGGGCCGCGCGGGCTCTCGCCGAGGCGGAGGTGCCGGCGCCCGCACCGCCCGCACCGCCCGTACCGGCCGAATCCGGCTGGGGATACCCGCACGGGCCCGGTCCGCAGCTCCCCGGCTTTCCGGGCGTCTCAGCCCTTGACCGCACCTCCCAGCGCGAATCCTCCGCCGAGGCGGCGGGCGACCAGTACGTACAGGAGCAGGACCGGCGTTGAGTAGATGATCGAGAACGCCGCCAGCTGCCCGTACACCACCATGCCGCGGTTGCCGAAGAACTCGTTGATGCTCACGGACGCCGGCATCTGGTCCGGTGTCAGCAGCAACATGAAGGGGACGAAGAAGTTCCCCCACATCATGACGAAGGAGAAGACCGTCACGACGGCCACGCCCGGCCCCATCAGCGGCAGCACGATCCGCACCAGGGACTGGAGGGAGGACGCCCCGTCCGTCCAGGCCGCCTCCTCCAGCTCCTTCGGCACCCCGTCCATGAAGTTCTTCATCAGCCAGATGGCGAAGGGCAGTTGGGACGCGGCGAAGAAGTAGATCGTGCCCTGCATGGTGTCGATCAGATTCACCTGCACGAACAGCGCGTACACCGGCACCATGATCGCCGTGATCGGCAGGCTCGTCGCGAAGAGGATCGTCAGGAGGAACGGGCGGTTCAGACGCGAGCGGAAACGCGACAGCGGGTAGGCCGCCAGCGCCGCGCACACCACGGTGAGCAGGGTGCCTCCGCCGCACAGGATCAGGCTGTTGAGCAGGGGGGTGAAGGTGATGTCCGGTTTCAGGACGGCGTCGAAGTTGGACAGGGTGAGGCCGTCCGGCGCCTTCACCCGCAGATCGGCGTGCGCGTCCAGCGAGGACAGGACCACCCAGGCCAGCGGCAGCGAGAACGCCGCCGCCACGACGAGGAGCCCGGCGTCCGCGGCCAGCCTCCTGCCCGTCCGGCGCGACTTGAGGGTCACACCCCGCCCGGTGCGACGCGACTTGAGCGTCGTCCCGCGAGTCGGTACGGCCATCTCACACCTCCGTCCGCAGCAGACGCATGTAGACCAGCGAGAACAGCGAGCCCACCACCAGGAGCAGCAGCGCCACCGCCGTCCCGTACCCGATCATGCTCTTCTGGAAGGCCTGCTCGTACATGAACAACGGGAGGGTCTGGCTGCGGTTGCCCGGGCCACCGCGCGTCATCACCCAGATCAGACCGAAGACGGACAGCGTCTGCAGGGTGTTGAGCATCAGGTTCGTGCCGATGGAGCGACGGATCATCGGCAGGGTGATGTGCCACAGGCGCCGCCAGCCACCGGCCCCGTCGACCTCGGCCGCCTCCGTGATCTCCTTCGGGATCTCGTTCAGGGCGGCCGAGTAGACCAGCATCGAGAAGGCCGTCCCGCGCCACACGTTGGCGAAGGACACCGCGAGGATCGGCAGGGTGAACATCCAGTTCTGGGTGGGCAGATGGAGCCAGTCCAGAATGGCGTTCAGTGTCCCCTCGCGGCGGAAGAAGGCGTACAGCAGGAATCCCGCCACCACCTCCGGCAGCACCCAGGCCGTGATGACGATCCCCCCGACCACGGTGCGGACGGGCTTGGACGCACGCTGCATGAGCGAGGCGAGCGCCAGACCCAGCGTGTTCTGGCCGAGCAGCGACGACACCACCGTGAACACCAGCGTCAGCCAGACGGCGTTGCGGAACGCGTCGTCCCGGAACGCCGCACGGAAGTTCTCCAGGCCGACGAAGGACGACTGGGCCTGGCCGGTGAGCTGGAGGTCGGTGAAGGCGATGTACGCGCAGTAGGCGATCGGGCCGGCGAGGAAGAGCAGCAGCAGGACGACGGCCGGGGCGAGCGGCAGGGCGCGGGTCAGGGAGCGCAGCCGACCTCCCCGGCGCACGGGGGCGGACGTCTTGCCCACCGTGCCGACCGGGGATGCCGTGTGCGCATCGACGCTCACTTCTCGATCACTTGGTTGTCGGTGGCAGCCTTCAGTTCCTCGTCGTAGCCGCTCGCCGCCTTGTCGACCGAACTGTCACCCGTGGTGACGCTCTCCATGGCCTCCTGGATGGCGGTCGAGACCTTCGGGTACGCCGGGTAAGCGGGCCGGTAGTGCGTGCTCGCGACCAGGTCGGTGAAGAACTTGATACCGGGCTGCGCCTGCACGTAGGCGGGGTCGGCGGCGACGTCCTTGCGCACCGCGATACCGGAGTTGGCGATGTACCACTTCTGGGCGTTGGCCTTGGTCTGCATCGTCTCGATGAACTTGAAGGCCAGGTCGGGGTTGGCCGCCTTGGCCGGGATCGACCAGGTCCAGCCGCCCGACATGCTCACCTTGCCCGGTGCCTGGCCGTGCTGGGTGGGCATGTACGCGAGGCCGAGCTTCTGGGACCACTCGGGCCACTCGTGCCCGGCCCCCTTCAGCCAGTCCTGCGGGAGCCAGCTGCCGTCGAGATTGATGCCGAGCTTGCCCTCGGGCAGCAGCTCGCCGCGGATCCGGGTCTGGATGTTGGGGTCCAGGGCGTCGGGGACGTCGAGGCCGAGCTTCTCCTTGTAGACGGTCTCCACGAACCCGAGGGAGTCCTTGAAGGCCTGGCCGGAGGCGATCCACTTCTTCGAGGCGGAGTCGTACAGGGGGTCGGACTGTCCGTCGCCCGTCCCGTACAGCAGCATCTCGAAGCCCTGCATGGTGGCGGCCTCACCGGCGGGTTTGCCGGTGTAGACGTTCAGGGGCGTGACGCCGGGGACCTTCTTCTTGATGGTGCGCGCGGCGGAGAGGACGTCGTCCCACGTCTTCGGCTGCCAGTCCTCGGGCAGGCCCGCCTTCTTGAATATCCCCTTGTCGAACCAGAGGCCGCGGGTGTCCGTGCCGTCCGGGACGCCGTACGTCTTCCCGTCCTGCGCCTTCGCCGCCGCCTTCGCGGTGTCGATGAACTGGCCCCAGCCCGACCACTTGTCGAGATAGGGGTCGAGGGGCTTCAAGTACCCGCTCGTGATGTCGGAGTTGATGAGGAAGGTGTCCTCGTAGACCAGGTCGGGGGCCGTCTTGGGCGACCTGAGCATCTGCTGGAGCTTGGTGTAGTACTCCGAGTCCGGGGCCTTGATCGGGACGAGCTCGACCTTCTTGCCCGGGTTGGCCTTCTCGAACTGCTTCTTCATGTCGGCCAGGTAGGTGTCCATCACCCGGACCGAGTTGTCGGTCGACTGTTTGAAGGAGATCTTCACGGTGTCGGGGTCACTCCCCGACCCGGATCCGCATGCGGTGAGTGTGGTGGCGGCGAGCACTGTCGCGAGCAGAAGTGGGGCGGCGGTGGGGCGCACGGGCACGACCTCCTACAGACCGACATCGTTGTCGGGCGAGCCGAGTTGTCTGCTCGGTGAACTTAGGAGGTGTGCGTATGTCAGGTCAATGACCTTGCGGCGGCTCGGGCTTGGGCGGCTTCGTCGTCGGCGTCGGCCCGGGCGAAGACGTCGGCGGCCTTCTCGAAGTAGGTGCGCGCTTCGATGCGGCGGTCGGCGGCCTTGTGGATGAGGGCCAGTTCGTGCGCGATGCGGCCGGCCTCGTGCCAGGACTCGAACTCCAGGTGCATGTACAGCGCCTTGATGTACGCCTCTGTCGCCTCGCCGGGCCGGTTCGCCCCCTGCAGGGCGTGACCGAGGCAGCTCCACACCTTTGCCTCACCGGCCAGGTTGTCGGTCGCTCGATACAGGTCGCGAGCCCGGGTGTAGGCGTCGATCGCCTCCGTGACGCTGTCAGCGGCTTCCAAGGCCGTGCCCAGGTTCTCCCACGCGATGGCTTCGCCATGCACGTAACCCGAGGCCTGATGAAGGTCGCGGGCGCGCGTGTGGGCATCGATCGATGCCGCAAGGTTCCCGAGGTCCTTCAGCGCCGTGCCGAGGTTGTTCCACGATTGACCCTCGCCGTACGGATCCTGAGTCGTCCGGTACAAACTGCGGGCCTTGGTGTGGGCGTCGACCGCGGCCTCGACATCGCCCAGCATGCGCATGGCATAACCGAGGCTGTTCAGACTGGCGGCCTCCTCGGCGGGGTCCCCGACGAGGTAGGCGGCGTCGCGAGCAGTGGTCCCGATCGTGAGCCAGTCGTCGTAGTGATGACGCCAGTTCAGGTAGTAGCCGTCCAAGGCTCTGGCCAAGTGGACGGTCGTCTCGGCGTGAGACCTGTCCACCTCCCACTTGAACGAGGCGACAATGCTCGCGCGCTCAGCGTTCAGCCAGGCAAGAGCCTCCGCTCTGTTCGTGAAGAGGTCGGGGGCCGGATGCCGTTGGTACCTGCCCAGCTGGGCATCGGCGGATCTCGCGTACTGGAGGTAGTGGTCGAGCACCCGTCCCCGTGCGCTCCCGACCTCCTCGGCCGGTCCGGGCTCGCTTGCGGTCAGGTCTGCGGCATGGGCGCGCACCAAGTCGTGCAGTCGCCAGCGGACCGAGCCGGCTGAGGTGACGGGAGTGACGAGGTGCGCGGAGGACAGGTCCTCCAGCAGTGTGAGAACGCGGTCCCGGGAAAGCCCGGCCAGGGCTGCCGCCACTTCGGTGGAGAAATCGGCCGTGGGCGCCAGCGAGACGAGACGCAGCAGTCGCTGTTGCTCTGCGGGGAGGCGACCGTAGGCGATGTCGAAGATCGGACGGAGCGACGGGGCGTCGGACGCCTTGATCCGGGCGAGCACCTCGCCGGCGCAGTCGGCGATCGAGCGATGCCGGCGCTTGCGCAGGATCGCTGCCGCGATGTGCAGGGCGAGTGGATGGTGGCCACAGACCGCTGCCAGATCGCGCAGGGCCTCGGGTTCACGTCTGGGGCGGTCGTCGCTGTCGTCGCTCAGCAGTAGTGCATGGGTGATGAGGTCGGCCGCGGCCTGCGGTGTCAGGGTGTCCAGGGACAGCAGGCGGGCGGGCAGTTCGGTGAGCAGGTCGCGAGAGGTGACCAGCACGCGGTGTCCCTCGGTACCGGGGACGAGCGGGGTGAGCTGTCTCGGGTCGGAGGCGTTGTCCAGGATCACCAGCATCGGTGGACGTCGTGCGAGCAAGGTGCGGTACAGGGCGTACTGGGCGGATGTGGTCTGGGGCAGGTCCGTTCCGCGCACGCCCAGTGCGTCGAGCAGCGCCAGCAATGCCTGCTCGGCAGTGACTGGGTTGTCGTCGTAACCTCGCAGATCGACGAACAGGGTCCCGCCGGGAAACCATCCGTCGCGGACCGCCTTGTGCGCCGCGTACAGAGCGAGCGACGTCTTGCCGATGCCGCCCAGGCCGGAGACCGCGCAGATCACGACAGGGATGTCCGTGTCGGCCGTGGGGTCCAGGGCGGGGAGGAGTCGGGCCAGGTCGTCCTCGCGGCCGGTGAATCCGGCGGGAGCGGCAGGGAGGTCTGCAGTCGCGACCGGAACCGGGCCATGGGCATGCCCGGTGCCACGATCCGGCGCCCCCGGGTCGCGGGAGGCGGGAGGCATCGGTGCTCGCCCTCCCACCGACTTTGCCACGAACGGTCCGTGGAACGTGCTGCCCCGGAAATCGAGGTGGTCGCCGCCGTACTCGGAAGGGGGAAAGGGGCCCTCCTGGGGGCCGGAGTCGTCCGGAGTGCCCGGGCGGGCCGTGCGGTCGCGCAGGGGCCGGTGCTTGCGCAGGATCGCGACCATCGCCGCCGCGGCCTCGTCGGCGGCGCGCGGCTGCGACCCCGACGCGTCGGCCGCCGCCTTCCCCACGTCGGCGTAGTCGCTGATCCCGCGGATCACGAGCGCGTCCAGCCGATCGCTGAGGTGCGCCGCGTGGGCGACCCCCGAGCCCTCCATCTCGATGGCGGCGGCGTCGTTGTAGTGGGCCCTGAGATGCTCGGCGACGTCGGACTTCGCGTCCGCCAGCACGACATCGCCGACGGCGATCGGTTTGAGGTGCACCTTGCCGCGCAGGGCGAACCGGGCGGCCTGTTCCAGGCGGTGGGAGGAACGCCAGGCCTCGGGGCGGACGTGGAATCCCTTGTCGGTCTGTTTGCCGCCGTGGATGCCGTACACCTTCGTGCCCACCACGACGTCGCCGATCTCGATGTCGTCCTTGAGGCCGCCCGCCACGCCCACGAAGAGCAGCGCCTCGGGGCGCAGCCAGGCCACGATCCGCTCGGTGAGCACGGCCGCGTTCAGGGCGCCCTCGCCCAGTTCCGCCACGGCCACGTACCAAGGGGTGTCGGCGAGCCGGCCCCGCTCCACCCGCGTCCCCGCGGGATGTTCCAGTTCCTCCGCGTCCGAGAGCCGACGGCGCACGGCCTCGTACTCGGACGGGAGTGCGGTGAGGACCACGACGGTGGGTTCTGTCTCCGGCACACTCTTAAGGTACTGCCAAGTCGCCTGCCCAGAGGGCGTGTTGGTGCTCGGAGGAGAAGGGGGAGGCGCACGTGTCGGAGCAGGGCGTCAACGGGGGGCAGTTGCTGCTCGCCGAGTACCAGAGCGTGAAGGACGAGCAGCGGGCGCGGATCGGGTTCCGGGACAATCTGCTGTACGTGACGCTCGCGGTGGTGGCCGCCGTCGTCGCCGCGTCCGCGCAGGCCAGGCAGGCGGCCATGCTGCTGGCGCTGCCGCCCGTCTGTGTCGTCCTCGGGTGGACCTACCTGGTCAACGACGAGAAGATCTCCGCGATCGGGGCGTACGTCAGGGGCGAGTTGGGTCCGCGGCTCGCCGAACTCACCGGCGCCGAGGCCGCCTTCAGGTGGGAGACCGCCCATCGCGGCGACGCGCGCAGGGCGTCGCGCAAGGTCATCCAGTGCGGCGTCGACCTGCTCGCGTTCTGCCTCGTTCCGCTCGCGGGGCTGGTCGTGTACTGGGCGAGCGGTCAGGTCTCCGCCGGGCTGGTGGTGCTGTCGGTGGCCGAGGCGCTGGCGGTCGCGGGTCTCGGAGTCCAAGTGGTGCTGTACGCACAACCTTTCGCCGCGGCGGCGAGTCCATCTTCTGTGAGTTGACGGCCATTGGTCCGTTTCGCGCGTCTGGGGGGAGACTTCATGCCGGACGACGAGGGGCGAGGGTTCGCCGGGAGCGTGCGCCGTTTCTTCCGGTGGCCGCGCGAGGTCCCGCGAGGTCCCGCGCCGGCCGTGCCGCTGGCCCGCGTGGGGCTTTTCAGCGTTGCCGCGGGGGCGGGCATCGCCGCCCTCGGGTGGGGTGACCAGGTGGTGCTGATGGCGCTCGGCCCCGTGTACGCGATGGCCGACGACGTGCTCAAGGGCGTGCGGCACCGGTGGCCGGGCTTCGCCGTCGGTCTGGCGGCAGGCTGGGGAACCGTGGTCCTCGTGCGGGCGACGACCTCCGCCCCGGCCGATCCCGACTGGGCCGACTGTCCCGCCCTCGCCGCCGGGAGCCTGGTCGCCCTCGCCGCCTTCGCGGCGGTCACCCGCCTGCCCGACCGCCGAGAAACCGCACGCCCGTAGTCATGTCCCGATGGGACTCATGTCTCAGTGAGCCTCATGTCCCACTGGGACATCTTCGGGTGTACGGTCGGATCCATGAAGGCGAACGAGCCCACCGAGCTCGCCGACGGCGTCGTCGAGGACCGCAGAGCGCGCAAGGCGCGGCTGACGCGCAACGCGCTGGCCGCCGCGGCGCTCGACCTGATCCTGGAGCACGGCCTGGAGGACGTGACCGTCTCCGCCGTCGCCGAGCGCGCCGACGTCACCCGCCGCACGTTCAGCCGCCATTTCGTGGGCAAGGAGGACGCCGCCCTCGACTTCGTCCGGGGCGACGGCGCCCGCATCAACGCCTGCCTGCGGGACCGGCCCGCCGACGAGCCCCCGCTCCTCGCCTACCGGCGGGCCGTGCGCGACTGGCTCGCAGACCGGGAGAACCCGGCCTGGCACCTGCGCCCCGACATGCGCAGACTGCTCGCCCTCGTCGACAGCGAACCCGCGCTGTTCGCCGCCTACGAGCGCATCCGTGTCGACGCCCAGGAGGAGTCGATCCGCATCATCGCCGACCGGCTCGGCACCGACGACGCCCAGGACGTACGCCCAGCCGTCGTCGTCGGCGCGGCCGCCGGCGTGCTCACCGCCGCACTGCGCCTGTGGGCGCGCGGCACACGCGACCACGCCGACGACTCCGCCGCCGCGGACCTCGCCGCCCTCGTGGAACGGGCCTACGACGCCCTGATGGACGAGGCGGAACTCGCCGCCTCGCCCGGCACCCATCGCACAGCAGGAAAGTGACCAGCATGAGCACCACCGCACCCGCCGCCCCCGTCACCGACTACTCCACCGAGTTCTCCGGCAGGACCGCCCTCGTCACCGGCGCCGCCTCCGGCATCGGCCTGGCCACCGCCCACCGCCTCGGCCACGGCGGCGCGAACGTCGTCATCGCCGACCACGACGCCGAGGGCGCCGAGAAGGCCGCCGCCGAACTCCGGGCCGAAGGGATCCTCGCGTCCGCCGTCGCCGTCGACGTGACCCGCCCCGAGTCGGTCGAGGCAGCCGTGCGATTCGCCGTCGACACCTTCGGCGGGCTCCACCTCGCCGTGAACAACGCCGGCATCGGCGGCCCGGTCGCCCCCACCGGCGACTACGACATCGACGCCTACAACCGCGTCGTACGCACCAACCTCGACGGCGTCTTCCACTCGCTGCGCCACGAACTCCCGGCCATCGAGGCGGCCGGCACGGGCGGAGCCGTCGTCAACGTCGCCTCCATCCTCGGCTCGGTCGCCTCCGCGGGATCGTCAGCGTACGTCGCCGCGAAGCACGGCGTCGTCGGCCTGACCAAGACGGTCGCCGCCGAGTACGCCCCCAAGGGCATCAGGGTCAACGCGGTCGGCCCCGGCTTCATCGACACCCCCCTGCTGAAGGGGATGGACCGCACCCAGTACGACGGGCTGGTCGCCCTGCACCCGGCCGGCCGCCTCGGCCGCGCCGAGGAGGTCGCCGAACTGATCGCCTTCCTGCTCTCCGAGCGCGCCTCGTTCGTCCACGGCAGCTACCACCTCGTCGACGGCGCCTACACCGCCGTTTGAGCCGCCCGCCGTAGGAAACCCCGCAAGGAGCACCATCATGAAGGCACTTCAGTACCGCACCATCGGCGCCGCCCCCGAGGTCGTCACCGTCCCCGACCCCGAACCCGGCCCCGGACAGGTCCTGTTGAAGGTCACCGCCGCCGGCGTGTGCCACTCCGACATCGCGGTGATGAGCTGGCCCGCCGAGAGCTTCCCGTACCCGCTGCCGCTGACCCTCGGGCACGAGGGGGTCGGCACCGTCGCCGCACTCGGCGCCGGCGTGAGCGGACTGGGCGAGGGAGACGCGGTCGCCGTGTACGGGCCGTGGGGCTGCGGGATCTGCGCCAAGTGCGCGGAGGGCAAGGAGAACTACTGCCTGCGCGCCGACGAACTCGGCATCCGCCCCCCGGGACTCGGCGCGCCCGGATCCATGGCCGAGTACCTCCTCGTCGACGACCCCCGGCATCTCGTGCCCCTCGACGGTCTCGACCCGGTCGCCGCGGTGCCGCTGACGGACGCGGGACTGACGCCGTACCACGCGATCAAGCGCGCACTGCCCCGGCTGCTGCCCGGCTCGACCGCCGTGGTCATCGGCACCGGCGGCCTCGGCCACGTCGCCATCCAGCTCCTGCGCGCCATGACGGCGGCCCGCGTGATCGCCCTCGACGTCAGCGAGGACAAGCTCGCCCTCGCACGGCAGGTCGGCGCCCATGAAACCGTCCTGTCCGACGCCGACGCGGCGGCGAAGGTCCGGGAACTGACCGCAGGCGTCGGAGCCCAGGCGGTCTTCGACTTCGTCGGCGCGGAGCCGACCGTACGGACCGCCGGGGCCGTCGCCGCCGTCGAGGGCGACATCAGCATCGTGGGCATCGGCGGCGGCGCCCTGCCCGTCGGTTTCGGGGCCCTGCCCTTCGAGGTGTCCGTCAGCGCGCCCTACTGGGGTTCCCGCGGCGAACTGATCGAGGTCCTCGACCTCGCGCGTGCCGGTGCCGTCTCCGTCCACACCGAGACGTACTCCCTCGACGAGGCCCCCCTCGCCTACGAGCGCCTGCACGCGGGCAAGGTCAACGGCCGAGCCGTCATCCTCCCCAACGGCTGAACCCGCCGCCCGGTCAGCCCTTGACCCAGCGGTACTGCAGCTCCGGCCGCCCCACCTGACCGTACTGCGGAGCACGTGCCGCCCGCCCGGCCTCGACCAGGTGCTCCAGATAGCGCCGGGCCGTGATCCGTGAGATCCCGACGGCCTCGGCGACCCCGGCCGCCGTCAGACCGTCGGCGCAGTCCCGGAGGACCACGGAGACACGCTCCAGGGTCGGGGCGCTCAACCCCTTGGGAAGCGCGGCCGGACCGGGAGCGCGCAGGGTGGCCAGGGCGCGGTCCACCTCGTCCTGGCCGCTCGCCTCGCCGGCCGCCGCGTGGAACTCCGCGTAACGGACCAGCCGGTCGCGCAGGGTGGCGAAGGTGAACGGCTTCAGCACGTACTGCACCACACCGAGCGACACCCCCTCGCGCACGACGGCCAGGTCCCTGGCGGACGTCACCGCTATCACGTCCGCGTGGTGGCCGGCGGCGCGCAGCGAGCGGGCCAGTTGCAGCCCGTGCACGTCCGGCAGATGCAGATCCAGCAGGAGCAGGTCCACCGGAGTCCGCTCCAGCGCGCGACGGGCCTCCGCGCCCGTGTGGGCCTTGCCGACCGCGGTGAACCCGGGCACCCGCCCGACGTACATGACGTGCGCGTCGGCGGCGACCGGGTCGTCCTCGACGACGAGCACGCGGATCGGGTCGGTCATGCGTCGCCTCCGGGCAGAGCGGGCTCGACGGCCACGGGCCGCGCGGGCCCGGGCACGGTGGACATCGTGGACCGCTCGGCCGGCGGCACCGCGGGCAACGGCAACCGCACCTCGAACTCCGCCCCGCCCCCGGCCGCCTCGCACACCGTCAGCCTGCCCGCGTGACGCTCCACGGTCTGCCGTACGAGCGCCAGACCCAGACCGCGTCCGCCCGGCCCGGCCGGCTTCGTGGTCCAGCCGCGCTGGAAGAGCTGTTCGGTGTGCGCCGGATCCACCCCGGCACCGGTGTCGGCGACCCGCATCACCAGCACGGACTCGTCGGTGAACGCCGTCACCGTGACCCGGGCGCCGGTCGTCCCCTGCGCCGCGTCCACCGCGTTGTCGATCAGATTGCCCAGGACGGTGACCAGGTCCCGGGAGGGCAGGGAATCCGGGAGGAGACCGTCGTCGATGGCGCTGTCGTCCGACACCACCAGCTCCACACCCCGCTCGTTCGCCTGCGCCGCCTTGCCGAGCAGCAGCGCCGCGAGGACCGGCTCACTGACCGCCGCCACCACCTGGTCGGTCAGCGCCTGCGCCAGCTCCAGCTCCGCCGTGGCGAAGTCGACGGCCTCATCGGCACGGCCCAGCTCGATCAGCGACACCACGGTGTGCAGGCGGTTCGCGGCCTCGTGCGCCTGGGACCGCAGAGCCTGGGTGAAGCCACGCTCCGAATCCAGTTCACCCGTCAGGGCCTGGAGCTCGGTCACGTCGCGCAGGGTGACCACCGTGCCACGGCGTTCACCACCGGAGACCGGGGACGTGTTGACGACCAGCACGCGCGACGCGGTCAGGTGCACCTCGTCGACGCGCGGCTGCGCGGACAGCAGCGCGCCGGTCAGCGGGGCGGGCAGCCCGAGGTCCGCCACCGAACGGCCGACCGCGTCGTCACCCACCCCGAGCAGCTCCCGCCCGCCGTCGTTCATCAGCGCCACCCGGAACTGCCCGTCCAGCATCAGCAGTCCCTCGCGCACGGCGTGCAGCGCGGCCTGGTGGTAGTCGTGCATGCGGCTCAGCTCGGCGGCGTTCATGCCGTGGGTGGAGCGGCGCAGCCGGGCGTTGATGACGTACGTGCCGATGCCGCCGAGCGCCAGGGCGCCCGCCGCGACCCCGACGAGGGCGGTGACCTGGTCCTGCACCCGCTTGGTGATCGCCTCGACCTTGATGCCGGCGCTGACGAGCCCCACGATGCGGCCGTCGTCCCGGATCGGGGTGACGGCGCGGACGGACGGGCCGAGCGTACCGGTGTAGGTCTCGGTGAACGACCGGCCCGCCAACGCGGGACCCGTGTGGCCGAGGAAGTGCTGGCCTATCCGGTTCTCGTCGGGATGGGTCCAGCGGATGCCCCGCGGGTCCATGATCGTGACGAAGTCGACGCCGGTGTGCCGCTGCACCCGCAGCGCGTACGGCTGGAGGTCCTTCGAGGGGTCCTCCGTGCGGATCGCCGCGTGCACCGAGGGCGCGTCCGCCACGGAGCGCGCCACGCCCATGGCCTGCCGGCCCGCCGACTCCTCGGCCTGGCTGCGGTCGCTGACATAGGTGAACAGCGCGTACCCGGCGACGAGCACCGCGATCAGCACGGCCTGCATCGCGAAGAGCTGCCCCGCCAGGCTGCGGGGGCGCGGGGCGCGGAGGAAACGCATGCCGTCAGTCTGCCTCGCCTTATAAGCGTGAACTAAATGTACGCAAGGGTGACCGCCCTCACAGGCCGGGAGATAGTCACCGCATCGCCCGGGAGTCCACGCCTCCCGGATTCCCCGGACGTGAGCCGCACGCCGGGTTCCGCCGGACGTGAGCCGCACGCCGGATGATGCCGACGACGTCGTCAAGGAGGGCAGCCGTGGCCAGTACATCCCCAACGGCACCTGACGCACCCGCTGTGAAGCGGGACCGTACGCACTACCTCTACATCGCCGTGATCGCCGCGGTGGGCCTCGGCATCGCCGTCGGGTTCGCCGCGCCGGACTTCGCCGTGGAGCTCAAGCCGCTCGGCACGGGCTTCGTCAACCTGATCAAGATGATGATCTCGCCGATCATCTTCTGCACGATCGTGCTCGGCGTCGGCTCGGTACGGAAGGCCGCCAGGGTCGGCAAGGTCGGCGGGCTCGCGCTCGGCTACTTCATCGCCATGTCCTTCGTGGCGCTGGCCATCGGCCTGGTCGTGGGCAACATCGTCCACCCGGGCAGCGGGATGCACCTGACCGAGGCCGTGAAGGGCGTCGGGCACACCCAGGCCGAGGCCGCGGCCGAGGGGCCGGTCGACTTCCTGCTCGGGATCATTCCGACCACGTTCGTGTCGGCCTTCACCGAGGGTCAGGTGCTCCAGACGCTGCTCGTCGCGCTGCTCGTCGGCTTCGCCCTGCAGGCCATGGGGCGCCAGGGCGAGCCGGTGCTGCGGGGCGTCGAGCACATCCAGAAGCTGGTCTTCCGCGTCCTCGGCATGATCATGTGGGCGGCGCCCGTCGGTGCCTTCGGCGCGATGGCCGCGGTCATCGGCGAGACCGGCATGGACGCGCTCAAGGCGCTGGCCACCATCATGTTCGGCTTCTACATCACCTGCTTCCTCTTCGTCGTGATCGTGCTCGGCACGCTGACGAAGCTGGTGGCCAGGGTCAGCCTCTTCCAGCTGCTGAAGTACCTGGGCCGTGAGTTCCTGCTGATCGTGTCCACGTCGTCGTCCGAGTCCGCGCTGCCGCGGCTCATCGCGAAGATGGAGCACCTGGGCGTCAGCCGCCCCGTCGTCGGCATCACCGTGCCGACCGGCTACTCCTTCAACCTCGACGGCACGATGATCTACCTGACCATGGCCTCGCTGTTCATCGCCGACGCGATGGACCAGTCGATGAGCATCGGCCAGCAGATCGGGTTGCTGCTCTTCATGATGGTCGCCTCCAAGGGCGCGGCCGGTGTCTCGGGCTCCGGTATCGCCGTCCTGGCCAGCGGTCTCCAGTCGCACAAGCCCGCCCTGGTGGACGGTGTCGGTCTGATCATCGGTATCGACCGCTTCATGAGCGAGGCCCGCGCCGTCACCAACTTCGCGGGCAACGCGGTGGCGACGCTGCTCATCGGCACCTGGACGGGTGAGGTCGACAAGGACCGCGTCACCCGTGTCCTCGCCGGTGAACTGCCCTTCGACGAGCGGACGTTGCTGGACGACGACAGTGCCGGCCGGAGCGAGCTGCCCGAGCAGGGCGGCGAGAAGGAGCTGGCGAAGGCGTAGGACTTCCGTGAACAGGGCGTGCCTTCCTGAACGAGGCGCGCCCTGCCGACGGGGGCGTCCGTCCGATCGGGTGCGCCCCCGAGGTCGCCGAGCGGCCGGGTTCTTCCCCCGTGGTCCCGGCCGCTCGGTGTGTCAGGCGCTCAGTTCGGCCACCAGCTCGGTGGCGCGCGAGGCGGGCACGCCGGCCGTGGTCAGGATGGTGACCGCGGCGGAGCGGCCCGCCTCCTGCGTGGGCAGCAGTCCGTCGTTCACCGCCTCCATCAGGGCGAACAGTGTCTGTTCGTGCACGTAGGCCAGTGCGTACGGCGGCAGCGGCGACTCGAAGACACCTTGGTCCAGGCCTCGTCGCAGGATGTCCGCGCAGGATTCGCGGACGGGGGTGAGGCGGTCCCGGATGCCCTGCATGGTGACGCTGCGCTGGGCGAGGGCGACGAGCAGCCGGTAGCGGTCGGCGATCTCCCAGACGGCGAGCGTGGAGCGGACGAGCGACTCGGCCGGGTCGGTGACGCCTTCGCGGCCGGCCGCGTGCGCCGCCGCCACCGAGTCCACCGCCTCGTCGACGAGGTCGCTGATCAGGGCCTCACGGTTCTGGAAGTGCCCGTACACCGTGCGCCGTACGACGCCCGCGGCCCGTGCGATCTGGTCCATGGACGCGTCGGGGTCGCGCAGCAGCTCGGCGAGGGCGACGTCGAGGATGCGGCGGCGGTTGACGTCCGCGCGGCTGAGGTTACCCGTGGTCATGACTGCCATTCTGCCTGCCCTTCGCCGCCTCCCGTCCGTCGTGCGCCGACCTCCTGTCCTCGGGCACAAGGCCTCCACCTCCTTGATTTGCACAGTCCTGTGCAACGCCGTACATTGCACATCGTTGAGCAAATGCACAGTGCTGTGCAAGTAGATCTCGCTGTACACGCGTCCGCGCCGGCCGACCGCCGTGCGCGTCGACCGAGGAAAGGGCGACCCGTGCCCATGCGTCTCGTCATGAACGAACCCGTCGAGAGGATGGAGCGTCCCTACGCCCGGCGCTGGTGGGCGCTGCTGGTGCTCTGCCTGAGCCTGCTGATCATCGTGATGGCGAACACCGCCCTCACGGTCGCGGCACCCGACATGACCCAGGACCTGGGCCTGTCCAGCGCCGATCTGCAATGGGTGATCGACGGCTACACCGTCCCGTACGCCGCGCTGATGCTGCTGCTCGGCGCGATCGGCGACAAGTACAGCCGTCGCGGCGCCCTCGTCCTCGGGCTCGTCGTCTTCGGCGGCGGAGCCGTCGCCGGGTCGCTCGTGGACGACTCCACCGGGGTGATCGCGACCCGCGCCGTGATGGGCGTCGGAGCCGCGCTGATCATGCCCGCGACCCTCTCCCTGCTCGCCGCGACCTTCCCTCGCGCGGAGCGGGCCAAGGCGATCACCCTGTGGACCGCCACCGCCGGACTCGCCATCGCGGCGGGCCCGCTGGTCGCCGGGGCGCTTCTGGAGCACCACGGCTGGTCGTCCACGTTCCTCATCAACGTGCCGATCGCCGCGGTCGCGATCGTCGGCGCCCTCGTCCTCGTACCGCCGTCCAGGGCGGCGCACCGGCATCGCATCGACTACGTGGGCGGCCTGCTGTCGGTGGTCTGGATCGGCTCGCTGGTCTACATGATCATCGAGGGTCCGCACTTCGGCTGGGGCGTCAACGCCGTCACCGCCGCGGTCGTCGCGGGCGTCGGCCTCGCGCTGTTCGTGGTGTGGGAACTGCGCCACCCGCGTCCGGTGGTCGACGTGCGCCGTTTCGCCCGTCGTGGCTTCGCGGGCTCGAACCTCGCCGTCGCGCTCTTCTTCCTGGCCGTCTTCGGCGCCTTCTACTACCTCACCCAGCACCTCCAGTTCGTCCTCGGCTACGACGCGCTGGACACCGGGGTACGCATGCTGCCGCTCGCCGGAGCCGTCTTCGTCGGCTCGGCGCTCACCGGCTACCTCACCCCGCGCGTCGGCATGAAGGTCACGGTCACCGCGGGCATGGTCGGCGGCACCGCGGCGCTCGCCCTGCTCACCCGGGTCGACGCGGCATCGTCGTACGGCGATCTCGTCGTGCCCCTCGTGGTCCTGGGACTCGCGATCGGGCTCGCCCTGTCGCCCTGCACGGACGCCATCATGGGCGCGTTCCCCGAGTCCGAGCTGGGCGTCGGCGGCGCGGTCAACGACACCTCGCTGGAACTCGGCGGCTCGCTCGGCATCGCCATCCTCGGCTCGGTCCTGTCGAGTGCGTACTCCTCGCACCTGTCGGACGCGACGGCGGGCAGCAAGCTCCCGGCGAACGCCCTGTCCACCGCGCAGGATTCGGTCGGCGCCGGATACGCCGTCGCCCAGGGCATCGGGGACAAGGCCCGCCAGGCCGGTGAACAGGCCGCCCACGCGGGCAGTCCCGAGCAGGCCGCGCAGCTGAAGGCCCAGGCCGATCAACTCGCCGTGGGCGCACGGCAGATGGCGGACGCGGTGGGCTCGTCCTTCTCGGACGCGGTGGCACACACCAGCCTCGTCGGAGCGGTGATCCTGGGCGTGGGCACGGTGCTCGTCGCTTTCCTCCTGCCCCGGAAGGCGCGTACGGGGGCCGAGGGTTCCGAAGCCGAAGCCGAAGCCGAAGCCGAAGTCGAAGCCGAGGCCGGAGCCGGCGTTGGAGCCGGAGCCGAGACCGAGGCCGAGCCCGAGACCGATGGCGATGCCGCGCAGGACGCGCCCGACGGTGCGGCCGAGGAGAAGGACGCTCCCGAGCCCGCGAGCGGAGCCCGTCACTGACCCTTTCTTGAACATCCGTTCGGAACCGTGACCCTGAGGGCCGCCGTCTCGTAGGACATGCATCACCGTGCCGTGCCGGTCGGACCGGCACGGCACGGCACGTTCGGCAAAGGACACGGAGCATGAAGATCGACTGGGACCGGCGCACCTGCGCCCGGCGCGGTCACGTCACGTACGCCCCCGACGAGCGGGCCCTGCGCGAGCGGCTGCGCGCCGAGACGGGTCTCGGCGAGGCCTGGCGCTGTCTGCGCTGCGGCGACTTCGCGCTCGGCGACCCGCACGGCTCCGGGCCCGCCGACGAGGCCCCGCTCGTACCGCGCGGCAAGGTCCTGCGCGACCTGTTCATCCTGCGCTTCCTCGCCGTCGAGCGGGCCGTGCGCGGGGTGTTCATCGTGCTGGTCGCGGCGGCCGTGTGGAAGTTCAGCAACAGCCAGGACGCGGTGCGCAGGCTCTTCGACGAGTACCTCGACGTCTTCCGTCCGGTCTTCCGGCACTTCCACTACGACCTCGACCACTCACCCGTGGTCGGCACCGTCCAGAAGACCTTCGGCTACCGGCACTCCACCCTGGTGCTGGTGGCCGTGCTGCTCCTGGTGTACGCCGCGATCGAGCTCGTCGAGGCGGTCGGCCTCTGGTACGCCAAGCGCTGGGCGGAATACCTCACGGTCGTCGCCACCGCCGCCTTCCTCCCGCTGGAGATCTACGAACTCACCGAGCACGTCAGCTGGTTGAAGATCGCCACACTGGTCCTCAACATCCTCGCGGTGCTCTACATCGCCCTGGCCAAGCGGCTGTTCGGACTGCGCGGCGGCCACCGGGCGTTCGAGGCGGAGCGGCACAGCGCCTCGCTGCTGGAGGTGGAGGAGTCGGCGGGCCTCGAACCCGCCCACTCGTAGCGGCCCCGGGAAGGTCGTCCGGGGGTGACCGGCAGGGCGACGCGCCCCGGCGTCCCCTACCGGCCCGTCGTGGCGTCGAGGCGGACCAGCTCCTGCGGGGTCAGGACCAGGTCGGCCGCCGCGGCCGAGTCCCGGATGGTCTCGGGGCGGCTTGCGCCCGGGATCGGGATCACGGCCGGCGACCGCGCCAGCAACCAGGCCAGGCAGACCTGCTGGGGGCTGACCCCGCGCTCGCGGGCCACCGCGTGGAAGGCCCCGAAGGGGCCGGACTCCGGCCCGGTCCCCGGTGCGGCACCCGACGCGGGCCGCGCCCCGGACGGGCCGTCCAGGGAACTGCGCGAGATCCCGCCCAGCGGGCTCCACGGCAGGAAGGCGATGCCCAGCTCCGCGCAGAGCCGCAGCGCGTCCTCACTGTCCCGGACCGCGGGCGAGTACTGGTTCTGCACCGAGACCAGCCGGTCGCCGAGGATCGCGTGGGCGGCGCGGATCTGGGCGGTGGTGGTGTTGGAGACGCCGGCCAGCCGGACCGTGCCCTCGTCGAGGAGTTCGCGCAGGGCGCCGACGGACTCCTCGAACGGCACGGACGGGTCGGGCTTGTGCAGCTGGTAGAGGCCGATGGCGTCCACTCCGAGCCGCTTCAGCGAGGCCCGCGCGGCCGACTTCAGATGGCGCGGCGAGCCCGTCACCGTCCAGCTGCCGTCGGCGGGTCTGCCGCGGCCGCCCTTCGTGGTCACCAGCACGTCGCCCGTGTCGCCGCCGTACGTCGCCAGCGCGCGGGCCACCAGCTGCTCGTTGTGGCCGGGTTCGGCGCCCGGCAGGTGGTAGGAGTCGGCCGTGTCGAGCAGGGTCACCCCCGCGTCCAGAGCGGCGTGCACCGTGGCCAGGGCCCGCGCCTCGTCCGGGCGGCCCTCGATGGACAGGGGCATCGCGCCGAGCCCGATCGCGCCGACGCTCACCTCTCCCAGAGTGCGCTGGCGCATGTCAGCCGTTCTCCTTTCCGAGTGTCTCGGCGACCGCGCGCGGCAGCCACTCGTCCGTCCCGCCGAAGGTGAAACCGAGCTTCGTGGCCCGGGAGTTGTCCATGCCGTAGGAGCGGGCGAACGAGAACGGGGAGACCTCCCCGACCTCGACGCCGCGGAAGACGGTCCTGCCCCCGGGGACGTGGACCGCCACCGCCGCGCACAGCTCCTCGGTGGTGAGCACCCCGTGGGAGGCGGCGTTCACCGGGCCGGTGAAGTCCTGGCCCGCCGCCCAGACGAGGAAGTCCGCGATCTCCTCGACATGGACGTAGGTGGCCGGGCGGTTCACGGCGGGCACGGCGATCGGATCGCCCGTGCGGATGCGGTCCGCGTAGTGGTCGAGGCGCCCGGTGAAGTCGTCGTCGCCGCCCAGCACATGGGCGACGCGGACAGCCACGTACGGGAAGGCCGGACCGGCCGCGAGGACCGCCTCGGCCTGCCGCTTGCCCTCGCCGTAGTGCGTCTCCAGGAACTCCGGGTCGTCCCAGGGCAGCGTGAGGTCGACGGCGACGGTACGGGGATCCACGGCGTCCTCGCCCACGAGGTCCGCCGAGTCCTCGTACTCGTAGACCTCCACGGTCGACGTCATCACATAGCGCCGGGTGCGGTCCGCGAAGACGCGCCGCGCGATCCGGGCCTGCCGCGGCGTGTAGCAGACCTGGTCGATCACGACGTCGAACGTCCGCGAACCCAGCGCGTTCTCCAGGGACTTCTCGTCATTGCGGTCCGCGACGAGATGAATTGCCCCCGCGGGCGGTGCCGACGACCCCCGGTTGATCACGGTGACCCGGTCTCCCGCGGCCAGCAGCCGGGCTATCAGACGCTTTCCGAAATACCGGTTTCCGCCGATGACGCATATCTCGCGCATGACGAACGCCCCCGATCCGTTTCGTATTCCGTGGAACCCGGCGTGCTTCGAAGCCTTCGGCGCGCCGGTCCTTGTGGTGATAATTCTCCCGTCGTACGCAGGAGGTCTGAAGGGGGAGTCATGGGAGATCAGGCCGCGGCACAGAAGGAACCACGGCATCTGCGCGCAGCCGCCGACGAAACGTCGGTGGCCTTCGACGCGCTCGACCGGCAGATCCTGGAGCAGCTCCAGAGCGACGGCCGGATCAAGCTCAGCGAGCTCGGCCGCCGCGTCCGGCTGAGCCCGGCGGCCGTCGCCGAACGCGTACGCCGCCTGGAGTCGGCCGGCGCCATCACCGGCTACGGCGCCCATGTCTCGCCGCCCCGCCTCGGCTACGGCATCCAGGCCTTCATCCGGGTCAATCCGCACGGCGGCTACACCCTCAAGCACCCGAGGACGCTGGAGCTGCTGGAGCGACCCGAGGTCGTGGAGGTCCACCACGTCGTCGGCGAGGACTGCTGGATCCTCAAGGTGGCCGTCGAGGACACCATCCACCTGGAGGAGATCCTGGAGCAGACCTCCGCGCTGGGGCGTACGACGACGTCGATCGTGCTGTCCTCCCCGGTGGAGCGGAAGCCGCTGCTGCCGCCGGCCTGAACCCCGCGGCGGCCGGGCCGGCACCGGACGGCCGGCCCGGCGCCCGGAGGGTTTGCCTTGACGTCGGCGTCAAGGACTACCGTCGCAGGCATGCGAATCGGCGAGCTGGCGGCACGCGCCGGGACGACCACCCGGACCCTGCGCTACTACGAGTCGCGGGGGCTGCTGCCCGCGCGGCGCGGCGAGAACGGGTACCGCACCTACGACGAGCACGACCTGCGGCTGCTGCGGCAGATCAGGACGCTGCAGGACTTCGGGTTCGACCTGGAGGAGACGCGCCCCTTCGTGGAGTGTCTGCGGGCCGGGCATCCCGAGGGCGACTCGTGTCCCGCGTCGCTCGCGGTCTACCGCCGCAAGCTCGGTGAGCTCGACACGCTGATCGATGAGCTGCGGTCGGTGCGCGCGCAGGTCGCCGGGCAGCTGGTGCGGGCGGAGCAGGCGCGCGACGAGCTGGCGGCCGAGTCGCGGGTTCCGGGCGGCCCGGAACCGGAATGCGAACTGGGAGGGCAGACGTGGTGATCAAGGCGGCGGGTGTGGCCGAGGTGACGGACGCGGACTTCGAGGCGGAGGTGATCGGGGCGGACCTGCCCGTGCTCGTGCAGTTCACGGCCGACTGGTGCGGGCCGTGCAGGCAGCTCGCCCCGGTGCTCGGGGACATCGCCTTCGAGGAGGGCGACCGGATCAAGATCGTCCAGCTGGACGTGGACAGGAACCCCGGGACGACCATCGCGTACGGCGTGCTCTCGACGCCCACGCTCATGGTGTTCCGCGATGGGGAGCCGGTGAAGTCGATGGTGGGCGCCCGGCCCAAGCGACGGCTGCTGGAAGAGCTCGCCGACGTGCTCTGACCACACCCGGCGAACGAGCCCGCGTCCGGGCCGATATACGAGAAATCCCCCTGGCGATTGCGCTCGGGGGATTTCTTTGCGTATATTCGATGGTTCGCGACTTCAAGAGAATTGGGTCGCGGAGAAGTTCACTGGCCACAGTATATCCGGGCGGGAGCGGAATTGTCAAACAGGGGCTCACACACAGAATTTCCCGACGATGAATTGCGGAGAGAGCAGGAATTCATCGACGGGCTGTACGCGCGCGTGGACGCCCTGCGCGGGGTCACCGAGGCGTCCGTCGAGGACGCCCTCGCCCAGGGCAACACGCCCATGCAGGCCCGGCTCGAACGGGACGTGCTGGTCGCCGAGCGCTCCGGCCTGCTCGCCGCGCTGAACGCCGTCGACGGATCGCTCTGCTTCGGCCGCATCGACCTCGCCCCCGACCCCTCCTCCTCGTCCGGGCAGGGGGAGCCCCCGTCAGGGGTCAGCCACCACATCGGCCGCATCGGCATCCGCGCCGACGACACCGAGCACACACCGATCCTCATCGACTGGCGGGCCCCCGTCGCCCGCCCCTTCTACCTGGCCACCGGCCACACCCCCATGGGCCTGCGCCGCCGCCGGCACATCACGACCGAGGGGCGGCGCGTCACCGACCTGCACGACGAGATCCTCGACCTGGGCGACCGGGAACGCACCGGACACGAGGACCCCACCGGCGACGCCGTACTGCTCGCCGCGCTCAACGCGGCCCGTACCGGCCGCATGAGCGACATCGTGCAGACCATCCAGGCCGAGCAGGACCGGATCATCCGCGCGCCGCACCGGGGTGTGCTCGTCGTCGAGGGCGGGCCCGGCACCGGCAAGACCGCCGTGGCCCTGCACCGCGCCGCCTACCTGCTCTACGAGCACCGCGAACTGCTGGCCAAGCGCGCGGTCCTCATCGTCGGCCCCAACCCGGCCTTCCTCGGCTACATCGGCGAGGTGCTGCCCGCGCTCGGCGAGACGGGCGTCCTGCTCGCGACCGTCGGCGAACTGTTCCCCGGTGTGCACGCCACGGCCGGCGACACCCCCGAGGCCGCCGCCGTGAAGGGCCGCGCCGACATGGCCGACGTCCTCGCCGCGGTCGTCCGCGACCGTCAGGCGCTGCCCGATCCGGTCATCGCGATCGAGCACGACCGGGACGTCCTGATGCTCGACGCGGGCCTCGTGCAGGTCGCCCGCGAACGCACCCGCGAGGCAGGGCTGCCGCACAACGTGGCGCGCGAGCACTTCGAGGGACACATCCTCAACACCCTCACCGACATGCTCGCCGAACGCATCGGCACGGACCCGTTCGACGGGTCCAACCTCCTCGACCCCAGCGACATCACGCAGATCCGCGACGAGCTGGCCGAGAACCCCGAGGTCTGGTCCGCGGTCGACCAGTTGTGGCCGCGGCTGACACCGCAGCGCGTCGTCGCGGACTTCCTCGCCGCACCCGAGACCCACCTCGGCGAACGGGACGCCGCCGCCGTCCGCCGCCCCGTCACCCGGGAATGGACCACCGCGGACGTCCCCCTCCTCGACGAGGCCGCCGAACTGCTCGGCGAGGACGACCGTGTCGCCCGCGCCCTCGCCGACCAGGAGCGCCGCACCCAGGTCGCCTACGCGCAGGGCGTGCTCGACGTGTCGTACGCCTCGCGGACGTACGAGTTCGAGGACAAGGACGAGGAGGACTCCGAGATCCTCTCCGCGCACGACATCATCGACGCCGAACGGATGGCGGAACGACACGAGGAGGACGACCACCGCAGCGCCGCCGAGCGGGCCGCCGCCGACCGGACCTGGGCCTTCGGCCACATCATCGTCGACGAGGCGCAGGAACTGAGCCCGATGGCCTGGCGGTTGCTGATGCGCCGCAACCCCACCCGGTCGATGACCCTCGTCGGCGACCCGGCACAGACCGCGGAGTCGGCCGGGGTGGGCTCCTGGGAGGAGATCCTGGCCCCCTACGTGGAGGACCGCTGGGAGCACACACGGCTCGCCGTCAACTACCGGACCCCGTCGGAGATCATGGAACTCGCCGCGGCCGTGGTCCGGGCCGAGCAGCCCGGCTTCGAGCCGCCGCGGTCCGTGCGGTCGACCGGGGAACGGCCCTGGGTGCGGGACGCCGGCGCCGATCTGCCCGGAGCCGTGTCCAAGGCGGTGGCCGAACTGACCCCGGCCGAGGGGCGGCTCGCGGTGATCGCGCCGCGCCCGTTGCACGGCGCGCTGGCCGAGCGGCTGGACGGGGTCACCGCGGGGGCCGAGCCCGACCTGACACGGGACGTGGTGCTGCTCGATCCGCGCCAGGCCAAGGGGCTGGAGTTCGACTCCGTGCTCGTCGTCGACCCGGCGTCGTACGGCACGAGCGACCTGTACGTCGCGCTGACCCGCGCCACCCAGTCGCTGGGCGTGCTCCACACGGGGACGCTGCCCCGGTCCCTGAGCGCACCCGAACCGGCCTGAGCGGCCGCGTCGTCGAGCGCCGGACGCCCTGAACCAGGCCGTCCGGCGCTCGATCCGGCTACGCGGGCCGGAGCCAGATCGTGGCGAGCGGGGGCAGGGTCAGCCGGATGCCGGCCGGGCGGCCGTGCGCCGGGTGGGGTTCGGGTTTGACGGGATCGGGGTTCAGGACATCGCTGCCGCCGTAGCGGCCGGCGTCGGTGTTGAGGACTTCGTGCCAGGCGGGGATGTCCTCGGGGACGCCGATGCGGTAGCCGTGCCGCACGACGGGGGAGAAGTGCGAGACGGCGAGCAGCGGGGTGCCGTCGGCGTCGTACCGCAGGAAGGCGAGCACATTGTCCTCGGCGGCGTCACCGGCGATCCAGCTGAACCCGGAGGGTTCGGTGTCGCGCTGCCACAGCGCGGGCTCGCGGTGATAGACCGCGTTCAGATCGCGGACGAGGTCGCGGACACCGCGATGGTCGGGTTCGGCGGGGTAGGCGGGGTCGAGGAGCCACCAGTCGGGGCCGTGCGCCTCGGACCATTCGGCACCCTGGGCGAACTCCTGTCCCATGAACAGGAGTTGCTTGCCGGGGTGGGCCCACATGAAGCCGAGGTAGGCGCGGGTCGTGGCACGCTGCTGCCACCAGTCCCCGGGCATCTTGGAGACCAGTGAGCCCTTGCCGTGGACGACCTCGTCGTGCGAGATGGGCAGGACGTAGTTCTCGCTGTAGGCGTACACCATCGAGAAGGTCATCTCGTCGTGGTGGTACCTGCGGTGCACCGGATCGTGGGCCACGTAGCCCAGCGAGTCGTGCATCCAGCCCATGTTCCACTTCAGCCCGAAGCCCAGCCCGCCGAATCCGCCCGGACCGTTGTGGTGGGTGGCACGGGTGACACCGTCCCAGGCCGTGGACTCCTCGGCGATGGTGACGACGCCGGGGTTGCGGCGGTAGACGGTGGCGTTCATCTCCTGGAGGAAGGCGACCGCGTCCAGGTTCTCGCGTCCGCCGTGCTCGTTGGGGACCCACTGCCCGGGTTCGCGGGAGTAGTCGAGGTAGAGCATGGAGGCGACCGCGTCGACGCGCAGGCCGTCGATGTGGAACTCCTCGCACCAGTACACGGCGTTGGCGACGAGGAAGTTGCGGACCTCGTGCCGTCCGTAGTCGAACTCGAGGGTGCCCC
The DNA here is from genome assembly GCF_039543605.1 of Streptomyces siamensis. Classification (NCBI taxonomy): domain Bacteria; kingdom Bacillati; phylum Actinomycetota; class Actinomycetes; order Kitasatosporales; family Streptomycetaceae; genus Streptomyces; species Streptomyces siamensis. The sequence goes on along the minus strand of NZ_BAABKB010000013.1, from coordinate 3,191 downwards.
AGTCCGGGTGGGCGGCACGCAGCGGGTCGGCGTGCTCGTACAGCGGACGCCCGTCGAATTCGGCGAGGGCCCAGTCGTCGCGGGGGAAGTGTGCGGGCACCCAGTCCATCAGCACGCCGATGCCGGCCCGGTGCAGGGCGTCGACGAGGTACTTGAAGTCGTCGGGGGTGCCCAGCCGTGCGGTGGGGGCGTAGAAGCCGGTCACCTGATAGCCCCACGATCCGCCGAAGGGATGCTCCGCCACCGGCATCAGTTCCACATGCGTGAAGCCCAGGTCCGACACGTAGGCGGGGAGCTGGTCGGCGAGCTGGCGGTAGGTGAGACCGGGGCGCCAGGACGGCAGGTGCACCTCGTACACGGAGAACGGCGCCTCGTGCGTAGCCCGCAGCCCCCTGCGCGACATCCACTCCGCGTCCCGCCACTCGTGGTGGGAGGCGTGGACGATCGACGAGGTGCGGGGCGGGGTCTCGGTGCGCCGGGCCATCGGGTCCGCCCGCAGCGTGCGCGTCCCGTCCGGGCGGGTGATCTCGAACTTGTAGAGCTCGCCCTCGCCGATCGCGGGCACGAACAGCTCCCACACCCCGGAGGAGCCGAGCGATCGCATCGGATGACCCGTGCCGTCCCAGAAGTTGAAGCCGGCGGCGAGACGCACACCGCGTGCGTTGGGTGCCCACACGGTGAACCGGGTGCCGGTCACGCCCTGGTGGACCATCGGCTGCGCGCCGAGGGCCCGCCACAGCTCCTCGTGCCGGCCCTCGCCGATCAGGTGCAGGTCGAGTTCGCCCAGCGCGGGCAGGAAGCGGTACGCGTCCTCGGTCTCCTGGACCGTCTCCTCGTACGCCACGAGCAGCCGGTACGACGCGGGGACCTCACGCAGCGGCAGCAGTCCCGAGAAGAAACCGTCCCCGTCGTCGTGCAGTTCGGCGCGCAGCTGATCCGTCACGACGGTGACCCCGAGCGCGTACGGACGGAAGACGCGGAAGGCCACGCCGTCCGGCACCGGATGGGCTCCGAGCACGCCGTGCGGATCGTGGTGGGTGCCGTCGAGCAGCCGTTCCCGGTCACCGGGGCCGACGCCCGGGAAGCAGGGCGCGGGGTCGGCCACGGGTCCCGGCGCCTGCTCCGGGATGCGGGCCTGCTCCGGGACCGGTGACGGGTCCGCGGTCCCCTCCGGGCGGGGAAGCTGCCTGGGGACCTTCGCGGAACTCGTGGACTTCCGCGTCTTCGCGGTCTTCGGCGCCTTGCCCGCGGCGGGCTTCCCGGCCGCCGCCCGGGCCGGGGACTTCCCGGCCGTGCCCTTCTCGGCCGCGGTCTTCCCGTTCGCGTCCTTGGCCGCGGCCGGCTCGGCAGCCCCCGCCGCGCCCTTCGCCGTCCCCGAAGCCTTGGGGGTCTTCCCGGCCGCCGCCGGGCCGGCCGCCGTCTTCTTGGCGGCAGCCGACTTCTTCGTGCCGGACTTCTTCGCGCCGGTCTTCTTCGGACTGTCGTCGGACGGAGGGCGGGGCGTCACGGGCAGGGCCTCCTCGGCAGGATCGGGTGACATCGCGGGACCAGGTGAATCGAAGGGACCAGGGGATCGGGGTTCAGGGCGACGCGGCCAGCCGGCGTACCGCCGCCATCGGCACCGGCAGCCAGTCGGGCCGGTGCCGGGCCTCGTACAGCACTTCGTAGACCGCCTTCTCCGTCTCGTACGCCCGCAGCAGGACGGGGTCGGTGCGCGGGTCGACGCCGGCGGCCTCCGCGTAGCCGGTGCAGTACGCGGCGCGGCAGGCGTCGACCCAGCCGGGTATCAGAGGGGCGGGCGCGTCGGCGTCGCCCGGGGCGCCGGGGACCGAGTGGGCGGCGTAGTCGAACGAACGGAGCATGCCCGCGATGTCACGCGCCACGGGCTGCGGCATCCGGCGCTCGGCGAGCGGCTTCGACGGCTCGCCCTCGAAGTCGATGAGCGACCACTGTCCGGTGGGGGAGCGCAGACACTGCCCCAGGTGCAGATCGCCGTGGATGCGCTGCGCGGTCCAGGTGTGTCCCTCGGCGGCCAGATCGGCCAGCGCCTCGAACGCGGTGAGCAGGCCGGGCGCGTACGGACGCAGGGCGGGCACCGCCTGCGCCGCCGCCTCCAGACGCCCGGCCATGCCGTCGACGAGCAGCTCCATCTGCGCGCGGCCCAGCGTCACCGTGGGCAGCGTGCGGGCGAGCGCCGTGTGCACCTCGGCGGTGGCCCGGCCCAGCGCCCGCGCCTCACCGGCGAAGTCCTCGCCCTTGGCCAGTTCGCGCAGCGCCAGCTCCCAGCCGTCCGACGCGCCCTGGACGAACGGCTGGAGCACACCGAGAACGGACGTCTGCCCGCCCAGGTCCGCGAGCATCCACGCCGCGGGGGCCGGCACACGCGCACAGCCCGCCCGGGACAGCGCCAGCGGCAGCTCCAGATCGGGATTGGTGCCCGGCACGATCCGGCGCAACAGCTTGAGAATGAACGTATCTCCGTAGACGATCGACGAGTTGGACTGCTCCGCCGTCATCAGGCGCGGCACCAGGTCCCCGCGGATCTCCTGGCGCATGTCCCGTTCGAAGCGCAGCTCGCCGACCCGGGCCCGGCTGCGCAGCGCCTCCAGCAGCAGCCCGGCGGGGCGCGGGTCGTACAGCGCCTCGTACACGGTGCGCCCGGCCAGCGGCCCCTCGTCCGGATGCCCGATCAGCGCGGGCGCGAGCCGTGGCGGCAGCGCCTCCCGCACACCGACGAGCAGTTGGTAGCAGTCGCCCGGCTGCGGGGCGGCCCCCTGCGCCGGAGTGAGCGGCTGATGTGCCCGTAAGAGGAGGTGGAGCAGGCCCGCCTTCGCCCCGGGCGGCAGCAGTTCCACCGCCGAGACCAGCGTGAATCCGGTCACCGGACGCCCCTTGCCCGCGAACCAGCGCTGCCGCGGCAGCCACTCCCGCAGCAGTGGATCGAGGGACGCGAGAAGCTCGGGGCGTGCGACGGGGGCCGTTGCAGAATGGGTTGCGGCTTCCGACATGGCGTCGCGTCCTTTCCCCGGAGTCGGGGTGTTACTGATGCGTGCCCAGGGCGGGGCGGGGGAAACCGCCCCGCCGCCCGGGTCCTAGAGGGCGTCCTTGCGGAGCCGGAACCAGTAGAAGCCGTGTCCGGCGAGGGTGAGCAGGTAGGGGAGTTCTCCGATGGCCGGGAATCGCACGCCGCC
>NZ_BAABKB010000012.1:0-89351 GCF_039543605.1 Streptomyces siamensis | reverse complement strand
TACCGGCCCGCACCGCGGGCCGGTACCCGGGCGGGCCGGGAGATGAGGGGAGGCCGGCTCTGCCGACGGCTCGGGGAGTGTGCCGGGCAGGCCGACGGACGGTCTGCCGACGGTTCGGCGAGGCAGCCTGGCGTTGGGGCGGATCGGGGAGGGCGGGCCCTGGCGCGGGTGGGGGCGGTCGGGTCCCGGCACCGGTCGGGGCGGCCAGGCCTCGGCACCGGTCGCGGGCCGCGGCATCGGTTTCGGTGTCGGTCGTGAGGTCCGGCCCCGGGCCACAGCCGGGAGGCCGGGCCGGCGCCAGGACCGAACGGGGCCCGCCGTACCGGTGCGGTACGACGGGCCCCTCAGGCGGTTGCGATGGTGCGTCAGGCGCCCGGCGGCACCCGCGACGGCCGCCCCGCGCCCCGGGTCAGCGCGTAACCGCCGATGCCGGCGAGCGCCGCGAGAACACCGCCGATCGCGGTCCACACCCAGCGGTCCGACCACCAGCCCGAGGCCCAGCCGTCGTCGGGCTCGATCGAGGACAGCACGGCCGCCGACGAGTCGGAGTCCTCGTCGGACTTCCCGCCCGTCGTCGCGATGCCCGGCACCAGCGGCTCGGCGAGCGAACCGTCGACCGCCGCCGCGCCGCCGATGTCCTTGGAGCCCACCTCGACCTCGGCGTTCACCGGCAGGCCGAGACCGGACGCCGGCAGACCCGTGGCGGTGAGCCGGATGTAGTAGGTGCCCGGCAGCGGGTCGTTGGCCCAGGTCTCCGACCAGGCACGCACCGTGCGCAGCGTGCAGGACAGCTCCACGGAGGCCGCGCCGGCCGCCGCCGTCCGCGTCTGCGCCCCGTACTGGCAGGCCTGCCGGCGCCGCAGCCCGTCGTACACGTCGATCTGCCACGTCTCGGCGGCGCTGCGCGCGGCGGACCCGGGCAGCTTCACCGTCGCCTTCACGGTGGGCCGTTGCCCGGCGTCCGCGGGGAAGGACCAGTACAGGTAGTCGCCGGTGGAGGCGCCCGCGGTGGCCCGCTGCCCCTGCTCGATCTCCGTCGCCGTACGGAAGGACGTACCCGCCTCGGTGGGCGCGCCGTCGTCGCCCGACGGGCTCGGCGAGGGCGAGGAGTCGGCGACGGCGGGTGCCGCCGCCACCGCGAGCGCGGCGGGAGCGGCGACCCCGAGCAGGAAGAGTGCCGTGGTCAGCACACGTCGGATACGCATCAGTTGGTCCTCCAGACCGCGACACGCCAGCGCGAGATCCAGCCCCACAGCACACCCGCGAGGAAGCCGGTGAGCACCAGGGCGCCGAGCAGCCACCAGCCGCGCCCGAGACCGAACGAGGCGACGTCGCCCGCCTGGTCGGGCCCGTCGACGACGTCGACGGTCAGTTCCAGCGGCAGCCCGGGCGAGGTCTTCACACCCGCGGCGGCCGCGAAGGAGTTCGACACCTGCAGGCACACGACCTCGGCGGTGGCGTCCTCGTCGTCGCTCTCGGCCTTCGGGTAGCGCAGCCCGGTCGAGATGACGTCGGTACGGCCGTTGCCCGCGGACTCGCCGCGGACGATCTCCCGCCCGTGCACCGTGACGGCCCGCAGCAGCACCCCGTAGTCAGGGGCGACCGCGCGGTCCGCGGCGACGCTGACCGAGGCCCGCAGCTCCTGGCCCGGCTCGACCTCGACGCGGTACCAGCGGTGCTTGGTGAACTCCTCGCGGTCGGTGTAGAGGCCCGACTTGAGAGCGGGGGCCTGGGCGCACTCGGCGGCACCCTCCACGGCGACCGGCGTCACCACCGGATCGGCGGCCCGGTCCACCAACTGCCCGACGCGGTCGGCCAGTTCCTCCTTGTGCTGGACGGAGGTGTAGGTGCCGCCGGTGGCGTCCGCGATGCAGCTGAGCTGGTCGCGCGTCTTCGCGTCGGGCACCAGTCCCAGGGTGTCGATGGTCAGGCCTATGCCCTTGGACGAGATCTCGCGCGCCACCTCGCACGGGTCGAGCGGCTGGCAGGTGTCCTCGCCGTCGCTGATCAGCACGATACGGCGGGTGCCGTCACCGCCGTCGAGGTCGTCGGCCGCCTTCAGCAGGGCGGGGCCGATCGGCGTCCAGCCGGTGGGCGTGAGGGTCGCGACAGCCGTCTTCGCCTCGGTGCGGTCCAGCGTGCCCACCGGGTACAGCTGCGCCGTGTCCTTGCAGCCCGTCTTCCGGTCGTCGCCGCGGTAGTTGGCGCCGAGCGTACGGATGCCGAGCTGCACCTCCTCCGGCGTCGCGTCGAGCACCTCGTTGAACGCCTGCTTCGCCGCGGCCATCCGCGAGCCGCCGTCGATGTCCCGGGCCCGCATCGAACCGCTGACGTCCAGCACCAGTTCGACCTTGGGGGCGGCCTGGGCCGTTTCGTCGGCGACCGCTCCGGCCGGGAAGGCGACCCCCGCCGTCAGGGTGGCGAGCAGGGCGCACAGACCCGCCGCCAGCCGTTGTCTTGTGATCATCGGCGGATCCTATTGATCAAAGGTGTCGCGCTTCAAAACGAGGGGGTGCCGGGGCCGGATCCGGTGAGCGGATTGGGCAGTTGTGTCCACAGGTCGCCGGAGGTGCGCGGGGAGAGCCGCATCAGGGTCAGCGCCTTGGTGGGCAGCGGCTCGCCCAGCAGGGCGGCGCGGTCCGCGGTACGCGGCAGATCACCGGCGACCGCCTCCAGCGCTCCGCGCAGCGCGGCCGTCGAGCCCGCCGTGGCACCCAGCGCGCCACCCACGAGGGAGCCGAACAGCTTGCGCCGCAAGGCGGTCTCGTCGTCCGTGACGACGCGGCCGAAGAGCGCGGGGGCCGGGATGCCGTGCCGGGCCAGGCGGGCCGGGCTGATCCGGATGTCGGCGAGGTCGCGGTAGACGAGCCGGACCGGGGCGCCCGCACCGTCGAGGACGACGAGCAGGTTCTGGCCGTGCGCCTCCAGGGCCACGCCCAGATCGAGCAGCCGCAGCCCGGTCGTGAGCACGAGGCGGGTGAAGTCGGCCAGCCAGGAGGGCCGTTCGGGCAGGCCCGTCAGCGGGAGGGCGGCCACCGGGACGATCTGCTCGCCCGGGGCCGCGTACTGGTCCGGCGACTCCCGCAGCACCGCCGCCAGGTCGGGGCTGTGCGCGGTGGCCGCGCCGAGCGTCCGGGTGATGTGCAGCGGAGCGTCCAGACGGCCGGCCACCGACTCCATGAACGCCGAGACCGTCGCGGCGGTCTCCACCGCGTACACCGAGATGTCGCGCACCGAGGACGTCAGCCGGGCGCTCAGCGCGGTCTTGACGTGCGGGCCGTCCGGCAGGGCGAGCGTCCGCAGGGACATCAACGGATGTGCGGGGAAGCCCTCCTGGACCGGTCCGTGCAGCACGTGCGCCACCTGCCAGGGGTGGACGGGGATCAGGACGCGCTCGCCGTCCCGCAGCCACTTCGGCCACTCGCCGGTGACCAGACAGTCCTCGGCGGCCATCAGGCCCAGGTCCACGACCGGCCGGTGCTCCGGCGCGTACGCGAGCTGCTCGGCCACGGAGAAGCCCGGCCGGGAACGGCAGTTGGGGTGGTACGGGTGCCCGTCGACGACCCGCTGCTCCCACCTCCAGCCCGCCGCGGGGTGCTCGGCGGGTCCGCACGCGACGCCGTCCGCGGGGGCAGGGCCGACGGTGTCACCGGGCGCCGGACCGTCGGCCGTGCCGAACGCCGTCTGCCCTGCCCGGGACAGCGCCAAGGACGCCACGCTGTCGGCGAGTTCGGCGGCGAAGGCGGGGCCGTGCGGCACGCCGAGCGCCTCGACGAGCCGGTCCGGCCGGTCGTACGGCCGCCCGTCGAGCAGCACTTCGCCGACGTACCCGGTGACGGCGTACGGGTCCGGGTGCGGGCCGTGCAGCCGCCGACCGTCGGCCAGCCGGACCGTGAGACCGTCACGCCCCGTCTCGCGGCCCGCGATCCACGGCAGCGGCTCGTACGCCAGCGCACGCCACAGACGGGTCAGCACCGCCGCCCCGGCGCCGGGGAGCGCCCGCGCGTACGGCGCCGACAGCTCGGGGCGCACGGCGCTCGGCCCGCCGGCGGACGCGGCCTCGGGCGTGGGGGGACGGTGCACGGGCTGGCTCCTTGGGTACGGGGACTGCGTCGCGGTCGTCCACGGCAGCAGACATACTGATCACCAGTGCACCGTATGGAATGAATGAAGCGAATGGACCGAGTGGACTCCCTGCCGCCCCTGCTCCCGTCACTCGCCGGGCAGGACCCCGGCGGCAGCGATGTCGCGGAGGCCGCCGACGCGTACGCCGCGGCGCCCCTGCTGAATTGTCTCCTGCGGGAGGCGGCGGAGCCCGCGGAGGACCCCGGTGCGTACCGCCTGAAGGCGAGCGGCAGGCTGCTCCGGGTGCGCGGCGCGCGGCGGCCCGCGCGGCCGGAGATGCACGCCGCCGGTGCCTGGCACCGCCTCACCCACGCCGAACTGGTCAAACTGACCGCCGAGGAACTGCGCCGCGCCACCGGCCTGTCCAACTCCGAACTGCCCACGGAGATGACCGACAGCCGTGACACCGTCGCCGCGCTGCTCACCGCGCGGCGGCGTGCGACACCGCCCGGCGATCCGTACCTGCGCTCCGAGCAGTCCCTGATCACCGGGCATCCCCACCATCCGGCACCGAAGGCGCGCGGCGGCGGTCCGGCCACCGACTGGCTGCCGTACGCGCCCGAGGCGTACGCCCGCTTCCCGCTCGAACTCCTCGCCGTGCGCGAGGACGCCGTCGTCGAGGACGGCGACACCACGGCGCTCGACGCCTTCGGCCAGGCCCCGCCCGGCTACCGGCTGCTGCCCGCCCACCCCTGGCAGCTCGGCCTGGTCGGCGCCCGCCCGGAGATCCGGGCCGCGTTCCGCGACGGCCGGCTGCTGCGCCTCGGACGGACCCCGCGCCCGCTCCGGCCGACGGCGGCGATCCGCACGCTGTACGCGCCCGAGGACGACCTGTTCGTGAAGTTCAGCCTCGACGTGCGTATCACCAACGACATCCGCCGGCTGTGGCGGCACGACCTGCTGAAGATGCGCGGCACCGACGCGGCCACCGCCGCGGCGTTCGCGGGCCCCGGCCCCGCCGCCTGGCTGAGCGACCGCGGCTACCGCACCGCCGACTTCGCCTTCGAGGAACTCGCCGTCCTCGTCCGGGACGGACTGCGCGCCCACCTCGTGCCCGGCGCGACCCCGCTGCTCGCCGCCGCCCTGGTGGAGGGCTTCGACGGCAGTCCCCTGGACGGAGTCGCCGACCCGTCCGCCTGGTGGGCCGCGTATCTGCGCCATGTCGTACCGCCCGTGCTGCACGCGTTCGCGCGCCACGGCGTCGTCGTCGAGGCCCACCTGCAGAACGTGCTGGTGGCCGTGGACGCGGCCGGGACTCCCGTGCAGGCGCTGTTCCGGGACGCGGAGGGCGTGAAGCTGCTGCCCGCCGTGACGCGCGAGGCGGGCTGGGAACGGCTCGTGTACTGCCTGCTCGTCAACCACCTCGCCGAGCTGGCCGCGCTGCTCGCCGAGCGTCACCCCGGCCTGGACCCGTGGCCCGCCGTCCGGGAGGAGCTGATCCGCTACGACAGGGAGCACGACCTGCCCGAGATCGCCGGCCTGCTCGCGGCGCCCGCCGTGCCCGGCAAGACGAACCTGCTCCTGCGGTGGACCGGCGCGGACGGCGCGGACGCCCGGTACGTGCCGCTGCCCAACCCGCTGGCCGGGTGAGCGCTGACTTACCCTGGCGGGTGTGCTGCGCGACGTGACTGCTGTTCGATACGTGACCCCGCTGAGGGCGGGCGGCTCCGTGCCCGGAGTCGTCGAGGCCGACGACCTGGGGACGTACGTCGTGAAGTTCACCGGCTCCGCGCAGGGCCGCAAGGCGCTGGTCGCCGAGGTGATCGTCGGCGAGCTGGCGCGTGCGCTCGGGCTGCGCTTCCCCGAGCTGGTCCTCGTCCACTTCGACCCCGCGATCGCCGACTTTGAACCGCACCAGGAGGTGCGGGACCTGCACGGCGCCAGCGCGGGCCTCAACCTCGGCATGGACTTCCTGCCGGGTGCGAAGGACTTCACGCCGGAGGTCGCGAAGAGGTTCCCGGTCGACGCCCTGGAGGCGGGCAGGATCGTCTGGCTCGACGCGCTGACCGTGAACGTGGACCGTACGGTCCACAGCTCCAACCTGATGGTGTGGCCCACGTTCGGCACCGCGCCCGCACGGCTGTGGCTGATCGACCACGGGGCGGCCCTCGTCTTCCACCACCGCTGGGACGCCTCCGACCCCGCCAAGGCCTACGACTTCCGGCACCACGCCCTCGGCCACTCCACGCCGGACACCCGGGCCGCCGACGCCGAGCTGGCGCCGCGGGTGACGCGCGAGCTGCTCCGCGAGGTCACGGCGGCCGTGCCGGACGCCTGGCTGACCGTCGAGGAGGGGTTCGGGACGCCCGACGAGGTCAGGACGGCGTACGTGGACTACCTCCACGCGCGCGTGGCGGCGTCCGCGGCCTGGCTGCCCACCGACTTCCCCACCCGGGAGGAACTCGCCGCCGAGGAGGCGCAGCGCGCGGCGAGGACACAGCAGGGCCGCCCGAACTGGCTCAAGCGGGTCCCCGACCTGCACGGCAAACCGGCGGCGGAACAGGATTGGTCGGTGCACCTGGGATGAGCGGCGTCCAGCGCGTGGAGATCGAGTACTGCACCCAGTGCCGCTGGCTGCCGCGGGCGGCCTGGCTGGCGCAGGAACTCCTCACGACCTTCGAGACCGAGCTGACGGAACTGGCCCTCAAGCCCGGCACCGGCGGGGTCTTCGTGGTCCGGGTGAACGGCGAGGTGGTCTGGGACCGCCGCGAACAGGGCTTCCCGGAGCCGACCGCGGTGAAGCAGGCCGTACGCGACCGAGTGGCCCCGGGAAGGTCCCTGGGCCACTCGGACAGATCCGCGTGAGCGTCAGCCCTTGAGCTGCTCGTACGCCGGCAGCGTCAGGAAGTCCGCGTAGTCCTCGTCCAGCGACACCTGGAGCAGCAGGTCGTGGGCCTGCTGCCAGTTGCCCGCCGCGAACGCCTCCTCGCCGATCTCGGCGCGGATGCGGGCGAGCTCCTCGGCGGCGACGCGGCGCGCCAGCTCCGGGGTGGCCGCCACGGTCTTCCCGTCGTGCTCGAAGACGACGCCCGCGTTGATCCACTGCCAGATCTGGGAGCGGGAGATCTCGGCGGTGGCCGCGTCCTCCATGAGGTTGAAGATGGCGACCGCGCCGAGGCCGCGCAGCCAGGCCTCGATGTAGCGGATGCCGACCTGCACCGCGTTGACCAGGCCCTCGTACGTCGGCCTGGCGTCGAGGGAGTCGATGGCGATCAGGTCACCGGCGGCGACGGACACGTCCTCGCGCAGCCGGTCCTTCTGGTTGGGCCGCTCCCCGAGGACCGCGTCGAACGACGCCATCGCGATCGGGACCAGGTCGGGGTGCGCGACCCAGGAGCCGTCGAAGCCGTCGCCCGCCTCGCGGTCCTTGTCGGCCTTGACCTTCTCGAAGGCGACCTTGTTGACCTCCTCGTCGCGGCGCGAGGGGATGAACGCGGCCATCCCGCCGATCGCGTGCGCGCCGCGCTTGTGGCAGGTACGGACGAGGAGTTCGGTGTACGCGCGCATGAACGGGGCGGTCATCGTCACCGCGTTGCGGTCCGGCAGGACGAACTTGGCGCCGCCGTCACGGAAGTTCTTGACGATGGAGAAGAGGTAGTCCCAGCGGCCCGCGTTCAGTCCCGAGGCGTGGTCGCGGAGTTCGTAGAGGATCTCCTCCATCTCGTACGCGGCGGTGATCGTCTCGATCAGGACGGTCGCGCGCACGGTCCCCTGCGGGATGCCGAGGTAGTCCTGGGCGAAGACGAAGACGTCGTTCCAGAGGCGGGCCTCCAGGTGCGACTCCGTCTTCGGGAGGTAGAAGTACGGGCCCTTGTCGAGGTCCAGCAGGCGCTGGGCGTTGTGGAAGAAGTACAGGCCGAAGTCGACGAGGGCGCCCGGGACGGGTGTGCCGTCGGCGTCCACGAGGTGGCGTTCGCTCAGGTGCCAGCCGCGCGGGCGCATGACGACGGTGGCGAGGTCCTCGTTCGCCTTGAGGGCGTACGACTTGCCCGACGTCGGGTCGGTGAAGTCGATGGCGCGGGTGTAGGCGGCGATCAGATTGAGCTGGCCGACGACCACGTTCTCCCAGGTCGGCGCCGAGGCGTCCTCGAAGTCCGCGAGCCAGACGCGCGCACCGGAGTTGAGCGCGTTGATGGTCATCTTGCGGTCGGTGGGGCCGGTGATCTCGACGCGGCGGTCGTTCAGGGCCGCCGGGGCCGGGGCCACCTTCCAGGAGTCGTCCGCGCGGATCGCGGCGGTCTCCGGGAGGAAGTCGAGGGTGGAGGTGCGGGCGATCTCGGCGCGGCGCTCCGCGCGGCGGGCGAGGAGCTCGTCACGCCGGGGCGTGAACTGCCGGTGCAGCTCGGCCACGAAGGCGAGGGCCGCGTCGGTGAGGACCTCCTCCTGCCGGGGCAGGGGCTCGGCGTCGACGATGGCCAGCGGGGACGGCGCTGGTGCGGACATGAGCTGTCACTTCCTTCGGGGGAGCTGTTTCAGCGAACCACGTGCATCGCCACCGTGCCGTGGCACTGGGTGCCGACCGGCGCGAATGGGGCAAAGAGCGCCCGCGGAGCGGTCAGGCGCTTCTGAACAGTGGATACTAGTTTCCTCATGGTGGAAGTTCAATGGTTTGTTGATGTCGAGATTCTCCGGGTCGACACAAGGTGGCGCTCGGTGCCACGCCGTTCACTCAAGGTGGACCAGGTCGGCCGCGGTGTCGATGTCGTACGCCTGCGCCACGTCCCCGCACTCAACGAGCGTGATCGCCTCTTCATGGGCCTTGAGATAGGCGCGGGCGCCCCGGTCGCCGGTGGCGCTGCGTGCGATGGCGTCCCAGTGCCCGGCCCCGAAGAGGACGGGGTGGCCGCGTTCGCCGCCGTAGGACGCGGCGGCGAGCGAGAGGGGGGAGGTGTACGCGCCGAGGACCCGGGCCACCGCCTCCGGGCCGATCCCCGGCTGGTCGACCAGGAGCACCAGCGCACCGCCCGCACCCGTGTCCGCCAGTGAACCGAGACCCGCGCGCAACGAGGAGCCCATGCCCTCCTCCCACTCCGGGTTGTCCACGAGGACGCATCCGGGCAGCGCGGCCCGCGCCCGCACGGCGTCGGCCCGTGCGCCCAGGACCACATGGACGCGTGCGCAGCCGCCGGCCCGCAGGACCTCGACCGCGTGTTCGACGAGTGGCCGCCCCCGGTGTTGCAGGAGCGCCTTGGGGCGCCCCCCGAGGCGGCGCCCGCCGCCGGCCGCGAGCAGCAGTCCGACGACCTGGTCCTTGTTGTCCGTCATGCTCCCTGCATACCCGAGCGGGGTGGGAGCGCGCGCCGGAACCCGGCCGGGCCGCCCGATGTCCAAGGGCTGAATTTCGGTCCGCGCGGTGGCGCCCGGCGCACGCGGTGGCGTTTACTGACCCGCGTCCCCCCCCCGGCGCCCGACCACCGCCACGGGGAGTTGGGGCCTGGTGAGGACGATCGACGCACAACGGCGTGCGAGGGGGGAGAGCTGTGTTGCGGAGCTTGGGGCAGAGGGCAGTGACCGGCAGCGACGAGGACCCGAGGGTGGCGGAACTGCGCATCGCCGTCTCCCGGCTGCGCCGTGAACTGGCCGCGCATCCAGCCGACTTCCCCGACCGCGGCATCGCCGAGGACGAGCTCGCGGCCCTCGCCGCGATGGCCGCCGGCGGCATCCCCGAGACCCCTCGGCTGCGCCGCTCCCTGCTTCTGGTCGCGGGCGCGATCGGTTCGGTCAGCGCCCTGTCGACGCGCCTGGCCGACGTGCGCAGCGCGGTGGAGCTGTTCGGGGAACCGCCGCGCCGCTGAGCTGCGGGGCGGGTGCCCCGCAGCGGGATCCGCGGCTCAGGCGGCCGGGCCCGAGCTGGCCAGGGCCTGCGACAGCTCCTGCGCCACCTGCTGGAGCACGGGCACGATCTTCTCGGTGGCCGACTCGGTGACACGGCCGGCGGGTCCGGAGATGGAGATGGCGGCGGCGGTCGGGGAGTCGGGCACGGAGACCGCCAGGCAGCGGACGCCGATCTCCTGCTCGTTGTCGTCGACCGCGTAGCCGAGACTCCTGACCTCCTCCAGGGCGGCGAGGAAGCCGTCCGCAGTCGTGATCGTCTTCTCCGTCGCTGCGGGCATGCCGGTCCGGGCCAGCAGGGCGCGTACCTCGTCGGCCGGGGTGTGCGCGAGCAGCGCCTTGCCCACGCCCGTGGAGTGCGGCAGCACGCGGCGCCCCACCTCGGTGAACATCCGCATCGAGTGCTTGGACGGCACCTGGGCGACGTAGACGATCTCGTCCCCGTCGAGCAGGGCCATGTTGGCGGTCTCGCCGGTCTCCTCGACCAGTCGCGCCAGATAGGGGCGGGCCCAGGTGCCGAGGAGCCGGGACGCGGACTCGCCGAGGCGGATCAGACGCGGTCCGAGAGCGTACCGGCGGTTCGGCTGCTGACGCACGTAGCCGCAGGCCACCAGCGTGCGCATGAGCCGGTGGATGGTGGGCAGCGGCAGTCCGCTGCTCGCGGAGAGCTCGCTCAGGCCGACCTCGCCCCCGGCGTCCGCCATGCGCTCCAGCAGGTCGAAGGCGCGCTCGAGGGACTGGACGCCACCACTGGGAGCGGGCGATTTGGCGGCGTCGGTGGTGCTGGCGCTGGACGGCGGCACGGCGGCGGTCCTTTCACGGCTCAGGAACGTCAGGGTCGGCCCGGCGGAGGGCCTCTCACAGGGCGGCGGCGCGCGCCGGGAGGGTAGTGATGCAGCCTACCCGGCGGTTGGTTGACTCCCGCGTTGTGCATAGCTACGTTCTGCTCTTTGGAATTCTACTTCCGCTTTGTGGAAACATCCAGAGTGGGTGTCCCGGGAGCACAGTGGAGGTGTGCGCTCTTGACGGCGCATGGGCCGCGGGGAAGACTCCTTCAACAGATCGTTGAATTCCGTTACGCGGAAGTAAACCCGTGCCACCACGGCGGCGGCAGTGATCAGCAGCGGCAGAGAGAGGGGTCCGGGTGTCCGGTGTCGGAGGGGTCGAACTGATGCTGCGCTCGACGCGCGTCATCACTCCCGAAGGGACGCGCGCCGCCACGGTCGCGGTCGCCGGAGGCACGATCACGGCGGTGCTCGCGCACGACGCGGAAGTACCGGACGGCGCCCGGCTGGAGGACTTCGGCGACGACGTCCTGCTGCCCGGCCTCGTCGACACCCACGTCCATGTGAACGACCCCGGCCGCACCGAGTGGGAGGGCTTCTGGACCGCGACCCGCGCCGCGGCCGCCGGCGGCATCACCACCCTCGTCGACATGCCGCTCAACTCCCTGCCACCCACCACGACGGTGGACAACCTGCGCACCAAGAAGGACGTCGCCCGCCCCAAGGCGCACATCGACATCGGTTTCTGGGGCGGGGCGCTGCCCGACAACGTGAAGGATCTGCGGCCCCTGCACGACGCGGGCGTCTTCGGCTTCAAGGCGTTCCTGTCGCCCTCCGGCGTCGACGAGTTCCCCGAGCTCGACCAGGAGCAACTCGCGCGGTCGCTCGCCGAGATCGCCGGCTTCGGCGGCCTCTTGATCGTGCACGCGGAGGACCCGCACCACCTCGCCGCGGCCCCGCAGAAGGGCGGCCGCAAGTACACCGACTTCCTCGCCTCGCGCCCCCGTGACGCCGAGGACACCGCGATCGAGCACCTCATCGCCCAGGCCAGGCGGCTCGACGCGCGCGTGCACGTGCTCCACCTGTCGTCCAGCGACGCGCTGCCGCTGATCGCCGCCGCGAAGGCGGACGGCGTACGGCTCACGGTCGAGACCTGCCCGCACTACCTCACGCTCACCGCCGAGGAGGTCCCAGACGGCGCCAGCGAGTTCAAGTGCTGTCCGCCCATCCGCGAGGCGGCCAACCAGGACCTGCTGTGGCAGGCCCTCGCCGACGGCACCGTCGACTGCGTCGTCACCGACCACTCGCCCTCCACGGCCGACCTGAAGACCGACGACTTCGCGACCGCCTGGGGCGGCATCTCCGGCCTCCAGCTCAGCCTGTCCGCGGTGTGGACCGAAGCCCGCAGGCGCGGCCACACCCTGGAGGACGTGGTCCGCTGGATGTCCACGAGCACCGCCCGGCTCGTCGGCCTCGACGACCGCAAGGGCGCCATCGCCCCCGGCCTCGACGCCGACTTCGCGGTCCTCGCGCCCGACGAGACCTTCACCGTGGACCCCGCCGCGCTCCAGCACCGCAACCGCGTCACCGCCTACGCGGGCAGGACCCTGAGCGGCGTCGTCAAGTCCACCTGGCTGCGCGGCCGGCGGATCGTGGACCGGGGCGAGTTCACCGAACCGGCCGGCCGGCTGCTCTCCCGCCACCCGTGACCCGCACCAGCCCCGCACCCGCAGCGGCCGATCCCGAAAGGCAGACCTGATCATCGTGACGGCGATTCCTCACTTCACCGGCGACGCGAACCCCTACGGAGGCGGCGACCCGTACGCGGACTACCGCACCGCCGACTTCCCCTTCACCCAGTACGCCAACCTCGCCGACCGGCAGCTCGGCGCGGGTGTCATCGCCGCCAACGACGAGTTCTTCGCCCAGCGCGAGAACCTTCTGGTGCCCACAGCCGCCGAGTTCGACCCCGAGCACTTCGGCCACAAGGGCAAGATCATGGACGGCTGGGAGACACGACGTCGCCGCGGCGTCTCGGCCGAGCACCCGTGGCCGACGGCGGAGGACCACGACTGGGCGCTCGTCCGACTCGGCGCGCCCGGCGTCGTCCGCGGCATCGTCGTGGACACCGCCCACTTCCGCGGCAACTACCCGCAGGCGGTGTCGGTCGAGGGCGCGTGCGTGCCCGGGTCCCCGTCGCCCGAGGAACTCCTCGCCGACGACGTGAAGTGGACGACCCTCGTCACACGCACCGCCGTCGGCGGTCACGCGGCGAACGGCTTCGCGGTCTCGGCCGAGCAGCGCTTCACGCACCTGCGGGTCAACCAGCACCCCGACGGCGGCATCGCCCGGCTGCGGGTGTACGGCGAGGTCGTGCCCGATCCGCGCTGGCTGTCGGTCCTCGGCACCTTCGACGTGGTGGCGCTGGAGTACGGCGGCCAGGTCGAGGACGCCTCGAACCTCTTCTACTCGCCCGCCACCAACACCATCCAGCCGGGGCGCTCCCGCAAGATGGACGACGGCTGGGAGACGCGGCGCCGCCGGGACGACGGGAACGACTGGATCAGCTACCGGCTCGCCGGACAGTCCGAGATCCGTGCGATCGAGATCGACACGGCGTACCTGAAGGGCAACAGCGCAGGCTGGGCGTCGGTGTCCGTACGGGACGGGGCCGAGGGGGAGTGGGTTCAGGTGCTGCCGCGGACCCGCCTGCAGCCCGACACGAACCACCGCTTCCTCCTGGACGCCCCCGCCATCGGCACCCACGCGCGCGTGGACATCTTCCCCGACGGCGGGATCTCGCGGCTGCGGCTGTTCGGGTCGCTGACGCCGGAGGGCACGGCGCGGCTGGCCGCCCGTCACCAGGAGCTGGGCGGCTGACTTCGGTCCCTCCTTCGTCTGTTGCGGTTCCCGTGCTCGTGGCGGGGCGGGCGCGCCCTTGCGGTCACTGTGCTCGTGGCGGGGCGGGCGCGCTCTTGAGGTCCCCGTGCTCGTGGCGGGGCCGGCGCCCTGCTGCGGGCGGGGTGCCCCTGAGCCGGCGGGCGCCGGCCCGGACCCCAGCACCGCGCGTGCCGGACGGGGCTCGATGGCCCTGTCCGGCACGCGCGTGAGGGGGAGGCGGCGGCCGCTACGCCGCGTGGCCCCCGTCCACCGAGAACTCCGCCCCCGTGACGTAGGCCGCCTCGGGCCCGGCCAGATAGGCGATGGCCGAGGCCACCTCGTCGGCCGTGCCGAAGCGGCCCAGGGCGGTCATCGCCGCCTGGCCCGCCGCGTACGGGCCGTCGGCGGGGTTCATGTCCGTGTCGATCGGCCCGGGATGGACGATGTTCGCGGTGATCCCACGGTCACCCAGCTCCCGGGCCAGGGCCTTGGTGAGCCCGATCAGGGCCGACTTTCCGGTCGCGTAGAGCGTCCCGCCGGGTCCCGGCACCCGCTGGGTCATGCAGGTGCCGACGGTCACGATCCGGCCGCCCCGGCCCATCCGTGCCGCCGCGGCCCGGGAGGCCAGGAAGACACCGCGGACGTTGACGGCGAGCACCCGGTCCACGTCCGCGAGGGACAGCGAGTCGAGCGGGCCGAGGACCCCCACGCCCACGTTGTTCACCAGGACGTCGAGCCCGCCGAGCGCCTCCGCGGCGCGGCCCACCGCACCGGCCGCCTCCGCGGGGTCCGCCGAGTCCGCCCGCAGGGCGATCCCGCGCCGCCCCAGCGCCTCGACGGCCCGGACGACGTCGGCCGCCTCCTCCTTGCCCCGGACGTACGTGAGGGCCACGTCGGCGCCCTCCCGGGCGAGCCGTACCGCCGTCGCGGCACCGATGCCACGGCTGCCGCCGGTCACCAGGGCCACCTTGCCGTTCATGGCGAGATCAGTCGTTTCCTGTGAGGTCATGCGTCCATCCCAGCGGGCGCGGCCCCCTGGTGCTGGCGGCGAACGGACACCGTGTTCCATGCGGAACTCTTTCTTCCGTTTCTTGCGTTCTCCCCTCGTGACTCTTCAGCAAAAGATCGTCGGCAACGCCATGCAGATGGCGGTCGTCAACCTGCGCCCCGGCCAGACCGTGTACTGCGAAGCCGGCAAGTTCCTGTTCAAGACGGCGAACGTGACCATGGAGACCCGCCTGTCCGGGCCCTCCGGAGGCGGGGGCGCCCCGCCGGCCGGCAACGGCGGCTCGGGCATGGGCGGCATGCTCCGTCAGGCCATGGGCACGGCCATGCAGGTCGGCCAGCGCGCACTCGCGGGCGAATCGCTGGCCTTCCAGTACTTCACCTCCACGGGCGGCGAGGGCACCGTCGGTTTCGCGGGCGTGCTCCCCGGCGAGATGCGCGCCCTGGAGCTCGACGGCACGCGCGCGTGGTTCGCGGAGAAGGACGCCTTCGTGGCCGCGGAGTCGAGCGTGGAGTTCGGCATCGCGTTCCAGGGCGGCCGGACCGGCCGCAGCGGCGGCGAGGGATTCGTGCTGGAGAAGTTCACCGGGCAGGGCACGGTGATCATCGCGGGCGCGGGCAACTTCATCGACCTCGACCCGGCCGACTTCGGCGGTCGCATCGAGGTCGACACGGGCTGTGTCGTCGCCTTCGAGGAGGGCATCCGGTACGGCGTACAGCGCGTCGGGGGCCTGAACCGGCAGGGGCTGATGAACGCGGTGTTCGGCGGCGAGGGCCTGTCCCTGGCCACCTTGGAGGGTAGCGGCCGGGTGATCCTCCAGTCGATGACCATCGAGGGCCTCGCCAACGCCCTGAAGAAGGCCCAGGGCGGGGACAAGCAGGGGCCGACGGGCGGCCTGTTCTCGACGCACGCGGGCTGACGAACGCGCCGGCGGGCCGGCGGCCGCGTCACGGGCTCCGGCGTCGCCGTCCACACGTACGAGCGGGACGGCCGTCCCACGTACGGGAGCCACCAGGGAGGGACACCCCCGGTGGCACCCGGCATCCGCGTGGCGAAACGGTGTAGCCCCCACGGACCCTCGCCGGTACGGTGATCGTCCCCGTGGGAGCCGTCGACGTCTCCACGCCCGCCCGTGACCGCTGGAGACCGCTCCCATGTCGTCGATCGCCGTACCCGGCGCGCTCGCGCCCCGCCGCGCCTGGCTCACCGACCTGCCCGTCCTGCTGGTGGCCGTGGTGTGGGGCGCCAGCTATCTCGCGGCGAAGGACATCACCACCGCGCGGACGGTGATCGCCGTCCTCGTGCTGCGGTTCGCGGTCGTGCTGCCGGTGCTGGTGATCGCCGGACGGCGCGCGTTGAGGGCCCTGACCGCGGCGCAGTGGCGCGGGGCGGCGATGCTCGGGCTGATCCTGAGCGGGATCTTCCTCCTGGAGACGTACGGCGTCGTCCACACCTCGGCCACCAACGCGGGCCTCATCATCAGCCTGACCATGATCTTCACGCCGCTCGCCGAAGCGGCCGTCACCCGGGTGCGTCCCCCGCGTGTCTTCCTCGCCGCGGCCGGTGTCTCCGTGCTCGGCGTGCTGCTGCTCACCCAGGGGGGCGGCTTCACCCGGCCCTCCCTCGGCGACCTGCTGATGCTGCTCGCCGCTCTCGCCCGGACCGTGCACGTGCTCGCCATGTCCCGCATCAAGGCCGTGCAGGGTGCCGACGCGCTGCCGCTGACCACCGTCCAACTGGGCGCGGCCGTCGCGGTGTTCGCGCTGCTGTCGACCGGCGCCGACGCCACCCCCTGGAGCACCGCCGCGGGCTTCGGCGCACGGGAATGGGCCGGGCTGCTGTTCCTCTCGGCCTTCTGCACCCTGTTCGCCTTCTTCGTGCAGATGTGGGCGGTGCGCCGGACCTCGCCGTCCCGGGTGAGCCTGCTGCTCGGGACGGAACCTCTGTGGGCCGCCACGGCCGGTATCGCCCTCGGCGGCGAGCGGCTCGGCGCGGCGGGCCTGGCGGGCGGCCTCCTGGTGCTCGTGGGGACCGCGTGGGGACGTCGGTCGGCAGGTTAACTCCCGGAAAAATCATCGGACTCGGCGGGAGAAAACCGCCTCCTTGACATTGACATGCCATGCTCTACGCGCGTCATCCTGAAGTCATGAGATTCCCCCCACGAATCACCCGCATCGGCACGCTCGTCTCCCTCGTGTCCGCCCTGCTCGTCGGCGGGACCGCGGTGGCCCCCGCCGACGCCGCGACCGCGGCCGTCGGCGGCATCTGTTACGGCGCACTGCCCTCACAGGCGCACGACACCCTGGACCTGATCGACGCGGGCGGCCCCTTCCCGTACCCCCAGGACGGGATCGTCTTCCAGAACCGCGAGGGTGTGCTGCCCTCTCGGTCCTCCGGCTACTACCACGAGTACACGGTCATCACGCCCGGTTCCCCCACCCGCGGCGCCCGTCGCATCGTCACCGGCCAGGAGACCCAGGAGGACTACTACACCTCGGACCACTACGTGACGTTCAAGCTGGTCGACTTCGGCTGCTGAACCGCCCGTGACCACGGGGTGACCCGGCCCGCCGGAAGTCCGGTCCGCGATCAGTCGGACTTCCGGCTCTCGGCCGCCGCGAACAACGCGACCGAGAGCACGACGAGGGCGACGCTCGCGTACACCTCGTAGCCGTCGAGAAAGCCGAGCCGGCGCACCAACCCCCACACCCCCGACACGTGCAGCCGGCCGGTGATCGCCGGTAGCAGGCCCAGGACGCCCTGGACCAGGGCCACGAAACCGAGCACTTCGAGAATCCGCTTCATGGGACGACCCTCGCCCCACGGCCTCCCCCACGACCATCGGCCGTGGGGCGAGCCCTGCCCGTCCCGGGTCTGCGGACCCCGCCGCACCGGAGCACCGAAAGTCTGAAGGGTCGCGACTTTGGTCGACGATCACCGTCGCGATGCGGTGGCACCGGGCGAGCCTGCGTAGATTTGTCGACTGTGAATGGTGACCATCCGGCGCGGCCGGCGCACGACGTACCGGGGCGGACGGCCCTACCTCGCGCCCAGGCCGCGAAGACGGACCCGACGCCCCTGCCGCACGGGGCGACGACCTCCCCGGAGGGCCTGGCCCCGCAGCCGGTGCCCTCGCTGCGCACCCTGTCCGCCCGGCGCTGGCTGCTCCCGTCGACCATGATCGCGGAGCTCGACCTCGACGCCGGCCGCCCGGCCCGCTCCGGACGGCCGCGGCGCACCGTACGCGACTGGATCGTCGACTTCGGCTGCTTCCTGCTCGCCCTGGCCATCGGTCTCGCCGCCGCGAACACGCTGACCAAGGACCCGAACACCCCCCACGCCCTCGCCGTCGTCGACCAGGTGCTCGGCGCGCTGGCCTGCGGGGCGGTATGGCTGCGGCGCCGGTGGCCGCTGGGGCTCGCCATCGCCCTGATCGCCGTCGGGCTGGTCTCCACCACCGCGGGCGGCGCGGGCCTGGTCGCCCTCTTCACGCTCGCCGTCCACCGGCCCTTCAAGTACGTCGGCACGCTCGCCGGACTCCAGCTCGCGCTGCTCCCGCTGTACTTCTGGCTGCGGCCCGACCCCGATCTGTCGTACTTCGCCGCGATCGCCGTCACCTTCCTGCTGACCGCCACGGTGGTCGGCTGGGGCATGTTCGTCCGCTCCAAGCGTCAGCTCATGCTGAGCCTGCGGGACCGGGCCCGGCGCGCCGAGACGGAGGCGGAACTGCGGGCCGAGCAGGCCCAGCGGCTCGCCCGCGAGGCGATCGCGCGCGAGATGCACGACGTGCTCGCGCACCGGCTCACCCTGCTCAGCGTGCACGCGGGCGCCCTGGAGATCCGGCCCGACGCGCCCCACGAGGAGGTCGCGCGGGCGGCAGGCGTGATCCGGGAGAGCGCCCACGAGGCGCTTCAGGACCTGCGCGAGATCATCGGGGTGCTGCGCGCGGGGGACTCCGACGAGGCCGGGCGACCGCAGCCGACGCTGGCCGCGCTCGACGCGCTGGTCACCGAGTCCCGCTCGGCCGGGATGAAGGTCGCCCTCGACAACCGCGTCGTCGACCCGGCCATCGTGCCCGCGTCCGTCGGACGCACCGCCTACCGGATCGCCCAGGAGGGACTGACCAACGCGCGCAAGCACGCGCCCGGCGCGGAGGTGACGGTGACGGTGTCGGGCGCGGCCGGCGACGGCCTGACGCTGTCCGTCCGCAACCCCGCCCCGCCGGGCGACGTCCCGGTCGTCCCCGGCTCCGGTCAGGGACTGATCGGCCTCACCGAACGCGCCACGCTCGCGGGCGGCCGACTCCGGCACGGAGCCGAGGGCGACGGCGGTTTCCACGTCCGCGCCTGGCTCCCCTGGCCCGTCTGACACCGGCCCCCTCACCGGCGATGCTTCAGCCCGTCCGGCGTTCGAGGACGAGGCCGTTCAGGCCGATACGGGGGTCCGGGGGCGGAGCCCCGGGGTGTCAGGCGCCCGGACGCAGGATCACCCTGCGTCCGTGGAGCTCGCCCTGCTCCATGCGCCGATGCACCTCCGCCGCCGCACTCAGCGGCAGCACCTCCGTGCTGCGCGGACGCAACAGACCGGCGGACAGCAGGTCGTTGATGGCGCCCGCCGCCGACGCCAGCTCGGCCGGCGTGGCGTGGGAGATCGCGAACCCCCGCACGGACGCGTCCTTCATGTAGAGCGGCCCCACCGGCAGCACCGGCTCGTCCTTCGCCCCCGCGAGCAGGACGACGCGGCCGCGGTGCGCGAGCAGCGCGACGGCCGAGGCGAGGTCGTTGTGACCGGAGGTGTCGACGTGCAGGCCGACCCCGTCGGGGGCCAGCCGCGACAGATGACCCGTGAGATCCGGGTCGCGGTAGTCCACGACCTCCGCGGCGCCCAGGTCCCGGCAGTAGTCGTGGTCCCGCGGCGACGCCGTCGCGATGACACGGGCACCCGCGCGGACCGCGAGGACGACCAGCGCGGCCCCCACGTTCCCGGCCGCTCCGCCGACCAGCACGGTCTCGCCGGACTCCAGGCCGCCGTGCGTGAACAGGGCGAGATACGCGGTCGCCGTCGGGTGGACCACGGCCACGGCGACCTCGGGATCCACACCCGGCGGCAGCGGGTACAGCCGGTCCAGGGACACCACGGCCTGCTCGGCCGCCGCCCCCTGACGCCCGCCGTGCCCGAGGCTGTTGCACCACACGGCGTCACCGACCGAGAAGCCCCCGCCCGGCGTCGCGACCGTGCCCACCAGATCACGCCCGACGACGAAGGGAAACTCCAGCGGCGTACGGAACACCCCTGAACGCACGAAGGTGTCGACGGGGTTGACCGTGGTGGCCCGCACGTCGACGAGTACCTCGTCCGGGCCCGGCACAGGTGCGGCGAGCTCTCCGTAGCGAATGACGTCGGGTGGGCCGAGCTGTTCGGCATAAGCGGCACGCATGGCCATGGATTCTTCCACCGGGTGGGCGCACCCGGGCGAAACGCGCGCGTTCTTCGTCAAGTCGTCCGCAATTCCCTCCCGCCGCACTCCGAAGATGAGGAACCCGGAAGCGCCGCGGACTTGACGGACCCGCACGGGCACTTTTGCCCGCGCTCCCCGAGCGGCGCAGCATTCCGGGCATCAGCCGACAACACCGGGAGAGACAAGACCGTGGGTGACAACACCGTGAGTGAGAAAGTCCCGGGGGAGAGCCCCCTGTTCCGCGCCGCGGCCGACGTGCACGTCGACGCCACGCCCCTCCAGGTCTACTCCGTCGTCAGCGACCTCGGCCGCAGCGGCGACTGGAGCGAGGAGTGCGTCGGAGGCGAGTGGGTGGAGGGCGAGCCCGCCACCGTGGGCGCGGTCTTCCGCGGTGAGAACCACCGCGAGAAGGACGTGGTGGCCTGGGCACCCGTCGTACGCGGCTCCTGGAGCACCCGGTCCGAGGTGATCGCCGCGGAGCCCGGCGCCACGTTCTCCTGGGCGATCCAGGACTCGGCGGGACGTGCCCAGGAGAGCGTCTGGACCTTCGACATCGAGCCCGACGGCACCGGCAGCCGGCTGGTCCACCACTTCCGGATGGGCGCCGCCACGGAGGGAATCCGCGGGATCACCGCAGAGATGGACGCGGAGCAGAAGCAGAAGTTCTTCGCCGACTGGGGCGCCAAGCTGGAAAAGGACCTGGCGGCGACCGTCAAGCGCATCAAGGACGTCATCGAAGGCGAATTCAAGAGCTGAATTCCGAGCCTGTTGAGCCTGGGTAGGAGAGGGCGAGCACGTGTTGCTGCAACGGATAGGAAACCGGGGAATCCGGCTCGGGACGCTCTTCGAGCGAGCGGCCGCCCGGCACCCCGCGAACGTACTGATACTCGACCACGATCTCGACATCGCGCCCGCACTCGGACGCCGCGCCACGGTCGCCGAAGTCGCCGACCTGGTCGACGACTTCGCGTCCCGGCTGTGGGCGGCACGGGTCAGGCCCGGGGACCGGGTGGTCATCTACAAGTCCGACGGATTCGACATCACCCTGCTCGCCTGCGCCACGGCCCGGGTCGGTGCCGTACCGGTGCTGCTGTCGCCGAAGCTCGACGGCGGGACGGTGACCGAGCTGGTGCGGCGCACCGACCGCCCGTACCTCGTCACCGACCAGGCGAAACTGGAGGAGGAACTGCCCGACTCGGTCGTCGGACTGGCCTCCGCCGTGCTGCTGACCTCCGGAACGCACCCGGCGGCCACCCCGCTCGCCGACTTCGAGGGCGTCGAGCGGGTCGCGCCGGTGACCATGCCGCCCGAGCACCCGACGCTCATCACGCACACCTCCGGCACCACCGGCACACCTAAGCTCGCCGTCCACACCGGGCGGACCCTGCAGGCGCGTTACCGGCCGCAGGCCTCCGTCGTCGGCCCGCTCGTCCGCGGCCGCGAGACGATCGCCATGCACGTGTCGTTCGTGCACTCACGGCTCTTCACGGCACTCGCGATCTCGCTGCACCGCGGATTCCCCGTCGTCGTGCTCGCCGACTCCGACCCGGCGCACGTGGGGGACCTGTTCGCACAGCTGCGGCCGGGAATCCTGGAGGCACACCCCAACTCCTTCATGAAGTGGGAGGAGTTGGCCGACGACCCGCGCCGTCCGCTGTCCAACGTCAAGCTGTACAGCAGCACCTTCGACGCCATCCACCCGCGGACCGTACGGCGGCTGCTGGCCGCCACCGACCGCCGGGCCCCCGTCTTCGGCCAGCTCTACGGACAGAGCGAGATCGGCCCCGCCGTGGTGCGCTCCTTCAGCAGGCGTCGGCCCGAGGAGGCCGACGGGCGCTGCGTGGGCATGCCGTTCCCCGGCATGACCGACGTCCGCGTCGTCAGCCGCAACGGCCGGCCGCCTTCCAAGGACAACCCCGGATTCATCGAGGTCAAGAGCGACGGCCGCATCGTCACCTACCTCGGCGAGCAGGAGCGCTACGACAAGCAGCTGTCGGACGGCGGCTGGTGGCGCATGGGCGACGTGGGCTACCGCACCAAGTGGGGCTGTCTGCACCTGCTGGACCGGGAGGTCGACGTCATCGAGGGCTTCGGCTCCACGCTGGCCGCCGAGGACCGCCTGTTCGCCCGGCTCGACGACCTCGCCGAGGTCATCATCATCCCCGGCGCGGACGGCACGGCCGTCCCCGTGGTGTGCACCAAGGACGACGTACCGCTGGACCTCGACGCATGGCGGTCCGCGGCGGAGGGCCTGCCGCCCATGGCGGACCCCGTCCAGTGGCGGCTCGCCGATCTGCCGCAGACGGCCACCACGAAGATCAAGCGCCTGGAACTGGCGCGCGTCCTCACGAACCAGGGCGGCTGACACCATGATCGAGGCAGTCATCACCGGCGGTGGCATAGGCGGGCTCGCCACCGCGCTCGGCCTCGCCCGCAGCGGCCACCGGGCCGTCGTCCTGGAACGGGCCCCCGAGTTCGCCGAGATCGGCGCCGGCATCCAGCTGGCCCCCAACGGAATGCACGCGCTCGACCGGCTCGGCGTCGGCGCCGAG
Organism: Streptomyces siamensis; assembly: GCF_039543605.1. Lineage (NCBI taxonomy): Bacteria > Bacillati > Actinomycetota > Actinomycetes > Kitasatosporales > Streptomycetaceae > Streptomyces > Streptomyces siamensis. The sequence continues at coordinate 66,713 of NZ_BAABKB010000012.1, read as the reverse complement.
GCACGCTCCCTCGCCGTCCGCATGGACGAACTGCGGTTCATGGACGGGGTGACGGGCGAACACGTCACCAGCATGCCGCTCACCGAGGAGTACCGCCGCAGGTTCCGCAACCCGTACGTCGTCGTGCACCGCGCCGAGCTGCACGCCGTGCTCCTCGACGCCTGCCGGGCCTGGGACACGATCGAACTGCGCGGCGGCAGTGCCGTCACCGGATACGAGCAGACCCCCATCGGCGCGAGTGCCGTACTGGAGAACGGCGAACGGGTCCACGCGGACGCCCTGATCGGCGCCGACGGCATCAACTCCGCCGTCCGCGCACAGCTCGTCGGCGACGGCGAACCCCGCGTCTCCGGGATCACCGTGTACCGCGCGGTCATCCCCATGGACCGGGTGCCGCCGGAACTGCGCCGCGACACCTCCGTGGTGTGGTGGACCGGCCCCGGCTGCCACTTCGTGCACTACCCGATCGCCGGCGGCAAGTACCTCAACCTCGCCGGCAGCAAGGACGACGGAGGCATCCGAGCCTTCGCCGGTGTACCCGTCGAAAAGGCCCACGTGCGCAGGCAGTTCGCCACCCTCGGCCAGGACGCGCAGCGTCTCGTCGAGCTCGGCGACGGCTGGCGGTCCTGGATGCTCGTCGACCGCGACCCGGTCGACACCTGGACCGACGGGCGCGTCGCCCTGCTCGGCGACGCCGCCCACCCCATGCTGCACTACGCGGCACAAGGCGCCTGCCAGGCCCTGGAGGACGCCGTCCACCTCGGTGACCTGCTGGAGGACGGCAGCGGGGACGACGTGTCCCAGCGCTTCGAGAAGTACACCGCGGACCGCCGCGAACGCACCGCCGCCATCCAGCTCGCCGCACGCGAGAGCACCCGGCTGTGGCACCCCGCGGGGGGCGCCGCCCTCGCCAGGAACGCACTCCTCTCCAAGCTCACCCCCGGACAACTGCACGACCAGGTCGCCTGGATGCACGGCGCCCGGGACTTCGGCGCCACCACCCCCGCACCGGCCTACCTTCCCACCCACCCGAATCAGAACGGAGTTCAGGAATGAGCAGCAGCCGTCTCCAGGTCGCCATAGTCGGTGCCGGACCGCGCGGACTGTCCGTGCTGGAGCGCCTGTGCGCCGGTGAGCGCAAGCGGCCCACGCACACGGAAGTCGTCGTGCACGTCGTGGACCCGTCCCCGGCGGGCGCCGGCGCGGTCTGGCGCGCGGAACAGTCCCGGCATCTGCTCACCAACACGGTGGCCTCGCAGATCACCGTCTACACGGACGACAGCGCGCAGATCGAGGGCCCCATCGAGCCGGGTCCGAGCCTGTACGAATGGGCCCAGGGCCTCTCCCTGCTCGGCCAGTTCGGCGGCTACGACAACGACACCCTCGACGAGGCCGAGCGCCTCGGCCCCGACTCGTACCCCAGCCGCGCCTTCTACGGCCGCTACCTGCACGACGCCTTCAAGCGCGTCGTCGCCCGCGCACCCCAGCACGTCACCATCACGGTGCACGCCTCCCGAGCGGTGGCCATGGCCGACACGCACGGCGTCCCCGGCGGCCCGCAGGGCCTGCGCCTGGAGGACGGCACCCGTCTGAACCAGCTCGACGCGATCATCCTGGCGCAGGGCCACCTCCCGGCGCGACTCACCCCGCGCGAGGCCCGCACCGCGAGCCTGGCCCGGATCCACTACCTGACCTACATCACGCCCTGCAACCCCGCCGACGCCGACCTCAGCTCCGTCGCGCCCGGCCAGAACGTCCTCATCCGCGGCCTCGGCCTCAACTTCTTCGACCACATGGCCCTGTTCACCCTCGGCCGCGGCGGCAGCTTCGTCGAGGAGGACGGCAAGCTCGTCTACCACCCCTCCGGCCGCGAGCCCAAGCTGTACGCCTTCTCCCGGCGCGGTGTCCCGTACCACGCGCGCGGCGAGAACGAGAAGGGCGCGTACGGGCGTTACTACCCGAAGCTGCTCACCGGCCAGTACATCGAGGACCTCCGCAAGCGCTCCGAGGACGGCGAGCGCATCAACTTCACCGCCGACCTGTGGCCGTACATCTCCCGCGAGGTGGAGAGCGTCTTCTACGGAACGCTGCTGTCCGCCAAGGGCCGTGCGGAGGACCGCGAGGCGCTGGTGAGCGCCTACCTCGCCCTGCCGGAGGGCGAGAGCCCCGACGCGCTGCTCGACTCGTACGGCATCGACAGCACCGAGCGCTGGGACTGGGAGAAGCTCTCCCGGCCCTACGGCAGCCGGAAGTTCACCGACCGCGACGACTTCCAGGAGTGGCTCCTCGACTACCTGCGCGCCGACGTGACCGCGGCCCGCTCCGGCAACGTCAGCGGACCGCTCAAGGCCGCCCTCGACGTCCTGCGCGACCTGCGCAACGAGATCCGGCTCGCCGTCGACCACGGCGGCCTGGAGGGCAACTCGCACCGTGACGACCTGGAGGGCTGGTACACACCGCTCAACGCCTTCCTGTCCATCGGCCCGCCCGCCGCCCGCATCGAGCAGATGGTCGCGCTCATCGAGGCCGGCGTCCTGGAGATCACCGGGCCCGGCACCCAGGTCCGGCTCGACACCCGCAACCAGGTCTTCGTCGCCGACTCCAGCGCCGTGCCCGGCACCCCGGTGCGCGCCACCGCGCTCATCGAGGCCCGGCTGCCCGAGCCCGACATCCGGCGCACCGACGACCCGCTGCTCAGCCACCTGATCAACACCGAGCAGGCGGGCCCGTTCCGGATCGACGGCAGCTGCGGCACCACGTACGAGACCGGCGGACTCGCCGTCACCGAGCGGCCCAACCGGCTCCTCGACGCCCGCGGGCGCGCGCACCCGCGCCGCTTCGCCTACGGCGTGCCCACCGAGTCCGTGCACTGGGTGACCGCGGCCGGCATCCGGCCCGGCGTCGACTCGGTGACCCTCGGCGACTCCGACGCGATCGCCCGTGCCGTCCTCGGACTGCCGCCGGCGTCCCAGGTCCCCGCGGGCGTACGGCCGGTGACCGACGAGACCGACACCGACCTGACAGGAGTGATCGTGTGACCCACCCACTGGACGCACATCTGGACGCGGACGTGCCGACCGACTCAGGTCTGCTGTCCCCCGTGCGTGCCGGTACCCCCGTCGAGGCGGCCGTCTGCGACCGGGCATGGCTCCAGGCCATGCTCGACGCGGAGGCCGCCTTGGCCCGTGCCCAGGCACGGCTCGGGACGGTGCCGAAACCCGCGGCCGACGTCATCACCCGCACCGCGCGCGCGGACCGCTTCGACCTGCGGGCCCTCGCACTCGCCTCCCGCGAGACCGCCAACCCCGTGGTCGGCCTGGTCCAGGCGCTCACCCGGGCCGTCGCGGACCGGGACGAGGGCGCGGCGGAATACGTGCACCGGGGCTCCACCAGCCAGGACGTCCTGGACACCGGGGCGATGCTCGTCACCGCGCGGGCACTGCGGCTGCTGCACACCGACCTCCATCGCGTCGGCGACGCGCTCGGCGCACTGGCCCTGGAGCACCGCGACACCCTGATGGCGGGCCGCACGCTCGCCCTCCAGGCGGTGCCGACGACCTTCGGCCTCAAGGCCGCGGGTTGGCGCGAGCTGGTCCTCGACGCCGCGCGGCGGGTCGAGCGGGTCCTCGACGGGGGCCTGCCGGTGTCGCTGGGCGGCGCCGCCGGAACCCTCGCCGGCTATCTGGAGTACGCGGCGCTCGACGGCGAGGTGGGGGAGGCGGGCGACTACCTCGACCGTCTCGTCGAGGCGTTCGCCGCCGAGACGGGTCTCGCTCCGGCCGTACTGCCCTGGCACGCGCTGCGCACGCCCGTCGCCGACGTCGCCGCGGTGCTGGCCTTCACGGCGGGCGCGCTGGGGAAGATCGCCGTGGACGTGCAGTCGCTGACCCGCACCGAGGTCGGCGAGGTCACCGAACCCACGGCCGCCGGGCGCGGCAGCTCCTCGGCGATGCCCCACAAACGCAACCCCGTCCTCGCCACGCTGCTGCGCGCCGCCGCCCTCCAAGTACCCGTCATGGCAGCCGGACTGACGCAGTGTCTGCTTTCCGAGGACGAGCGGTCGGCGGGGGCCTGGCACGCCGAGTGGCAGCTGCTGCGGGAGTGCCTGCGGCTGGTGGGCGGCGCGGCGCACACGGCCGTGGAACTCGCCGAGGGGTTGGAGGTCAGCCCGCGCCGCATGCGTGAGAACCTCGCGCACAGCGGGGCCCAGCTGGTCTCCGAGCGGATCGCCGCCGTCCTTGCGCCCCGGTTGGGCAAGGTGCGGGCGAAGCAGTTGCTGAGCGACGCGGTGACGGTGGCCCGGGAGACGGGTCGTCCGCTGCCGGACGTCCTGGGCGACGAGCCCGCCGTGACCCGTCTCCTCGGTGTCGGCGAGCTGGCTGCCCTGTGCGATCCCGGTGGATACACCGGGGGCGCGGGGGCGTTGGTCGACCGGGCCCTGGGCCTGCCGCCGGCCCCGACCGTCGAACGCGACGCCGCATAGCCGCCCGCCCCGGGGCCCAAGGCGCCGCCGCCCCGCCCCAGGGCCCAGGGCGTAGCAGCCCGCCCCACCACGAGAGGCCCTCCCCCGGACACCCGGAGGAGGGCCTCTCCAGTTTTTCGCCCCCTCCGCCCCTACCCGTCCCGTCCCCGGGGCTCCGCCCCGGACCCCGCTCCTCAAACGCCGGAGGGGCTGGATCTGTCCGTTCTTCTCAATCGCCGGACGGGGCGGAGGGTCTCAGCCCGTCCGGCGATTGAGGACGAGGCCGTTCAGGCCGATGCGGGGGTGCGGGGGCGGCAGCCCCCGGGACAAGGGACGGGTAGGGGCGGAGGGGGCGAGAGACGTCAGGTGCGGGCCCCGGACAGGGGAAGGCCCCGACCCCCTGGGGGAAGGGGCTGGGGCCTGTGGGGACGGGGTCAGATGGTCTGGAGGGGTGCGTGGACGTTCTCGGTCCGGAGGGGAGAGCGGACGTCCTCGGCCTGGAGGGGGGCGTGGACGTTCTCGGCCCGGAGGGGTGCGTGGACGTCCGCGATCAGGGAGGCGATCACGGCCGGCCCGTTCTGGGTGAGCACCGACTCCGGGTGGAACTGCATGGACGCGAACCCGGGCCCCCGCAACGCGTGGACCTCGCGATTGCCGGGATCACGGCAGACCTCGACCTCCCCGACACCGGGGACGTCGAGCCGGTCCCCGGCACTGCGCGCGGCGAACGTGTTGTAGAAGCCGACCCGTTCGAGGCGCCCGAAGAGGTCGATCTCCCGCTGGACCCCCTGGTTCGGCACGGCACGCCGGTTGAGGTCGAGCCCCAGCTCCAGGCTGAGGACCTGATGGCTGAGGCAGACCGCCAGGAACGGCTTGCGGGTGTCCAGGAGCGTACGGACGGCCCCGCGCAGATGCGCGATCTTGGGGTGGGTCAGATCCCGCGGGTCACCCGGCCCCGGGCCCATGACCACCAGGTCGTAGTCGTCGAAGGAGTACGGCTCGTCGAACCGGCGGACCGTCACCAGCAGTCCCATGGACCGCAGTTGGTGCGCGATCATGGCCGTGAAGGTGTCCTCGGCATCCACGACGAGGACCTTGCGGCCGTCCGCCACCGGAGTCTGCCGTGCGCCCTCGGCCAGCCAGAACCCGGCGATCGTGGTGTTCCGCGCGGCCAGCGCACCCCGCACGCTCGGGTGCTCGGCGAACCGCGCCGGCTCCTCCGCGCCCAGCGCCGCCAGCAGCCCGGCCGCCTTGGCACGCGTCTCCGCGACCTCGGAGTCCGGATCGGAGTGGCGCACGAGGGTGGCGCCCACGCCGATGGCGAGCCGGCCCTCGGCGGAGATGTCCGCCGTACGGATCAGGATCGAGGAGTCCAGCGTCCGTCCGCCCTGCGTGTCACGGCCGATGAGGGCCAGCACACCGCTGTAGTAGCCGCGGCCGTGCGGCTCGTGCCGCCGGATGACGCGGGCCGCGCTCTCCAGCGGGGAACCCGTGACCGTCGGCGCGAACAGCGTCTCGCGCAGGATCTCGCGCGGGTCGCGGTCCGTCTCGCCCTCGATGAAGTACTCGGTGTGCGCGAGCCGGGCCATCTCCCGCAGATACGGTCCGACCACCCGGCCGCCCGTCGCGCAGATCCGGGCCATCATCTTGAGTTCCTCGTCGACGACCATGTACAGCTCGTCGGCCTCCTTGCGGTCGGCGAGGAAGTCCATGACGTCGGGCAGGGTCGGACCCGCGGCGGGATAGCGGTACGTGCCGCTGATGGGGTTCATCACCGCCGTACCGCCGTGCACGCTGATGTGCCGCTCGGGGCTCGCTCCCACCAGCGTGCGGGTCCCGGTGTGCACGAGGAAGGTCCAGTACGCGCCGGACTCCTGCTCCATCAGCCTGCGGAACAGCGTGAGCGCGCTCGCCGGTGAGTATCCGGTGATGTCGGCCGTGAAGGAACGCTTGATGACGAAGTTGGCGCCCTCGCCCTCGCCGATCTCCTCCTTGATGATCCGGCGGACCGTGTCCGCGTACGTCGCGTCGTCGATGTCGAAGTGCCCGCCGGCCAGCCGGATCGGTACGTCGGGGACGCGTGCCAGCACGTCGGCAACCGGCAGGGTCTGCTGTCCCGTGACCGCCATGGCGACGAGCGGCGCCCCGTCGTCGGCGACGTCGAACCCGCGCTCGCCGATCTGCCGGTAGGGGACGAGGGCCAGTACCTCGTGGCCGGGCGCGGACGCGGCGGGGAGCGGGATGCCGTCGAGGGTCTCCGGCTCGCTCACCTCGCCGACGAGCACCTCCAGTGCGGCGCGGCCGGTGGCCGCGGGCCGGTGGACCAGGGCGTACGCGGACGCCTGCCCGGACAGCACCTGGTCGAGCAGGTCGTGCTGAGCGCCGGTCATGCGAAGACCTCCTTTGCGGGGATGACGACGGCACAGCGCTGGGCCGCGTAGTGGAGTGCGGTGCGGTGGTCCTTGGCCGAGAAGTCGGCGACGGCGTCGGCGACGACGAACGGCTGGATGTCGTGCGAGAACGCCTCGGTCGCGGTGATCAGCACACCGACGTGCGCGTACACACCGCAGATGATCAGCTGGTCGCGGCCGGCCGCGCGCATCCGCTCCAGCAGGTCCGTGTTGAAGAAGGCGCTGTAGCGCCACTTGGTGAGCATCCAGTCGCCCTCCCGGGGCGCCAGTGGTTCGACGACCTCGCGGTCCGCGGGGTCCACCCGCATGCCCGGCCCCCAGAAGTCGGCGAGCAGTCCGCGCTGCCCGGCGTCCATGCCGCCCGGCTGCGCGGTGTACGCGACCGGGACGCCGAGTTCGGCGCAGCGGTCCCGTAACGACGAGGCGTTGCTCACGAGTTCGTCGGCCGGCCCCTGGTCGGGTATGGGTTTGAGGAAGTAGCGCTGCATGTCGTGGACGAGGAGGACCGCGCGGTCCGGGTCCGCGGACCAGGCCGCCGTGTTCGGCGGCAGGTCGCCCGGCGCGGGCATCGCGTACGGCTCGATGGTCGGAATGCCTGCCATGGCAGTGGAAGTCCCTTCGGATCTGCGTGGGTGGGGCGCCTTGTGGAGGGTCAGGCGCCCAGCGACGCGCCGCCGTCGACGGTGAGCATGTGCAGGGTGATGTGTGCGGCGCGGTCCGAGAGCAGGAAGACCACGGCGTCGGCGATGTGCGAGGGCTGTGCGATGCGGCCGAGCGGGATGCCGACGCGAAAGGCGTCCGCGCGGCCCTCGACGGTGCCCCGCGGGCCCGACTCGTCGTGCCACATCGAGCTGAGCATCGGGGTGTCGGTGGAGCCGGGTGCGACGACGTTGCAGCGGATGCCGTGCCGGGCCACCTCCAGCCCCAGACTCCGGGTGAACATGGTGGCGGCGGCCTTGGACGCGGCGTACGCGGCCATCTCGGTGCGCGGGGTGGCCGCGGCGTTCGAGGAGACCGTGACGATCGCCCCCCTGCCGCGCCCCGCCATGCGGTCCACGACCGCGCGGCTGACGTGGAAGACGCCGTTCACGTTGACCGCGAACGTGGTCTGCCAGTCCTCGTCGCTGAAGCCGCGCACCTCGCCGAGGCGCAGCACGCCGGCCGCGTTCACCAGGTACTGCACCGGGCCGAGCCGCCGTTCGACGGCGTCGACCGTCGCCTCGACCTGTGCGCTGCTGCTGACGTCGGTGGCGAACGCCTCGGCCCGCAGCCCGTCCGCCCGCAGCTTCTCCACCGTCTCGCCGAGCGCGTCGGCGTCACGGTCGACGGCAGCGACCGTCGCGCCCCGCTCGGCGAGCGCGCGGCTCACCGCGGCGCCTATGCCGCCCGCGGCGCCCGTGACGAGGGCGACCCGGTTCTCCCATTCCTCGTTTCCTTGCTGGTTCTCCATGTGCGGGACCTCCCTGGTCCGGTCATCCGCGCCAGGCCGAGACCACGGATGCGGCCTGGACCGGGTTGAGCCGCGGGTCGCAGAAGCTCGTGTACTTGTCGCCGACGTGATCGATGTCGGCCACGCCCGTGACGCACTCCGTGACGTGGTCCGGAGTGGTCTCCAGGTGCAGTCCGCCGGCGATGCCGCCGGAGGTGCGCACCGCGCACTGGAAGCCTTCGACCTCCCGGACGATCGTCTCGACGAAGCGGGTCTTCAGCCCGTCGGGGGCCGTCACCGTGTTGCCGTGCATGGGGTCGGTGAGCCAGATGACCGGATGGCCGGCGGCGCGCACCGCCCACACCAGCGAGGGCAGTCGCTCGGAGACCAGGTCGGCTCCCATCCGTGCGATGAGGGTCAGCCGGCCGGGCTGCCGCTGCGGGTCGAGCCGTTCGCACAGAGTCAGCAGATCGCGCACCGACATGTTCGGACCGACCTTGCAGGCCACCGGGTTGACGACCTGGGACAGCAGGGCGACATGGGCGCCGTCCGGCTGCCGGGTGCGCTCACCGATCCACGGCCAGTGGGTGGAGGCCAGCAGCAGCCGCCCCTCCTCGTCCCGGCGGACCATGGGGAGTTCGTAGTCGAGCAGCAGGGCCTCGTGGCTGGTGAACACCGGCGGGCAGATCACGGACGGGCGCCCGTCGTCGAGCCAGCCGAGGTGGCGTACGGCCTCCTGGGCGGCCGCGTAGCCGTCGAGGAGCCGGCGCGGGTCGGGCCGGCGCAGCTCCGGGTCGGGCTCCGGGCTGTTGACCATGTGCCCGCGATAGACGGGGAGTTCGGTGCCTCCGATCACTTCGGTGGGCCGGGAACGCGGCTTGGCGAACTGGCCTGCCATCCGGCCGACCCGGACCACGGGCGTATGGGTGATCATCTTTAGGGTGCCGGCGAGCACGTCCAGCAAGCCGGCCTTGCGGGCGACATAGCCCGCGGTGCATTCGGTGGGGTCCTCCGCACAGTCCCCGGCCTGGACCACATGGGCTTCACCGACGGCCACCCGCGCGAGCAGGTCGCGCAACGCGGTGACGTCGTCGTGGCCGACGAGTGCCTGACTGTTCGACAACTCCCCTCTGACCGAACGGATCAACTCTGTCCTGTCCCAATCCGGCTGCTGCAGCGCAGTCCGCGATCGGACACTGGGCAGATCAATGTCCACGGTTGTCTCCAAGGCTGTTCCTACGGGTGCTCCTTGGTGACAAAGGGTGCGAGGGCGGCGGGTATCGGCCAACGACGCATCGGCGAATACGTCAGATGAAGCGCATGTCCATCAGGTCGCCCGCACTTCCCGACGGGCGTCCGCACAGCGCGAGTTGACATTGTCCGCGCAGCGAAGTCGCGCAGTGCGGAAGGACCGCGCATGCTGACCCGTCGTCCTCAATCACGGCGCCGGGAGGGGTTATGCGGGGCGGAATTCTGCGTCGTCTCATTTCCGAGGGCGTTTCCCCATGGCTGAACGGATTTCACCGGGGGTTTCTCCAGGCACGGCGGTTGTCCGCGCTGGCGGCCGAGGAAGGCGTGCGCGGCGCGACCGCGCAGCCCGCCCTGCTCGCGGCCGCCCTGTCCGCGGAGCACGCCTACCGTCCGCAGCTGGCCCGGCTGGCCCGCGACGGGACCGACGTCGGCGCCGCGGTCAGGGCGTTGCAGACCCAGGACGCGCGCCTGGCCTGCGACGACCTCGGCGCCGTCCACGAGGCCTCGGGCCGCCGCGACGGGCATGTCTCCCTGGACCTCGACCCGGGGCTCGCCCACGACGCCGCGGCCACCGTCGCCGCGGCCACCGCGCTGTTGTCCGCCGTCGCCCGCCCGAACGCGCTGGTGAAGATCCCGGCCACCGCCGAGGGGCTCACGGCCATCAGGGACTGCGTGGGCCGGGGCATCGGAGTGCACGCGGTCGAGATCTACACACCCCGGCGCCACCAGGAGGTCGCGGACGCCTACTGCGCGGGACTGGAGATCGCCCGGGACGCCGGCCGGGCACTGCACGGCATCGTCTCGCTGGCCTCGGCGCCGGTGTACCGCATCGACACCGAATGCGACGCGCGACTGGCCGAGTTGGGTACCCCCGCCGCGGACGCGCTGCGCGGCGGGACCGCCCTGGCCCTCGCCCGGCTGATGTACCACGACTACGACGAGCGGCTGGGCAGTGACCGCTGGCGCAGACTCGCCGCGGCGGGCGCCAGGCCCCTGCGGCTGCTCTGGACGGTGGATGGACCGCACACTCCTGACCAGGCCGGATACGCGGCCCGGCTGGTCGGATGGCACACCGCGCTGGCTCTTCCGCTGCGCTCCCTGGTCGCCGCCGACCGGTGGGGAACGCCGTGCGGGGACACGCTCGACGGCCGCCGCGGGGAGGCCCTCCGCGTGTTGGACGAATTCGAACGGACCGGCCTACGCTTCGAGGCGGTCGCCGGGAGGCTCGCCGCGCATGGCGAGAAACGGCTGGTCCGTTCGTGGGAAGCACTCCGCGGGACGGTGGGCACCCAACTGCGGCTGCACGGCGCCCGATAGCGACACACCAGAGCACACGCGCGGGGGAGTGGGAGGCAGTGTGTCCCAGGAGCCGACGCGGGACGCCAGTTCCGCCGTACTGGAACTGCTGGCGGCGGGAGCCTCCGGCGACCGTCTCACCTCCCTCGTGGACGAGGCCAGGGTGCGTGGCGTGGATGCCGCGGAGCTCGCGGAGCTGGAGCGCGCCGCCCGGCTCGGACTGAGCATCTCCTCGCGCTGGGAGCGTCACCGGCAACGCGAGAGCGGTCTGTCCACGCTGCTGGAGGCCGCACGCGACCTGGGTGCCGTGCATCAACCGGAGAGCACGCTGGTCCAGGCGATCGCCCGGCGCGCGCGCCTGCTGCTGGGCCTCGACATGGCGTACGTCTGCTTCCCCGAAGAGGACGACGCGGGCCGGCGCGACCCTTCGGCGCACGGGGGCGGGGATCCGTCGAAGCGGGTGTCACGGGCCCCGGCGGGCTCGCGGATCGGAGCGCTCACGGACCAGGCGCCTTCCACGGGGGCGCGGGACGAGGACGCGCGGGCCGGCGAGCCGGCCACGGCACGGGTGCGCGTCCACGCCTCGGACGGACGGATCGCCGGCCTGGACGTCGGGCTGACCCTGCCGGCGTGCGAGGGGCCGGGCAGCATGGCGATGACGGACCCGGTGCCCTTCTGGACCCCGGACTACCTTGCCGACGAGCGGATCGAGCGCAGTGCCGCGGTCGACGAGGTGATCGGGGCGGAGGGACTGCGCACCGTGATGGCCGTGCCGCTGAACCGGCAGACCCGGCCCTTCGGCGTGCTGCACATCGCCGCGCGGACCGTACGGCACTTCACGGCCGACGAGGTGGCGTTGATGAGTGCGTACGGCGAACTCGCAGGCGCCACCCTGGAACGGGCCCGGCTCCTGGACCGGGCGGCGGCCCTGCGGGAGTCCGGCGACGCGCACGCCAAGATGCTCCAGCTGGTGCTCGGTGGCGGCGACTTGAACGAGGTGGCGGAGGAGACCAGCAAGCTCCTCGACGGCGCTGTGCGCATCTGCGGCTCCGACGGCGTGGTCCTCGCCACCGCGGGCGAGGTGCCGGAGGTCGAGTGGGAGCACGCGGCGGCCGGTGCCCTGGACGCGCACGGCGCCTGCCATCCCGTACCGCTGGACGAGGACGGTATGTGGGCCGCGCCGGTCTGCACCGGCACCGTCGACCTCGGGACCGTCCTGGTGCACCCCAACCGGCCGCTCACCGACCATGCCGTGCAACTGCTCGGGTTCGCGACCCAGGCGATGGCGGTGCTGATGCTGCTGGAGAACAGCCGGGCGGCGATCGCCGAGGGGCAGGTACGCGACGACCTCCTCGACGAACTGCTCACCCATCCCGACCTGTCACCGAAGAAGATACGGACCCGGGCGCGCAGGCTCGGCGTCGAACTGGACGGCCCGCACGTGGTCGTCGTCGCCCGGCCGGAGGAGGAGACGCCGGCCAGGGCCTCGGTGTGGGCGGCCTCGTACGCGTACCGCAAGAGCGGCCTGAAGAGCATCCGGCACGGCACAGCGGTGTTCCTGCTGCCGGGCACCGATCCCGGCGCCGCGGCCCGCGCGCTGTCCGGCGAGCTGACGCCGCTGCTCGGCCATCCGGTGACGGTGGCCGCCTCGGGGCCCGTCGCGGACCCGGCCGGGGTGCGGCACAGCTACCAGGAGGCGGTGCGCTGCCTGGAGGCGATGACGGCGCTGGGGGCGGTGGGACGGGCCGGCTCGGCCGGCGAACTGGGCTTCCTCGGGCTGCTGTTGTCCGACACCCACGATGCGGAGAAGTACATCCAGTCGGTCCTCGGACCGCTTCTCGCCTACGACGAGCAGCGGCTCTCCGAGCTGACCCACACGCTGGAGGCCTTCTTCGAGGCGGGTGCCAGCCCCACGTACGCGGCACGGCGGCTGCACGTCCATCCCAACACGGTCGCCCGGCGGCTCGAAAGGATCAGTGAACTGGTCGGCCCGGACTGGCAGCAGCCGGGACGGGCGCTCGAAGTGCAGTTGGCACTGCGGCTGTTGAGGATCCGCAACCATCTGGTGAGCCGTGAGCCGTGAGCCGTACATGGCGTGGGGTGTGGTCCGGGGGCGGCGAACGGCGTGTGTGTTCCGTGGGCCCGGGCCGTGACGGGACCTCGTCCCCCGCGGGCGAGGCCCTGCGGCGCGGCGGGCCGCGGCCCCCTCAGGAGGCCTGGCGCACGCCCCCGCCGCTGCGCAGCTCCTCGTCGTACGTTCCGTACGTCCCGTCGAGCGCCGCGACGGCGTGGGCGGCCGAGGCCAGCGTGGCGTGCCGGTGCCAGCCGTTGAAGGAACGGCCCGCGTAGTCGCGGATGCCCACCTGCTCGGAGATCTCCGTGAAGTCCCGGTCGACCCGGCCGAGAAGCTTGGTGAGCCGCAGCAGGGCGACGGGGTTCATGTCGACCAGGTCGGTCAGCCACAGCTCGGCCGGCCATGCCTTGCCGCTGTCGCCGATGCCGATGAGCAGCATGTCCCCGCCGCCCCGCATGCCGGGGGCACGGGAGGCGCCGCGGATGCGGACGGCGGCCACCAGGCTGGTGCGCATGGCGTGTTCGGGGCTGTGGTCGCGCCACACCGCGGGACGGCGCAGCAGCTTGGCGGCGGACATGATCTGCTGCGCGGGCAGCGACTCCGGTGCCGGGCGGCCGATCTGCGCCGGGTCCGCGGGCGTCAGCCGCAGCGAGCCGCTGACGCGGAGCAGGTGCGGGACACCGGAGGAGCGGAAGCGGCGCACGACGGACATGGCGTCCATGTCGCGGGCGTCCATGACCACCGGCCGGGCCGGCAGCCCCCAGTCCCGCACGGCGAGCATGGCCTCGACCGCGGCCTCCTCCGGCGACTCCTCGCGCACGCTGTCCGGGATGGCGGCCTGGCGGCGGCGGAGGCCGTTGTCCAGCCAGTCCTGCGGGATGTCCAGCCGCCAATTGACCGGAACACTGGACTCCTGCGCCGCCGCCCACACGCCCACGGCCTGCTGCACGCCACGGATCTGGCCGAGCTCGGGGACGTAACGCCGGTACACGCCGACCGAGTTGTCGCCCGCCTTCGGGATCACCATGCGGCGGATCACGTACGCCTCAGGGGCGACGGTCCGTGCGACGTACTGGGCGAGTGCCTTGCGGACCGGCATCCAGTGCCATGTTGAACTGGAAACGAAGTGGTGGAGGCTCTGTTCGCGGGCCGAGCCGCCGGCCGGAGCCGCCATGTTCCGTATGGACTTGCGCCCTTCGGTGGCAAGGAGGCCCTGGATGTATTCCTCGCCCTTCCTGCGCTGATCGCTGCGCGGGAAGGTGGCGAACAACGTGGAAGAGAGTTCGGTGCCGCTCATCGGAATCCCACCTCGGTTCGGAGTCGCTCTGTTGAGCTGGCTCCACAGTGCGCGGCACTCAGTGCCACGCCCAGGTGGTCCGGACACACGGTTGGGGGTGGTCGCGGTGGCCGCGCAACCGTCCCGGGCCACGATGGTGGGGAGCCCACCACGAGGGCCCTCCGGACGGTGTCCGGACCACCGCATCCGGACCCGTGGCGAGGGATTCTGACGGGCCGTCGCCTTCGGAACCCGTCCCGCGTCCGGCCCCCCGGGGGTCGGCCCTGGGAGTCGGCCCCCGGGGGTCGGTCCTGGGAGTCGGCCCCCGGGGGTCGGTCCTGGGAGTCGGCCCCCGGGGGTCGGTCCTGGGGGTCGGCCCCGGGGGTCGGCTCCGGCGGGGTGCCGGCCCCGGATCGCACCCGGTGCGTGTGCCGCTCGCGCGGGCTGTCCTGGTCCGCGGAGTTCGGCTCGGGCGGCTGCGGGTCACCGGTGCCCCGCTTGCGTGCGCCGCGGGGCGTCCGCCCGGGCCTCGACGGGCGTCGCCGGGCTCCGTCCGCCGGCACCCGCCGGACGCCGTGGTCGACCGGTCGCACGCCGGACGGGATTTCCCGCTTCCGCGGCCGCACATGAGACTCGTCGCAGCCGAGTTGACGAGGTCCAACCTTAATTTACAAGGCATTTGACAGCATTCGACACCGCGGGGTTCCATCTCGAACGGAGAGGCTGCGACTAGCGGGGAGGCCTGCATGCCTGGGGCGACGAGCCTGACCGAGGCCGCCATGCCGGCCGGTGGCGGCCGGACGGAACCGGCACGGCCGGACGCCCTGCCGACGGCCCGGCGCGCCTGACACCGCCCGGCGCCGACCGGCGCCGACCGCCCCCGACGACCCGCGGCACCACGATCGTGGCGCCGCCCCCGACGAAACGTTCCGCGACGAACCGTACCCAGATGAATCGTCCCTGGATGAACCGCCCCAATACGAGGAGGAATCGATGGACAGCCCGGTGGTGGTGATCGGAGGCTCGGGCCGGCTCGGGCGTCTGGTCGTGAGCAGGCTGCTGGACCTGGGTGAGCGCGTCCGCGTGGTCGGCCGTGGCGCACCCCGGGAGGCGTTGCCCGCGGGGGTGACCTACACCGCGGCCGACGTACGGGAACCGGGCTCGCTCGACGCACCGCTCGCGGACTGTTCCGCGCTGGTCTACTGCGTCTCTCCCGGCACCGACGACACCGGGCCGGACCGGCCCGAGACGACGATGTACCTGGGCGTGCGTCACGCGCTCCGGTCGGCCGTCCGCGCGGGCCGCCGTCCGCACGTCGTCCTCGTCAGCCAGATCCACGCCACGCACTACGGCCACCCGCTCAACGCCTACGGCAAAGTGCTGGACTGGCGCCGCGCGGGAGAGGACGAGGTCCGCGAGTCGGGCCTCTCGCACACCGTGGTGCGCCCCGGCTGGCTCGTCGACGACCAGCGGGCCGGCTCCCGGGTACGCCTGGTGCAGGGCGACCGTGCCACGGGCCAGGTCTCGCGGCAGGACGCCGCGGAAGCCTGCATCCAGGCCATGTACTGCCCTTCCGCGATCGGCGTGACCTTCGAACTCTTCAACGAGACCGGACCCGCGGTCACCGACTGGGAGTCCTCCTTCGCCGCACTGGACTGGGACCGGATTCCCGTGGGCTGAGCCGGGGACGGGAGACCCCTGTCCACGGCCACACCTTTCCACCCCCCATGGAGACAGCGCCGTGCTGCTCATGGCACCCCCCGATGATGGAGGCACCCTTCGATGAGTGCACCCGAGATACGCCGTACGTACAGCGACAGCATCGCCGGATATGTCAGCGCCTACGAGCCCGCTCACCAGCGCTTCGGCCTGCGGACCACCGACGGGCGCGAGTTCACGATCCACCTGGACGGCCTCCTGGGCTCCCAGATCGTGCGCAATCTCGCCGAGGGGCACCGCGACACCAGCGAGGCCACCCTCGACATGCTCGCCGAGGGCCGCTACGTCTTTGTCTACGGAATCTTCTACGAATGGGACGGCGGGGCGCGCATCGAGGCCCGCAACATCACCTTCCCCGAGGAACACCGCGGCTCCTACGTCTTCGAGGACCCCAAATGGTGGGTCCACCAGGCCCGCGAGATCGCGGACTTCTATCTGCGCGGCCAGTTCCCCGACGAGGTCTACGACTGGCGCAAGTTCCGCACGCACCTCACGCTGAGCGGAACCCACCTTCCCGAGGGCGCCGGACAGGACGTGCGGCAGGAGACCGACACGATCTCCCGCCTCGTGTACGGGCTCGCCACCGCCTTCCTGCTGACCGGTGAGGACCGCTTCCTGGAGGCGGCCGAGTCGGGCACCGAGTACCTGCGCGAGCACATGCAGGTGGCCGACGACCGCGAGGGCATCGTCTACTGGTACCACGGCATCGACATCACCCGGGCCGGGCAGCGCAAGGTGTTCGCCTCGGAGTTCGGGGACGACTTCGACGCGATCCCCATGTACGAGCAGATCTACGCGCTGGCGGGGCCGACCCAGACGTACCGGATCACCGGCGATCCGCGGATCGCCGCCGACATCGACCGGACCGTCGAGCTGTTCCACCGCTACTTCAAGGACTACGTCCGCGGCGGCTACTTCTCGCACCTGGACCCGATCACCATGGACCCGCGCGCGGACTCCCTGGGACGCAACCGGGCCCGCAAGAACTGGAACTCGGTGGGCGACCACGCCCCCGCCTACCTCATCAACGCCTACCTGGCGACCGGCCGTTCCGACCTGGCCGACATGCTGGAGGAGACCGCCGACACCATCGTCCGGCACTTCCCGGACGAGCCCAACAGCCCCTTCGTGCAGGAACGCTTCCACGAGGACTGGAGCCCCGACCGCACCTGGGGCTGGCAGCAGGACCGCGCGGTCGTCGGCCACAACCTGAAGATCGCGTGGAACCTCATGCGCATCAACAGCCTGGTGGCCAAGCCGGAGTACGTGGCACTGGCCGAGCGGATCGCCGAGATCATGCCGGCGGTCGGCAGCGACCAGCAGCGCGGCGGCTGGTACGACGTCGTCGAGCGGCGTGCCGATCCCCGCTTCGGCGACCACCGGCTGGTCTGGCACGACCGCAAGGCCTGGTGGCAGCAGGAGCAGTCGATCCTCGCCTACCTCATCCTGGCGGGCACGACCGGCGACCCCGACCACCGGCGGCTCGCCCGCGAGGCCGCGTCGTTCTACAACGCCTTCTTCCTCGACTACGAGGACGGCGGCGTGTACTTCAACGTCCTCGCCAACGGCATCCCCTATCTGCTCGGCACCGAGCGGCTCAAGGGCAGCCACGCCATGGCCGGCTACCACTCCCTCGAGCTGTGCTACCTCGCCGCGACCTACGGCAACCTGCTGGTCGGCGACAACGTGCTCACCCTGCACTTCCGGCCGCTGCCCGCGTCCTTCCCGGGTCGCACGCTGCGGGTCGCGCCCGACCTGCTGCCCAGGGAAGCCGTCCGGCTCGCCCGGGTGTGGATCGACGGGGAGCGCTACGAGGACTTCGACCCGAAGAACCTCACCGTGCAACTCCCCGAGTCCACCGAGCGGTTGAAGGTGCGCGTCGAGATCGAGCCCACCGAGATGCCCATGCGGATCTCCAGCAGCTTCGACGGCAGGACCGCGCGGGTCTCCTGTGAGGGCGTCCTCGGCCGGGACTCGCTGGAGAAGCTGCGGCGCACGCTGAACGAAGCGCTGGAGGCCCGGCCCGAGCGGGTCGAGTTCCACATGTGCCGGGTCACCGAGATCTCCCGCGAGCCCATCAACGAGCTGCTGTTCCAACGCACGAAGGCAGGTCTGGACGTCGACTTCGTCATCGTCGGCGAGGTCCCGCCCGAGGTGACCCGGGCCCTGGCCGCCACGGACGCCTTCCTCACCGACCCGCACGCACGCTGCGACGACGAGTGACGGAACGGGCGGCGGGAGTCCCGCCGCCATGAGTTGCGGGCGCCGCCCCCGCCCGCCCCGGCGGGGGCGGCGCCCGGCATCCGAAGTCCCGGACGGACGGAGAGGTTCACCCCATGGCCACCACGGCCCCATCGGTTCCCGACGCCGACACCCTGGTCGTCGGCGGCGGCCCCGCCGGTCTGTCCGCCGCCCTGTGCCTGGCCCGCTACAACCGCCGTGTGCTGGTCTTCGACACCGGACACGGACGCTCCACCCATCACCAGGTCAACCGGAACTACCTCGGCTTCCCGGGCGGCATCCCCACCGTCGAACTGCGCGAGCTGGGCCGCGCCCAACTGGCCGCGTACCCGCAGGCCCGCATCGTCCACCACGCCGTCGTGCGCGCCGAGGGCGACGCCGGGCGAGGGTTCACGGTGCGCGCGCAGACCGGCTCCTGGACCGGCCGCACGCTGGTCATCGCCACCGGTGTGCTCGACCACTTCCCGCACTTCCACGGCTGGGAGTCCTACGTGGGCCGCTCCCTGTTCTGGTGCATCGCCTGCGACGGCTACGAGAACCGCGGCAAACGCGTCCTCATGGCCGGCCACACCGACGCGACCGCCGCCGAGGCGCTCCAGATGCACAGCCTCACCGACGACATCCAGCTGCTCACCAACAGCCGCAGCGACGAGATCAGCCCGCTGTACCGGCGGCGTCTGGACGCGGCCGGCATCCCCGTCCTGCACGACCGGATCCACTCGGTGGAGGGGGAGGACGGCATGCTGCGCACCGTCGTGACCCGCGGCGGACACCACCTGAAGGCGGACGCCCTGTTCAGCATCCAGGGCGCCACCCCGGAGATCGCCCTGGCCGGCACCCTCGGTCTCGCGCTCGCGCCGAGCGGCCACATCGCCGTCGACCCCGAGCAGAAGACGTCGGCCGAGGGGGTGTACGCGGCCGGTGACGTCTCCTCGCTCCACTCGCACCAGGTCAGCGCCGCCGTCCACGAGGGCTCCCAGGCCGCCTCGGCGGCCAACTACTTCCTGTACCCGGCCGAATTGAAGTCCGCCTGATCCGGCCACGGAGCGCGACTCGACAGAGTACGCCCCTTGGCCGGGCACGGATTTGACTCCCCGTTTAACTGCTCGTGAGGATGACAGTCATGGAAGCGGACCGCCGCATCGAGGAGACGCCCATGGTGCGCAGGGCACGCGTGACCTTCGAGAGCGAGGGTGAGCAACTGGTCGGCACCCTCTACCAGTTGGCGCAGACCGAGGACGGCGAACCGCGCCCCGCCGTGGTGGTCGCCGGCTCCTGGACCACCGTCAAGGAGCAGATGGCCGGCCTGTACGCCGAACGCCTCGCGCGGCTCGGATACCTCGCCCTGGCCTTCGACTTCACCGGCCACGGGGAGTCCACGGGGCACCCCCGGGACACCGAGCTGGTCGGCCGCAAGGTCGGCGACATGAGCAGCGCGGTCAGCCACCTCCTGGAGAACCCGATGGTCGACCCCGAGTCGGTCGGCCTGCTCGGCGTCTGCGCGGGCGGCGGCTACGCGGCGGTCGCCGCCGCCAACGACCCCCGGGTGCGCTCGCTCGCCCTCGTCGCCCCGTGGCTGCACGACGCCTCCCTGGTGCACCAGGTCTACGGCGGCCAGGACGCCGTGCGCCGCAAGCTCGACGAGGCGGCACTCGCCCGCGAGGAGTACGCCCGCACCGGCACCGTCCGCTATGTGAAGGCGGTCAGCGAGACCGACCCCGAGGCCGCCATGTACGGGCCCTACGACTACTACCTCTCGCCGGAGCGAGGGGGCGTGCCCGAGTGGCCCAACCGGTTCGCGGTGATGGGCTGGTGGGACTGGCTGACCTTCAGCCCGATCCCCTCGGCGCCCCGGATAGACGTCCCCACCATCGTGGTGCACAGCGAGCAGGCCGCCCTGCCCGACGGCGTACGGCGCTTCGCGACCCTGCTGCCCACGGCGGCCCGCGTGCTGTGGCTGGAGGGCACGCAGTTCGACTTCTACGACCAGGAGCCCCAGGTGGGCTCCGCGGTCGAGGCGGTCGACGCGCACTTCCGCCACAGCTTCGACCGGGTGAGGCCCACCGCCGGAGGCTGACATGGCGACGAGCCGCGTCGCACCGCTCATCCAGTCCAAACGCATCAACGTGGCGGAGCACTTCTACGACCTGGTGCTCGTCTTCGCGGTCAACAAGGTCACCCACACCCTCGCCGACGACGTCTCCTGGACCGGCCTGGTCAACGCCTGGGCCGTGTTCACACCGTTCTGGTGGTCGTGGGTGGGCACCGGGATCCTGTCGAACCTGACCGACCTGCACGACGTGAAGAACCGTCTGCGGCTCTTCGCCATCACGCTGATCACCTCGATGATGACGATCGCCGCACCCACCGCCCTGCACGGGCACGGCCTCTTCTTCGCGGGCGCCTACCTGCTGCTGCGCGCCCTGCTGCTGTGGTGGGCGATCGACGTCTTCGGCGGGCTGCGGCTGAACCCGTTCTCCGTGTCGGCGTTCTTCACCGCGCCGCTGCTGCTGCTCACCGCCGGGCTCGGCCACGAGCAGCAGCGGGTGGCCTGGGCCGTCCTGATGGCCGTCGAACTGTCCAGCACCTTCCTGCTGCGCAGACGCCTCAACCACATACGCGTCGACGTGCTGCACCTGCCCGAACGCTTCGGCCTGGTCGTCATCCTGGCGCTGGGCGTGCCCTTCGTGGACGCCGGAGGGAAGATCCCGCACGACTTCTCCGCGGGCCAGGCCGTGGCGCTGGGCACCGCGTTCCTGCTCGTCGCCTCCCTGTGGTGGATCTACTTCCACCTCAGCAACAGCCGCATCGCCCACCAGCTGCGCACCGAGGACAACCAGAGCCGCGTGGTGCGTGAGCTCCTCGCCTACGGGCACTACTGCCTCCTCGGCTCGGTCTCCGCGATCGCCGTCGGCGTGTGGTCGGCCGTGGCGCACCCACGGGCCGCGCCGGAGACCCCCGTCCTGTGGCTGATGTGCGCCGGAGCCGTCGGCTTCCACACCGTGTTCGCCTGGCCCCGCTGGCGACTGCCGCGCTCGGTCGTCACCGTGCGCCTCACGGTCGCCGCCGTCGCCGTGCTCGTCCCGTTCGTGGCGGACGGCCGCTCCGGCCTGCTCGCGCTCGGCCTGCTGACGGTGCCGGTGACGGCCGCGGCCGTCGTCGAGACCGCTCTGGTGGGCATGGCGCCGAGCTGTCACTGCGGCTGCCGGCCGAAGCAGCACCGGCTGGCCGGCCTCGGCCGGCATCTGCATCCGGCGCCGGGCGGCAGCGCCCCGTCGTACTCCGCGCCGGGCGATGCCCTGTGACCGACGTCCTGCTCCTCGTGGTCCCTGTGACCCTGCTCGCGGTGGTGGTGCGGCGGGCGGAGATCTCCGCACCGGTCAGCCTGGTCCTCGCGGGTCTGCTCGCCTCCTTCGTGCCGGGCGTGCCCGACTACCATCTCGACCCGCACGTCGTGCTGTTCCTGTTCATCCCGCCGATGGTGTACTCGGAGGCCTGCGAGAGCTCCGTCCTCAGCTTCCGGGTCAACGCGCGCCCCATCGCCCTGCTGTCCGTGGGTCTCGTCCTGTTCACCATGGCGCTGGTGGCGCTGGTCGCGCACACCGTCGTCCCCGGCATGTCCTGGCCCGTCGCCTTCGTGCTGGGCGCCGTCCTCGGACCGACCGACGTGGTCGCCGCCGTGTCCGTCGCCCGCAGACTCGGGCTGCCCCGCAGACTCGTACGGATCATGACCGCGGAGTCGCTGTTCAACGACTCGACCGGCCTGACCGCGTACCGCATCACCGTGGCGATCGTCGCGGGCGGCGGATTCTCCCTCCTCGACGGCGTCCGCGACTTCGTGCTCGCCTGCTCGGGCGGACTCTTCCTCGGCCTGTTCATCGCCTGGCCGGTGCGCAGGCTCCAGTGCTGGCTCGGCGACGCCGTCGCGCACACCGCGGTCTCCCTGCTGGTGCCCTTCGTCACCTACGCGCTCGCCGAGTACCTGCACGCCTCCGGAGTGCTCGCGGTCCTCGCCGCCGGGCTGTACCTCGGACACCACTCCAACCGGGCCTCGCACGCGGCCCGTATCCAGGAGCAGGCCTCCTGGAAGCTGATCGTCTTCCTGCTGGAATCCCTGGTGTTCGCCCTGATCGGACTCCAACTCCGCCCGGTCCTAGGATCGTTGGACGGCATTTCGCCCGTGTCCCTCATCTGGTACGCCGCCGCCGTCTCCGCCACCGTCATGCTCGGCCGCTTCCTGTGGGTGTTCCCGGCGACCTATCTGCCGCGGTGGCTGTCGCCCCGGCTGCGCGCCCGGGACCCCTCGCCACCGTGGCAGCTGCCCGCGACGCTGTCCTGGGCCGGCATCCGCGGCGTCGTGTCACTGGCCGCGGCGTTCGCGCTGCCCGACGACATGCCGCACCGCGAACTCGTCCTCTTCCTCACCTTCTCCGTCACCCTGAGCACCCTCTTCGTGCAGGGGCTCGGATTCCCGGCGTTCGTACGCCTGCTGGGGATCGCGGGCACGAACGGCGAGCACGACGACCACCTCGCCGAGGCCAAGGCGCAGGAGGAGGCGGCCCGGCTCGCGCAGCACCGCCTGGAGGAACTGGTCGCGCACGAACACAAGCACTGTCCGCAGCATGTGGTGTTGCGGCTGCGGGAGGTCGCCGAGTACCGCCGCGTCGCCGCCTGGGAGCGGCTGCGCGACGACGGCCGGCTCGGCAGCCAGTCGCCGTCCGCCGCCTACCGGCTGCTGCGCAGGGAGATGCTGACGGCCGAGCGCGAGGCGTTCATCATGATGCGCAACCAGGGACGTCTCGACGACGAGGTGGCCCGCCAGGTCGTCCACCAGCTCGACTTCGAGGAGGCGGCACTCAGCCGCGATCTGCACCTGTGAGCGCGCACATGAGGGTGCCCCCGCCGGATCTCCGGCGGGGGCACCCTCATGCGGTTCAGGCCCCCGGGAGCGGGGGAGCGATCCCGGCGAACGCCTGCCGGCCCAGGTACTCGATGTGCTCCACACCGAGCAGGGCCGCACAGGTCTCCGCGGTGTCCGGCGTCAGCTCGGGACCCACGCAGACGACCCGCTCCAGCGACCCCAGCTCGTCGACGTCCTCGGGTGCCGAGGCGACCAGGCCGTAGAGCACGGACTGGGTGACGAAGGCCGTACGCACCCGCTGGTCACGGATCGCGTCGAGCAGCTCGGGCGCGTGCATCAGCTCGGGCACCACCACCACGGCCGCACCGCAGCGCAGCGCGTGCTGCGTCAGGAAGGCGAGGCCGTCCTGCTGTGCGAACGGCACGCCCGCCAGGACCCGTTCGCCCTTCTCCAGCGGATTGTCCGAGGCCAGCACGGCGAGGTCCGCAGCGATGTCGGAGTGGGTGAGCTGGGCGCGCCGCCGGGAACCCACCGCGTGGTGCACCACGGTGATGTCCGTGACGGGCTCGATGTCCACGATCGGCTCCGGGGACTCCGAGGCGATCAGGTCCTGGACCGAGCGGTGGCCGTCCACCGGCTCCAGCGTGAAGACCTCCTCGACCGGCCGCTGTCCCGCGCCGCGCAGGCGCTGCGCCTCACGCACGATGGGCAGCAGCGCGGGCGTGGTGAACAGCCACCGCGCGCCGCTCTCCGTCAGCTGGGCGGCCAGTTCCGCCTCGTCGGCCTGGCTGTCCAGCACGCACACCACGGCGCCGGTGCGTGCGCAGGCGTGCGGCACGGCCGGGTACCACAGGGTGTTGGTGGCGAACAGCGCCACGGCGTCGCCCTGCTCGACGCCGGCGTCGGCGAGTCCCGCCGCGAGCCGGCGGGTGGCCCGCTCCAGTTCCCGGTAGCCGATCGCGCGGCCGGTCACGCCGTCGATCAGCGCCGGGCTCGTGCCGCGGGCCGCGGCCTCGCCGAGCACCGTCTCGTACACCGGCAGATCGATGACGAGGTTCTCGTCGAACGGGCTGATCACGTCGAACGAGTCGAACGGATCGAAGGGTTCGAGCGGGTCGAAGGGATCGATGGTGGTCATTCCTGTCCTCCGGAGGATGCGCTCACGCGCGGTAGGGACGTGGTGGGCGGGCCCGCGTGCAGCAGATCTCCCAGCTGCTGGAGGAACAGCTCCCAGCGCGCGGTGAACCCGGGGTCGTCCGGGCCGAGGCCCGTCGCCATCCGGGTGATCTGCGGCAGCAGGCGCGGATAGTTGGTGAGGGCGAAGGTGAGCAGCCGCAGCAGCTCGGGATCGAGCTCCGGGCGCAGCTCTCCGCCGGACTGCCGCCTGCGGATCTCGTCCACCTGCGACTTGATGACGGCGCGCCGCTCCTCCTCGTGCGGTACGGGAGCGCTGCCGTAGGCGAGCGCCTCGCGCGTGAGGTAGGTCAGCCAGGCGGCGTCGTGGTGCGCGGACTCGAAGTGGTAGACGAAGAAGTCCCCGGCGGCACTCGGAGCCTCGCGGATCTCGCGTTCGCGGCGCTCGGTGACGTGTCCGAGGATCTCGTGGAAGAGCCGGTCACCGATACGGCCGCCGGTCATCAGGTACATGGAGTAGGCGAAGCCGACCGTGTGGCCGGGCAGCCGTTCCAGCAGGGCGTTGCCGGCGCCGGTGCCGCGGGGCAGCCGGGTGACCATGAACGCGGCGACCAGCGTCACGAGCGCGGCCACCGGCAGCACCTGCGAGAAGGCCGTCGCGTAGGCGGCGTGGGAGGTGCCGTCGCCGAGCACCGCGAAGAACAGCAGGCTCATCAGGGCGACTCCCAGCGCGTTGCCCACCTGGAGGGTGGTGGTCACCACGCCCGCTCCGGCTCCCGCGTCGCGTGGCGCGAGGGTGCCGATGATGGTGCCGATGAGCGGGGTCATGCCGAGACCCTGGCCGAGGCCCGCGATGAACATCGGCAGCCCGAGCTCCCAGCCGCTGAGCCCGGCTCCCTGGGCGGCGCTGGTGGCGGCCACCGAGCACAGTCCGACGGCCGCGACGAGATAGCCCAGGGTCAGCACATGGCGCCCCAGCAGGCGGGTGATCCGCGCGGCCAGCAGTGAGGTGATCAGGAAGCCGACGGCGTTCGGCGTGTACACCAGGGCGGCGTGCAGCGGTGAGAAGCCCAGACCGATCTGCAGGTACAGCGCGAGGACCAGCATGAAGCCGACGTAGGAGAAGCTGAACATGGCGGCGATCGGCACTCCGCCCGCGAAGCCGCGGTTGCGGAACAGAGAGAGCCTGATCAGCGGATCGAGCCCCCGCTCGGCGACCGCGCGCTCGTGCCGCAGGAACAGCACGGCGGTCAGGGGAGCGGCGGCGAGCGACAGCAGCATCCACAGCGGCCAGCCCGCGTCGCGGCCCATCAGCAGCGGCACGATGAGCAGCACCAGGGTCAGCACCGACAGCGCGGAGCCGCGCCCGTCGAGGTGCGGACGCGACCGGGGCGGCTCGTCCGGCGGCAGGAGCGCCCGGCTCGCCACGATGGTCGCCACACCGATCGGCACATTGATCAGGAAGGCCGGCCGCCAGTCGAGGCCGAACACGTTCCAGGCGAGCAGCAGCCCGCCGACGATCTGCCCGGCGATGGCGCCGACGCCCACCACACAGCCGAACACGCCCAGGGCACGGGCGCGTTCGGGGCCCTCGAAGGTCACCTGGATGATCGCGAGGACCTGTGGGTACAACAGCGCGCCGCCCACGCCCTGCAGCGCGCGTGCCGCGACGAGGACGCGGATGTCGGGGGCCAGACCGCAGAGCGCGGACGCCGCCGTGAACACCGCGAGACCGGTGATGAACATGCGTTTCCGGCCGATGACGTCACCCAGCCGCCCACCGGTCACCAGGAAACTCGCATAGAGAAGGGTGTATGAGGAAACCACCAATTCGACGGCGCCGAGGCTCGTATGGAGATCACTGTGGATCGACGGCATGGCGACGTTGACGACAGCCACATCGAGAATGGCCATGAATGCGCCGGCCAGGATCACTGCGAGGCTCACCCAGCGGCGCCCGCTGCCGCGCTGTGCGCTCAACATGCAGGAAGTCTCGTGCGCGGAGGGCGAGTACGTCGCGGACCTGCCGAAGTGTCGTCGACGTAGTCCCATGTTGTCGCAAGGGAAGAGGGAGCGCCGTTTCACTCTTACTCGGCGGCGATCCCGCAGAAAGGCAGGGGAAGGGGAACGCCTTTCCGCTGGATTCGCAGGATGCCGCTTTCGAGGGTCTCCCGAAATTCAGGAACGACCAGTTCTTCGTCCGAGCCGGCCGGACCGCGTGCGCCGATCCCCCCTTCACGGCGCAGGGGTCCCGCCGAGCGGCCGCCGGGCCCGGTAACGCGCCCCCCCCGCCGGGCCCGGCCGCCGCTGCGAGACAACCACCACGATCCGAGGAGAGCGCTGTGTCGAACACCGACCTGGTTCTGAAGATGTACGAGTACTTCAACTCCGGCCAGCTGGACCGCATCCAGGAGGAGCTGTTCCACCCGGAGATCTCCTGGAAGATGCCCGGCCACCACCCGCTCTCCGGCGACCACCGGGGTGCCGGCCAGGTCATGGCCTTCTTCGGCGAGCTGTTCAAGGCCGGCGTCACCGTGGACAACGTCCACTTCGGCGAGCTGGACGACGGCACCGTCGTCGAGAAGCACCTCGGTCACGCGAAGGCGGACACCGAGGAGTACCTGTTCCCGACGTCCACGACGTACGGCATCCGCGACGGGAAGATCGCCGACGTCCAGGTGCACACCGCTGACCAGCACAGCGTGGACCGCTTCATGTGGACGGTCTTCCAGCTCAAGTCGATCGACGAGCGCATCGCCGTCTGAGCCCTGCCCGAGGGAGACTCACGTGGACACCAGGCAAGTGGTGAACAGCTACTACGAGCTGGCCAACAAGGGTGACTGGGACGCCTGGACGGACCTGTTCGCCGAGCGCCAGACCATGGACGAGCAGCTCGCCGGGCACGTGGAGGGGCGGGAGACCCTGCGCACCATGATGCAGGGCTTCCCGGCGATGTACGCCTCGTTCACGAACACCCCCCGGCACATCGTGGTCGAGGGCGAGCAGGCCGCCGTCGTCTCGCACATCTCGGCGGCCACGCACGCCGGCGAGCCGATCGAGGCCGACGTCGTCAACTACTTCCGGGTGGAGGGCGGTCTCATCTCGTACATGTCCAACCACCACGACACCGTCCCGTTCCGGCCCGTGCTCGGGACCGACTAGAGGCGGGAGCCGCCATGGCGGAACACGAGGACCACAAGGACTACGACTACATCATCGTGGGCGCGGGCACCGCGGGCTCCGTGCTCGCCGCACGTCTCACCGAGGACCCCGCGGTACGGGTCCTGCTCCTGGAGGCCGGCGGGAACCACATCCCGGCCAACGTCGACCAGGCACCGCTCTGGTTCACGCTGCTGGGCTCCGAGGTCGACTGGGGCTACACGAGTGTTCCGCAGCCCGCCCTCGGCGGACGTTCGACGTACGAGCCGCGGGGCAAGATCCCGGGCGGCAGCAGCAACCTGTACATCATGATGCACGTCCGGGGGCACCCCTCGGACTTCGACGCCTGGGCCTACCAGGGCGCCGCGGGATGGTCGTACGAGGACCTGCTGCCCTACTTCCGCAGGATGGAGGACCAGGAGGACCCGCGCGGCCCCGAGACGGGCGTCGGCGGACCCCAGGTCGTCACCAACGCGGGAGCGCACCGGCCCAACCCGCTCTCCCGCACCTTCATCGACGCGTGCGTGGAGCTGGGGCACACCGAGCTGGACGACTTCAACGGCTCACGCATGATCGGCGCGGGCTGGCACCACCTCGACGCCCGCGACGGCCGGCGGCGCGGTGCCCTGGTGTCCTACCTCGAACCGGCCCTGAACCGGCCGAACCTGACGCTGCGTACGGGAGCGCAGGTCTCCCGACTGGTGGTGGAGGACGGCCGGTGCACCGGCGTCACCTACGTCCAGCAGGACGTGGCCCCCGCCGGTGAGGGGCGCACCGTGCCCAACGCGGGCCCCGGCGAGCCGGGCGAGCACACCGTACGGGCCGGTGCCGAGGTCCTGCTGTGCGCGGGCGCGATCGAATCGCCCAAGATCCTGCTGCTGTCCGGGATCGGATCCCCCGACCAGCTGCGGCCGCTGGGCATCGACGTGACGGACGCGCTGCCGGGTGTGGGCGAGAACTTCCACAACCACGTGCTCACCGGTCTGATCGCGGAGACCGCGGAGCCCGTGGAGCAGGGGCATCAGAACCTCTCCGAGTCGGCGCTCTTCGCCACCTCGCGGCCCGGGATGATCGCCCCCGACCTGCAGATCGCCTTCGTGCACGTGCCGTTCGACATCATCGTCGGCCAGCAGCACCCGAACGCGGTCAGCATCCTGCCCGGTGTGGTGCGCCCCAACTCGCGGGGCACGGTGCGGCTGGCGAGCGCCGACCCGTTCGCCAAGCCGCTGGTCGACCCCAACTACCTGGGGGACCGCTCCGACGTGGAGCGTCTGGTGCAGGCGGTGAAGCTGTCCCGCGACATCTTCGCGACCTCGGCCTTCAAGGAGCACCTCAAGGGGGAGCTGCTGCCCGGCCGGGACGTGCGCACGGACGCCGACATCGAGCGGTTCGTGCGCGAGCGCGCGGACAGCTACCACCACCAGGCCGGCTCGTGCCGCATGGGCATCGACGACCTCTCGGTCGTCGACCCGGACCTGAAGGTGCACGGGGTGCGCGGGCTGCGGGTCGTCGACGCGAGCGTGATGCCCGCGGTGCCGTCGGGCAACTGCAACACGGCCATCGCGGCGATCGCCGAGCGCGCCGCCGACCTGATCAAGGGGGACGTATGAGCCTTCGGTGGTCCCATGTGGGGCTCAACTGCCGTGATCTGGGCGCGACGGAGGCCTTCTACGAGAAGTGGTTCGGCTTCAGCCGGGCGCGCACCGTGGAACTGGACGACGACCGGATCGTGTTCCTGCGGCAGGGCGACGTGTACCTGGAGCTGTTCCACACCGACACCGAGCCGCTGGTGAAGCCGGCCGGCGACGGCCCCGCGCAGCCGGGCGTGGCCCGCCATCTGGCCTTCCAGACCGACGACCTGGAGGCCTTCCTGGCCAAGGTGGGCGACGAGGTTCCGGTGACTTTGGGACCGCTGCATTTCGACGACTTCATCCCCGGGTGGCAGACCGTCTGGCTGACCGACCCGGACGGGGTGATCGTCGAGGTCAGCGAGGGGTACCGGGACGCCTCCTGACCACCGGCGGGGGCGGGCGGGCCGCAGCGACGGCCGGCCCGCCCTTCGCCGTGCGGTGCCCGTGTCCGGTGCGGTGCCCTTGGACCGTGCGGTGCCCGCGCTCCGTGCGTGCCCGCGTCCCGTGCGGTGCCTCCCGACTGTGCGCCGGCCGCGCACGGCGGCGAGGCGGAGAGAAGGCAGGCAGGCCGTCGTCGGGTTCTGTGCACGGGAGTTGGCACAGTTCGCGCGACGAACCGCCAAGTCGTTGGAAGCGACCGGGGGCCTGCCTTGACTGAAAGAGACCGATCACACGCGTACGAGGAAGAAGGCTTCCCATGACCGAATCCACGCTGCTCGGCGCCTCGCTGACCGAACAGTCCATCAAGGACGCGGTCCGCGACTGGTACGTCGCACTGGACCAGCACGTCCCGCTGGAGCAGGTGCTGCCCTATCTCGTCCAGGACGGCCTGGAGATGCGCTTCCCCGAGGCGACGCTCACCACCCTGGACGAGTTCAAGGGCTGGTACGAGGCGGTGACCAATCGCTTCTTCGACGAGGTGCACGAGCTCAAGAGCGTCGAGGTGGAGCCCGCCGTCGGCGGTGAGACGCTTGTCAAGGTGGTTGTCAACTGGCAGGCCCACATCTGGAATCCGCCGGCGGCACGCAGTCAGTGGCTCGGATTCGACGCCTACCAGACCTGGATCGTCGTGGCAGGTGAGGACGGCCGCCCGCTGGTGAAGACGTACATCGTGGACGACCTGGACCCCATGGAGGGCTCGGCGTCCCTGTAAAACGCGTTCTCCCTCCGCAACGGGCGGAGTCTCCGCAGGTCGGAGGCTCCGCCCGTTGTTGTGTGACACCCCGTCAACTCCCTGCTTGACTGGTGACTTGACAGATTTTCACAGGCGGAGTTAACTGTCATTGATGCTTCACGCAGGGGGTCTCCATGTCTTTGAACGCTGACCTGAACGCCACGCGGGAGCGGGGCTGGGGAGACGGTCTCTCCGAATACTGCGCGTATCTCTTCTCGCCATTCGCCCGCTCCGACCAGCGTCGCTGGGGTGAGGTCTATGTGCGTGGACTGCTCGATGCCAGTGGCCGCAAGACGCCGGCCCGTATCTCCGAGCACGTCCTCGGCCGCCGCGCCTCGCAGTCGCTGCAACAGTTCGTGAGCCAAAGTCCCTGGGAATGCACCGACGTCCGCAAGCGGCTCGCCGAGCAGGTGTTCCTGGCCGCCGAGCCCGACGCCTGGGTCGTGGACGAGGTCGTCTTCCCGAAGAACGGCAACCACTCGGCGGGCGTCGCCCGCCAGTACGTGCCGGCCGAGGGACGCACCGCCAACTGCCAGCTGGGTCTGGCCGTCTCCCTCGCCACCGAGGAGGCCAGCATCCCGGTGAACTGGCGGCTGTTGATGCCACCGCACTGGGACGACGACGACCGGCGGCGCGGCGCCGCCCGGGTGCCGGACGTCGAGCGCCATCAGCCGCGCTGGCGGCACGTCCTGGACAGCCTCGACGAGATGGTGCAGGAGTGGGACCTCAAGCCCGCCCCGATCCTCGCCGACTGGCGGCACGAGCCCGACGTACTGCCTCTGCTCGACGGCCTGGAGGCCCGAGGGCTCGGCTATCTCGTCGAGGTCTCCGGTGGTGCGCCGCTGCTCGCGGCACCCTCGGCGAACGGATCGCCGGTCGTGCTGGGCACCGCCGCCGACATGATGCACACCGCCGGCCGGCGCAGCGCCCGCGTCACGCTCGCCTGGCGGGAGGGCGTCGAGAGCCGGGTTCGGCAGTCGCAGTTCCTCGCCGCGCAGATCCCGGCCGGACCCGGCGGGCCCACCGCCCGGCACGGCGAGCGCCGCTTCCGCCGGCCCCGCCAGCTTCTGGTCGAATGGCCGGCCGGACGCCCGCAACCGCGCACCTACTGGGTCACCAACCTCGGCTCGCG
Organism: Streptomyces siamensis; assembly: GCF_039543605.1. Classification (NCBI taxonomy): domain Bacteria; kingdom Bacillati; phylum Actinomycetota; class Actinomycetes; order Kitasatosporales; family Streptomycetaceae; genus Streptomyces; species Streptomyces siamensis. The sequence continues at coordinate 35,463 of NZ_BAABKB010000012.1, read as the reverse complement.
CCGGCTGCCGGACCTCGTCTCCACGGCGAAGCTGCGCTGGCGTTCCCGCTACGACCTGGGCCGGCTGCGCGAGGAGTGCGGGCTCGTGGACTTCGAGGGGCGCTCCTTCCGGGGCTGGCACCACCATGTGACGCTGGCCTCCGCGGCCCACGGCTTCCAGGCCCTGGAGCGGCTCGCGGCCCGGCGGGCGGCCGGTGTCCTGCGCCGTCACGGGGGAATCCCGGCCATGCCCGCCGTGGCCGCCATGTCCCCCTGAAAGACCCGCGCCACCCGACACGGTGCCGCACGGCGCACCGTACGGGAAGGAATCACCGGCCCCGCGTCGCGACCGGGGCCAGGGAACTTCCGCGATTCTCCGAGGACCTGTCGATCCGAATACCCGGGAAACTCGGAACGAACAGATCCGAAAAGCGGAGGACCGGAACACGGGAGTCCGGCGGATTCACGCCGGCGGTCTCCCGCAATTTCCCCCCACAGGCCGGGGACGCTTTTCCGAAGCGGCGTCCCCGCACAGCTCCCGCCGCCAGGGGTCGGGCGGCGGGAGCTGTTTCCCTTTTACCGGCTGGTTGATCAGTGAGAGAGGGACCACCTTGACCACCACGAAGGCCTACCGACTGACCGAACCGGTGCGCCGGGCCCTCACCTCCGGTCGTCTCGCGCACATGGTCACGCTCAACCCCGACGGCAGTCCGCAGGTGGCCTGTGTCTGGGTGGGGCTCGACGAGGAGGACCGGATCGTCTCCGGGCACCTCTACGCGCAGCAGAAGATCCGCAATCTGCGGCGCGACCCGCGGGTCGCCCTGTCCATGGCGGCCGGCGTCAGGAGCCCGGAGGGCATGGAGTACCACTTCGTGGCGCACGGCACCGCCGAGGTCCTGGAGGGCGGCGCCGTCGCCCTGCTGGGCCGGATCGCCGCACCGTACCTGGAGGACGGCAGGACCTGGCCCGCCGAACGCTTCGCCGGAGCCACCGGATTCGTCGTCCGCACCACCGTCGACCGGGTGACGGGCTTCGGCCCGTGGGACTAGTCCCGCGCCCGCACGGCAGGACCCGCGAACTCCCGGACCGGCAGTGCAGACGTCCTGCCGGTCCGGATGCCGCGGGCCCTCGTGGAACGCGTGCGTAGGGCGCGTCGACGCACCCTCAGGCGGCCTGCGGGGAACGCGCCGCCGCCCAGATCTCGCTCTGCACCGAGTGACTGTCGAAGCTGTCCTCGACGGCCAGCAGGTCCGAGTACGGGGCCTCCCCGTTGACGATGCGGCCCAGCAGCCGGAAGTAGTCGAAGCGGTCGACGCCCGGCGTGATGGTGATCAGCAGCTCCGCCTCCGATCCGGGCACCGCGGCGAAGGCGTGCGGCATGAACGGCGGTACGACGACGAGGTCGCCGCGGCCCGCCTCGACGACCTTGTCGTCGTTGAGCAGCTGCACGGCGCCCGAGACGACGTAGAACAGCTCCGAGGAGCGGGCGTGGTAGTGCGGTGCGGAACCGTCGGCTCCCGCGGCGAGCAGCACCCGGTGGCAGCTGAGCGCGCCCGCCGTGCTCGCCGAGTCGGTGAGCAGGAAGGCGGCGCCGGTGGCATGGCCGATGGTCTCGGCCTCGGCGCCCCGTACGAGCACGGGTTCGTGGCGGAATGCGGACATCCTTTTACCCTCCCGAGAAATCCGGTGACTGCCGTTGTATCCACAACGCATATTCCTGTCCACGGAACTTGACGCAGTGCGAAGGCGGCCCCCGGACAATTTCCCGTATCCGCACGGGATTTCGAAACACTTGGTCCGGTCCTGATAGGACGGACGCGTAGCCCTTTCCTCACGACGCACCGCGCAGCACCGCACGGGCACGCCCACGTCCCGAGCACGCAGAGCAAGCCATGCCACGCATTCGAAGGGGAATCATGAGACCGCAAATGAACCGCAGAAGCCTCCTCGGGGCCGGTGTCGCCCTGGGGGCCGGCGCCGCCACCACCGCCGTGGCGACCCCCGCCAGGGCGCAGACCGTCGACGGCGCCGACGCCGTCGTCGACACGGTGGTCGTCGGAGCGGGACTCGCCGGCCTGGCCGCGGCCCGCAAACTGGTCGCCGCCGGCAAGAAGGTGCTGGTCCTGGAGGCCCGTGACCGGGTCGGCGGGCGCGTCCACGACATCCGTCTCGCCAACGGCGGAACCATCGAGCGCGGCGGTCAGTTCACCGGCCCCACCCAGACCCGGCTCCAGGCGCTCGCCGACGAACTCGGCGTGAAGACGTTCACCGGCTACAACACCGGCGAGAGCATCTACTACACCGCCGACGGCACGGCGATCCGCTACACCGGAGCGCTGCCGCCCATGGACAACGACTCCTACCAGGCGCTCGGCCAGGCCATCTACCAGCTCGACACGCTCGCCTCGACCGTCCCCGTCGACACACCCTGGGCCGCGCCGAAGGCCGAGGAACTGGACGGCCAGACCTTCGCGAGCTGGATCGAGGGCAACGTCACCAACGCCGACGCGAAGACGATCCTGCACCTGATGTCCAACGGCGCGCTCTCCGCCGAGTCCCGCGACATCTCGCTGCTCTGGATCCTCTCCTACATAGCCGTCTCCGGGAACGAGACCAACCCGGGCAACCTCACCCGCCTCATCAGCACCCTCGGCGGCGCCCGCGACTCACGCTTCGTCGGCGGCCCGTACCAGATCGCCACGAAGATGGCCGCCGCCCTCGGCAGCAAGGTCGTCCTGAAGACGCCGGTCCGCCGCATCGTCCAGTCCGGCGGTTCCGCCCTCGTCGTCGCCGACAACCTCGCGGTGTCGGCGAGTTCGGTCGTCGTCGCGCTGCCGCCCACACTCGCCGGCCGCATCGTCTACAGCCCCGCGCTGCCCGCGACCCGCGACCAGCTCACCCAGCGTTTCCCCCTCTCCTCCATCGGCAAGGCCATCGCGGTCTACGACAAGCCCTTCTGGCGGGACGCCGGCCTCAACGGCCAGGTGGCGGCCCTGACCGGGACGACGCGCAGCACCTTCGACAACTCGCCGCCCGACGGCTCGTACGGTGCCCTGCTCGCCTTCCTCGACGGCGACCAGATGCGTGCGGTCGAGGACAAGAGCGACGCCACCGTCAAGCAGCTCATCCTCGACGACCTGACCCGGTACTTCGGCTCCAAGGCGGCCACGCCCACCGAGTTCGTGCTGGGACGCTGGGACGCCGAGGAGTACACCCGCGGCGGCGCGCCGGGCTTCACGCCACCCGGTGTCCTCACCCGGTTCGGCACCGCCATCCGGAAGACCACAGGCGTCATCCACTGGGCGGGCGCCGAGACCGCCACCTTCTGGAACGGTCACATGGAAGGTGCCGTCCGTTCCGGCGAGCAGGCCGCCGCCGACATCCTCAAGGGGTGAACCGCCCCGCTCCGTGGGCCGCGCGGGGCTCGTCCCGGGCGCACCGGGACGAGCCCCCCGGCCCGTGGTCCCGGAGGCCGGGAGGGCCGCCCCCGGCTCACAGGTGCGGTTCGGTGAGCACCACCTCGCGCATCGGCAACTGTTCCAGGGACAGCGGTTCGGACGCGGGCAGCGGATGCAGCCCGACACCCGCGAGCGCCTGTTGGTAGGCGCCCAGGGCCTCCGCCGAGCGGCCCTGCTGCTGTCTCAGGTCGCCGATGCGGCGCCAGAGCTTCGAGGTCTTCCTGCTCGGCGGGATCCCGTCGAGCAGGAGCACCGCGTCCTGGAACGCTCTCTCGCCGCGGTCGGCGTCCCCGGCGGCGAACAGGGCCTCGCCGAGGATGAACCGTGCCTCGACGGCCTCGGGGGAGTCCTGCGCCCCGAACAGGCCGAGCGCCCGCTCGGAGAGCTCCACCGCCTCCGCGGCGCGGCCGCAGCGCAGCGTGGCCCAGGCGACACCCATTCCGGCCAGCGCGCGCTCCGTCGCCGAGCCGACTTCGGCCAGTTCCCGCCGTGCCTCCTCCAGCAGCCGCAACGCCCGTTCGGGCTCGGGGGTGTGGGACTCGAGCAGCAGGATGCCGTACGAGCTCTTGAGCATCGCCTGGTGCCGGACGTTGTCCGTCTCCGCCATGAGCACCAGGGCCCGCTCGATCAGGGCGAGGGCCTCACTGGTCCGGCCGTGCGAGTGGGCCACCAGGCCCGCGTTCCAGTACGCCGAGCCACGTGTCACCCGCGAACCCGTGTGCTCCGCGGTCTCGACCAGCCGGGCCGCGAGCATGTGGGCCCGCGGAAGATTGCCGCGCAGCTGGTAACAGCCCATCAGGGCGGTGCCCAGCTGCACATGGTCGTCGGTGGACTCCAGGCCGAGCTCGTCGAGCACGCGCGTGGCCTTCTCGCCGATCTCGATGCTCATGTCCAGGTCGCCGGCGGCGCGATAACAGCGGCAGAGCGCGGTCGCCAGCTGGGCCCACTCCGCCGAGCCGGGTGTGGTGTCGGGCGATTCGTAGAGCGAGTGCAGGAGTTGGAGGGCGGATTCGGTGTGGCCCAGTCTCTCCATGGTCAGGGCCTGGCCGAGTTTCGCCCTGCTCAGGGCGGGTCCGTCGAGGAGGCGGGCCGAGTCGAGGACCTCGCTGTAGGACTGGAGGGCCTCTCCGTGGGAGCCGCCCCGCAACGCGATGTCGGCGAAGGCGAGTTTGAGCCGGAGCTCCTTGAGCCGGTTGTCGTCACGCCCGGTGCGCAGGTACTCCACGGAGCAGCCCACCCGGTCGGCGAGTGCTTCGAGGATCGCGGGAGACGGCATCCTCTTGCCCGTCTCGATCAGGGACACATAACTGACGGAGATGTCCTCCGAGGCCAGGTCCTGTTGGTTCAGGCCGCGCCGTCGGCGTTGCTCGCGCAGACGCCGGCCGATGCCGCTGGACGCGCTCAATGGCGGTTTCATGTTTCTCCAGGGGCTTACTGACATGCCCTTGCACAGCATGGGGGGTGGTTGCGGGCACGGTGCGACTTCTTGTTTACCGCCAATTGTCAGCGTGTCAATGCGGGTACCCGGGCAATGGCCGAAGTCTGTTCCTCTCCATTTCCCGCCACACCCACTCCGACGTGCTGCGCCGTAGCGGATCGCCACACTGTGTCAGATTTGATTGACTGTCCGAGGTGCATGGACTTGACTACGGAAGTCAAATTCCCGCTGTGGAAGGCTCCAACCATGCCCGGGGCCCCCAATTGTCGACGGCACCGCTGAGGCGACTTCGCGACCGAGGGCCGCACCCCGGGACCCGGCCGCCGGCCGGGCCCGCCCGCACGGACAGGAGCTGACCCGGCATCGCCCCCCACCGCGTCTGGAGGTGTCCCCGTGCCGACCGAACCCTGGCTGTCCCGCACGCCCGCGCCGGAGGCCGCCGCCCGTGTCTTCTGCTTCCCGTTCCCCGGGCTCGGCGCCTCCGCCTACCGGCACTGGCCGGACCGGATCGCCGGCGCCGAACTCTGCCGTGTCCAGCCGCCGGGCCGGGAGGCGCGCCGGGGCGAGGAGCACTACGGCACGTACGAGGCGTTCGCCGCGCGGGCCGCCGAAGCACTGCTGCCGCTGCTCGACCGACCCTTCGCCCTGCTCGGACACAGCACCGGGGCGCTGCAGGCCTTCGCGCTCACCGTGCACCTGGTCAGACGCCGACTCCCGCTTCCAGAGCGGCTGTTCGTCTCGGGTCAGGTGGCGCCGCACCAGGGCCCCTGGGGTCCACTGCTGCGCATGAGCGACGCCCAGCTCGTCACCGAGATCGGCAGGCTCACCCGCGCCATGGGCGGCGTCGAGTCCCTCGGCACCATCCGCGCCGGACTCCCCGTGCTGCGGGCCGACGTCACCGCCGCCCAGCGCTACAGCGTCCAGCTCCCGGTGCCGCTGCCCGTCGGCGTGCACGCCATCGGCTGGCGCGACGACGACCAGGTGCCGCCGGAGCGGATGGCGGGCTGGGCGGCCTGCTCCGCGCGGGGCGCCTTCCGGAGCGTGACGCTGCCCGGCGGACACCACGCCTTCCTCGACCCGCCGCCCCGGCTGCTGGCCGAACTCGCCCACGAGATAGACCGGTTCACCGGTGACAGTGACCAGCATCACATCGACGAACTGTCGCAGCGACGTGCCGTCGCCCGTCCTGAAGTCACCCATCGTTCCCGGGCAGCCGGGGCCTGATTCCTGGAGTAGTCATGCAAGTTCTCGTTGCCGGAGGGACCGGCGTCATCGGTCGGCAGCTGGTGCCGCTGCTGCGTTCGGCGGGCCACGACGTGGTCGTGCTGTCCCGCCCCGGACGCAGCGCGACGGCCGCCGACCGGCTCGGCGCGAAGGTCGTCGAGGCGGACGCCCTGGACCGCGCCGCGGTCGCCAAGGCGCTGCGCTCCGCCGCCCCCGAGGCCATCGTCAACATGCTCACGGCCATCCCGGCCGAGATCAATCCGCGCCGCCTGGCCAAGGACTTCGAACTGACCAACCGGCTGCGCACGGAGGGCACCCGCAACCTCCTCGAGGTCGCCCGCGACATCGGCGTACGACGCGTCGTCGCCCAGGGGCTCGCCTACGCCTACGAGCCGGGCGGCAGCGGCCCCGCCGACGAGGAGGCGCCGCTGTGGAAGAACCCGCCCAAGCAGTTCGTGCCGGTGCTCGGCGCCCTGCGTGACCTGGAGCGGCAGACGCTGCTCGCCGAGGGTGCCGTGCTGCGCCTCGGGCACCTCTACGGGCCGGGCACGATCTACGCCCAGGACGGCTCCTTCGTCCAGCAGGTGCGGGCGGGCAAGGTCCCGCTCGTCGGCGGCGGCACCGCCACCTTCTCCTTCACCCACACCCGGGACGCGGCCGCCGCGGTGGTCGCGGCGCTCAACTCCGACTACAGCGGTGTGCTGAACGTCGTCGACGACGAGCCGGCACCGATGAACGTGTGGCTGCCCGAACTCGCCGACATCCTCGGCGCCCGCAAGCCCAAGGGCGCGCCCGCAGCGCTCGCCCGGATGGCGGTCGGCGGCTGGGGCGTTGCCTTCATGACCCAGCTGCGCGGCGCGGACAACTCCCGCGCCAAGCTCCAGCTCGACTGGACTCCGCGGTACCCGACCTGGCGTACCGGCTTCACCGCGGAGCTGAGCAGCACCGCGTCGCCCGCGGCGGCCTGACCGGAACCGGGAAGGCGGGGCCCGGCCGGTCCGACGGCGGTCGGGAAGGCCGGGCCCCGCGGGTGACGGCGGCGGCGGTGCGTCTCACGCGACACCGAGACGCACCGCGCCGTCCAGCCGGATCACCTCTCCGTTGAGCATCGGGTTCTCCACCACGTGGGTGACCAGCGAGGCGAACTCGTCGGGCCGGCCCATGCGCCGGGGGTGCGGCGTCTGTCCCACCAGCGAGGCCCGCATGTCGTCCCGCAGCCCTGCGACCATCGGGGTCTCGAACAGGCCGGGTGCCACGGTGACCACCCGGACGGCGTGCTTGGCCAGGTCCCGGGCGAGCGGCAGCGTCATCCCGGTGACACCGGCCTTGGACGCGGCGTAGGCGGCCTGCCCGGCCATCCCGTCGAAGGCCGCGATGGACGCCGTGCACACGATCACACCCCGGTCGCCGTCCTGCGGCTCGTTGCCCGCCATCGCGGCGGCCGCCAGTCGTACGACGTTGAAGGTGCCGAGCAGGTTGACGCGCACGACCTCCTCGAACTCGGTGGCCGGCAGCGGGCCGCCGCGGCCGAGGACCCGGCCGGTGCGGGCCGAGCCCGCGCAGTTGACGGCGATGCCGAGCCGGCCCCGCCGGGTGGCCTCGGCGACCGCCGCCTCGACGTCCTCCTCGCGGGAGACGTCGCCCTGCACGAACCCGATGTCGTGACCGAGTTCGGCCGCCGCCTTCGCGCCCCGCTCGGCGGAGCGGCCGGTCAGCACGACCTGGGCGCCCGCGGCGAGCAGCCGCCGGGCCAGGGCGAGTCCCAGGCCCGAGGTGCCGCCCGTGATGAGGGCGACGTTCCCTTCGATGTTCATGACTCCTCGTCTCGTCCAGTACGTCTCGCGCGCCTCGTCCGGCGTGCCCGGTCCGTGCGTGCGGTGGTCAGTGCCCCCGGAAGGCGGCGGGCCTGCGTTCGACGAACGCGGTGATGCCCTCGGCCGCGTCGAACGTGCCCGCGGTGGACCGCAGCGTCGTCGACTCGTCCTCCAGATGTTCGGCCAGCGCCCGGCGCGAGGCGGCGCGCAGCAGCCGCCCGCTCTCCCCGAAGGCGCGGGTGGGACCCGCAGCGAGCTGCTCGGCGACCTGCCGTGCCCGCCCGGCGAGTTGCCCGGACGGCACGACCTCGGTGCACAGCCCCCACTCGACGGCCTCCTCGGCCTCCAGCACATGGCCGAGCATCGTCATCCGCTGCGCCCGGCGCAGCCCCACGAGCTGCGGGAGCTGGTGGCTGGTGGCGGCGTCGGGCGTGAGCCCGAGCGCCGCGTACGCGGAGCGGAAGGTCGAGCCCTCCTCGGTGAGCAGTACGTCCGCGAGGCTGGCGACCCCGAGGCCGGCGCCCGCCACATGGCCGCCGGCCGCCACCACGAGCGGGGCGTCGTTCGCGACCAGCCGGGCGAGCGCGGCGTGCAGGTGACTGGTCACCTCCAGGAGGTGACCGGGGATGTCCGGCTGGACGCGGAAGCTCTTCAGGTCGCCGCCGACGCAGAAGTGCGGGCCCGCCCCGGTGAGCAGCACGCACCGGGCGCGGGCCACCGGCTCCAGGTGCACCGCGTCCAGCAGGTCGCGGGCGAGCGTGAGGTCGATGGCGTTGCGCCGCTCCGGACGGTTCAGCAGGACGTGGGCCACCCCGCCGCCCCAGGTGACCTGGATGGTGCTGAACTCCCGGCTCCCGACCGGGAGTTCGCCGACAGCGGTGACCGTCATCTCAGGCACCCAGCAGGAAGTCGTCTTCCGCGGCCCAGCGCACCACGGTGCCGCCGTGGCTCATGCCGGCCCCGAAGGAGACGAGCACCACGTTGTCGCCCGGCTTGACCCGCCCGGCGTCGATCGCGTCGCGCAGGGCCAGCGGAACGCCCGCGCCCGAGGTGTTGCCGTACCGCTCGACCGTGGTGAACGTACGGTCCGCGGGAAGGCCGATCTTCTCCATCAGGGCGTGGATCATGTGGTAGTTGGCCTGGTGGAAGATGATCAGGTCGATGTCCTCGACCGTCATGCCCTCGGCCTTCACCAGCTGCTCGACGAAGCCCGGGATGTGCTCCAGGGCGAAGTCGCGCACCGAACGGCCGTGCATGTAGGAGTAGTTGTTGCCGAACGCCGACAGCTTGGGGGTGCCGTCCGGCCAGGTGCGGTCCTCCCGCTTGACGTACGCGGTGTGGTACGAGCTCGGGTCGCTGGCCAGCAGCGCCGAACCGACGCCCGTGCCGGGAGCGGTCGGCTCCAACAGGTAGCAGGCGGCACCGTCGCCGAAGATGACGCCGACCGTGCGGTCCTCCGGGTCGAAGAGCTTGGTGTTGACGTCGGCGAGCACGACCGCGACGCGGCGGTAGTCACCGGACTTCACGAACTTGGCACCCACGTCGAGGGCGAAGACGCCGCCCGGGCACCCGCCGCTGTTCACGTCGAAGCCGGGCACCCCCTGGATGCCGGCCTTGCGCATGATGCCCACGGCCGCGGCCGGGATCATGTGGTCCGGGGTGTAGGTCCCGCAGATGACCAGGTCGAGCGAGTCCGGGCTGACCCCCGCACGCTCGCAGGCGTCGAGGAGGGCGGCGGCGCCGAGGTCGGACGTCCACTCGTCCGGGGCGGACCAGCGCCGTTCCTTGATGCCGATGAACTTGCTGATCCACTCGTCGGTCGTGTCGAGCAGCTGCTCCAGCTCGGCGTTGGTGACCACCCGGTCCGGGATGCGGCCCCCGACGGCCTTGATGCCGACGCCGTGCGAGGTCTTCTTGGTGAGTTCCATCGGACGTGACTCCTGTGAGGCTGAGTACGGATGAAGGCGTGTGCGGCGGAGAAGGGGAAGCGGTGCCGGGCTGGGCGCGGCTCGCGTGGAGCCGCGCCCCCGCCTGCGGAACGGCCTTGGCCTTCTGGACCCTCGGCCTTCCGGCTCATCCTTTTGGGAGACGTTCCGGATTTCCTTGCCGCACCAATAGATTCGCGCATCCCGCGGGATTCGGTAATGCACTTCCGGGGTGCTCGGTCGGGGTACCCGATCGGGTAGGGTCCGGTCACAGTCGTCAAGCCGCCGAGAATACGGGAAAGGGCGTGCCGCCGAGGCGGCACGCCCTGTTCTCCGACGTACGGTCTACGCCGGTTGCGCGGCTCTGATCAGGCCTTCCTGGAGCGCCAGCGCGACCGCCAGCGTCCGGTTGGGGGCGTTCAACTTCGCCAGGAGATTGGTGACGTGACGTTTTATGCCGTGCTCGGAAATACCGAGCCGACGTGCTATCTGCTTATTACTCAGACCCTCGGCCAGAAAATGCAGGACCTCCTCCTCGCGGGGTGTGATGGAAATGCGTCGCGAGGGCCTGTGCTCCGGCCTTCGCCGGGAACGCGACATGAGACTGCGGGCGAGTGCGGGCGGCAGCGGAATATCACCCGCGTTCACCTGGTCCACCGCCTCACGGAGCTTGTCGACGGTCACCTCCGCCTGCATCAGGAAGCCGTGCGCGGCGAGCACCGTCTCCTCGTCGAGGACGTCGAGGTCCGGGCCCTCCAGCAGGATCAGCGCCCGTGCTCCCTGCCGCACCGCCCCGCGCACCAGGCCGGCGGTGTCCGGGCCCGAGCCAAGACACAGCACGATGTCCGGCCGTTGCGCGGGCAGCAGCGCCATCGCCTCGGACGCCTTGCCGCAGGCCCACACCGACCCCATGGCGGGGATGCTCTTGAGCATGGAGCGGACACCGTGGCTGAGCAGTTCGTTGTCGATCACGACCAGCGCGGTGGCCCCGGGGGAGCTCAACGTGCCACCCCCGCGAAGCCCTTGGCGACCGTGGCGACCCGCCGGCCCAGATGCCGGGCCGTCTCCGTGTCGGCCTTGGTGACGGCCTCCGGGCCCTCGTCGGTGTTGGCCTGGGCGCCCGCGCCGAGCGTGATCCCGAGACGGTTGAGGTCGTGCTCGGAGCCCGTCGACGAGCACCAGCCAGGCGTCAGGTCCAGGTTGATCCAGTGCATGCCGTGCTGCGAGGCGAGGATCGAGAAGTACTGCAAGGTGTGCAGCTTGTCGCCGTTCATCGCGCCCGCCACGGTGAACCCCGAGGCGAGCTTGTCCTTCCAGGCCCGTGCCGCCCACCGCTTCGACGTCGACTCGGCGAAGACGTGGAAGGCGGCGGACGCGGTGCCCATGTAGGTGGGTGCGCCGAAGACGATCGCGTCCGCGGCGTCGAGGGCGGCCCACTCCTCATCGGTGATGCCGTCCACCGCGATCAGCACGGCGTCGGCACCCGCGTCGGCCACGCCGTCGCGCACCGCCTCCGCGAGGACCGTGGTGTGCCCGAACCCGGAGTGGTAGGCGATGGCGACCGTGGTACCCATGTGCGTACTCCAAATCGAGGTCAGTCCGCGGCGACGGGGGTGAACGCGACGGCGAGTTCGGTACGCAGCCGGTCCAGGTCCGCTGCGTGCCCGTGCGCCGCGACGTGTCCGTCCGGTCGGATCAGGTGGTAGCCCGCCCGCCGGCAACCGGTGAGCGGTGCGGCCCGCTCCTTGCGCAGCCGCACCACCCTCAACCGCGGGAGCCCGTCCGCGAATTGCTCCGCCGCGGCGAGTACGTCAGGTCCGGTGACCGCCAGCGTCCAGGCGTTCGGGTCCGCGCCGGGGCCGGACATCCCGTGCTCCACGGCGAGCGGCCGCGGGAAGACGGAACCGGGCCTGAGAGCGCGCCGACCGCAGCCGCGCCTGCCCGACGGCACCTGGCTGTCCCGCTCGGGCCGGTAGGCCAGCCTGCGCCCCGCCATCACCGGCGCGTACAGCCGGGACACCAACCCGGTCCGGTCGAGCAGCCTGAACGCGGCGTCGCGGGCGACCACTTTCGGCCGGCTCCCCGCCATCCACGCCCGGGTCTGCAGATCCGTGTCCCGCACGATGCGACGGGTCGCCTCCGCGCGCTCCGGGCCGTAGCTCAGCAGGAGGCCGGCCGGGGAGGTGCCGTGCACGACCGCGGCCAGCTTCCAGGCGAGGTTGTGCGCGTCCTGGAGACCGTTGTTCATGCCCTGGCCGCCGGCCGGACTGTGCACGTGCGCCGCGTCGCCCATCAGGAAGACCCGCCCGCGCTGGAAGTCCGTGGCGTGCCGCGCGTGCACCCGGAACACGGTCTGCCACACGGGCTCCGTGATCCGCACCCCGCGCGGGCCCCGCTCGTCGAGGATCCGCTGCATCATCGGGACGGTGACCTCGCCGCCGCCCGCCGGCATCACCGACAGGAACCGGAAGACGCCGTCCGGCATCGGCACGATCACCAGCGTGCCCGACGGTGCCTGGTAGTACAGCACCCGGTCCGTCGGCAGCTCGCCCTCGATCCGCGTGTCGATCAGCGCGAACGCCATCTCGTACGTACTGCCCTGGAAGCCGATGCCGAGCTGGCCGCGGACCGAACTGCCCGCCCCGTCCGCACCGATCACCCACGGCACATGGGTGCGCTCCAGCGCGCCGTCCGGGTGCTCCAGCAGTGCGGTCACACCGTCGTTCGCGTCGATCCGCCCGGAGAAGTCCACACCCTCCAGACACAGCAGGCGTACCCCGCGCTCCACCTTGCCGCCCAGCTCGTGCAGCCGGGCGGTGAGCAGGCTCTCCGTCACAGGCTGCGGGAGGGTGCGCGAGGCCAGGTCCTCGGCGAAGCCGAAGGTGGCCAGCGGGCGGCCGTCGGAGAAGTAGGAGAAGGCGTCGATGCGGTTGGACGACCGCCTCAACTCCTCGCCCACACCCAGGTCCTCGAGGATGTCCATGGCACGCGGCCACAGCGACAGCGCCTTCGGCACGGTCATGGGCTCCTCGGCCCGGTCGACGATCCGCACCCGCACGCCCCGCCTGAGCAGTTCGCAGGCGGCCAGCAGGCCGGTGGGGCCGCCACCGACGACGAGGACGTCGACGTCGGCCCGCACCACGGACCGCGCGCTCACGTCTGCTCCTGGAGCCGGCGCGCGAGCTCGATCCGCTGCACCTTCATCGTGGCCGTGCGCGGCAGCTCGCTCAGCGGCAGCTGCACGGGGGCGGCGAGCTGCGGATAGTCCGCGGCGGCCGCGCGCCAGCGCTCCGGGTCCAGCGGCAGGTCCTTGCGGGTGCTGACCACCGGCACCGGCTCCTGGCGGGGGCCGGGTACCAGGACCAGCTCGGTCAGCTCGGGGAGCTTGGCGAGGACCGCGTCCTCCACCTCCAGGGTGCTGTGCACGCCCGGAATGTGGTCGACCTCGCGGTCCAGCAGGTGCAGACAGCCCCACCTGCTGCGGTAGCCGATGTCCATCCCGCGCCACCAGTCGCCGATCGCCTGCTTCTCGAAGCGCTCCTTCTCCCCGTAGTACGTCACCGCGCGGCCGGGGGTGTACACGTCGATGTAGCCGGGGTTGGCCTTCGAGGGACGCTTGCCCCCGCGGCCGGTCAGCCGGAACTTGGTGATGCCGGGCATGGCGTAGCCGAGGCAACGGCCGTTGGCCTTGTGGGCGTTCCTGCGTGTGTAGCCGCGGCCGACCAGCGGGCCGCACTCGCTCTGTCCGTAGATCTGGAAGAACAGGGGCGAGCGCCGCTCGGAGGCCTTGAGCAGCCGGTCCATCGTGCCCGGGTGGATCGCGTCGAACGTGCTGCTGAAGTACTTGACGTTCGCGAACGGCCGACGCGGGTCGTCGGCGATCTCCTCCCACTCCAGGAAGGAGTTGGGGTGGGTCTCCAGGAAGCCCGGCCTGGTCCGCGCGAACAGTTCGGCGGTGCGCTCCGGGTCCCCGTGCTCCATGAGCACGACGGGGAAGGCGCGCGGCAGCAGCACGGCCATCGCCAGGAACATCCGCGAGTGCACGAAGGAGACGTGCACGGCGACCGTCTCCCGCTTGCGGATCAGCCCGGCGAGGCGGTTCTGCGGACGGAACCGGCCACGCAGCGTGCGGGCCGAGTGCACGACGAGCTTCGGCAGCCCCGTGGTGCCGGAGGTGTGGGTCATCAGCGCGGGCCGGTCGGGGTCGTTGAACACCGGCTTCTGCCGGGGGGCACCCGCGAGGTCGGTCAGCGAGACCGTCCCCGCGCGGTGCCCCGCGGCCAGCACGATCCGTTCGGTGAGCCCGTCCAGCGGGACGTCAGCGAGCGAGCCGTCCAGCTTCGCCGTGTCCGTCACCAGATACGGCCGCTTCAGCCGCCCGAGCAGCGCGGCGACGCTCTCGCCGGGCAGCGCGGGGGACAGCATCACCGGTACGGCACCGATGCGGGACGCACCGCTGGCCAGGATGTAGATGTCGAAGTTGGACGTCTTGTGGAGGGCGACGTGGGCGCCGGGCCGGACACCGGCCGCCCACAGCCGGGCCGCCATGTCGTCCACGTGCTCGGCCAGGGCGGCCACCGTGAACTCCCGGCCCGTACCGGGCAGGACGTCCAGGTCGTGGTCGAGTGTCAGCGGTGTGCCGGCGTTCTTGGCCGCCGCATGCTCGGCGACCACGCCGAGATACAGCCCACTGCGCCGTACAGGGATCCGGGGCATTGCGTGTCTCTCCTCGATTGCCTCGATTGCCGGTCGGGACTGCCCGCGACTACTGGGCGGACTTCTGGGCGGACGCGGCCTGCTGGGCGGCCGGAGCGGACGCGAAGCGCTCCCGCAGGAACTGCGCGTCCTCGGGCTGGATGGTCAGCTTGAACGCGTCCCGCAGGGTCTCGACGACCTCGTCCGCGGTCAGCTCCGCGTGCTCGAGACGGCCGTCGGGGTACTGCGTGGTCAGGACCTGGTTCCTCAGCACGAGCCGGGTCTTTTCGTCGCCGCGCTGCGCGATCAGGTGGCTGAGCCCGCCCGGCGGCATGAACACCGACCGCGGGTCCGCGTACGAGAAGTGGTTGACCATGTCGAAGTCGAGGAAGTAGTGCGGCTCCAGCTGCCAGGCGTACACGTCGAACCAGCCGTCGGCGTGCAGGCTCTGCAGCACCCAGTCGTCACCGTCGCGCTGCAGACGCCAGGTCCAGTCGCCGACGGTCACGGTGCCGTCCTGCGTGAACGGCAGCGGCTCCAGCGGGCTCTCGTCGCCGAAGCCGGGGTCGGCGAACCAGAGTTGGCCCTCGACCTCCACCAGCAGGACGGCGTGGGAGCGGGTACGGACGGTACGGGTGCCGCGGCGCACCCGGGCGAGGTGGCGCACCAGCGGGAAGCCCAGCCGGTCGAGGGCCGCCGCGAACAGCAGGTTGCTCTCCAGGCAGCAGCCACCCTGGCCGCGGCCCACGATCTTCTCCTGCACGCTCTCGATGTCGAGCGCGATGCGCCGGCCCACGGCCGAGTCCACGATCTCCCAGCTGATGGCGTCGGCGTGCGCGCGGTGCAGCCGGCGCAGGGTCTCCAGGGTGGGGGTGCGCGGCCCGTCGTATCCGATACGGGCCAAGTAGGCGTCGAGATCGAGCAGTTCCGTCTGCCACTCCGGGTCGGAACCGGGCGGCGTGGGAAGGACGCTGCTAGCCATCGGGCAAACCTCTCTTCGAAACACGGGAAGGCATCTGTGAGCTCCGCCGGGGAGCCCTGGACGCGTTGTCGGCCGACGACGCACTGGCGAGTCTGTGCGGGCCCGGCGACGGGCGGGAGGACGGCCGGCGCAGTCCGTCAGGTGCCCGGGAAGTCAGTCAGGTCGCCCTCGCGCGGGGGCGGTTGCGACCCGGTGGGGGAGGACGGCAGCCCGGTGGGGAGGACGGCAGCCCGGTGGGGAGGACGGCGGCCCGGCCGGAGGCGCCCGACCTGGTTAGGTGGACGCCATGACTGCGATCCGACTGCTGCTCGTGGACGACGACCCTCTGGTGAGAGCCGGCCTTTCCCTGATGCTGGGCGGTGCCGACGACATCGAGATCGTCGGTGAGGCGGCCGATGGCGGCGAGGTGGAGGCCCTCGTCGACCGCACCCGGCCCGACGTCGTCCTGATGGACATCCGGATGCCGACGGTCGACGGACTCACCGCCACGGAGAGGCTCCGTGGCCGCGAGGAAGCGCCCCAGGTGATCGTGCTGACCACCTTCCACGCCGACGACCAGGTGCTGCGGGCGCTGGGTGCGGGGGCGGCCGGATTCGTCCTCAAGGACACCCCGCCCGCCGAGATCCTTCAGGCGGTGCGGCGCGTGGCGGCCGGCGACCCGGTACTGTCCCCCACGGTGACCCGCCAGTTGATCGAGCACGCGGCGGGCTCGACCCTCGACGCCCGCCGGTCCGCGGCCCGTACCCGGATCGCGGTCCTGAACGACCGCGAGCGCGAGGTGGCCGTCGCCGTGGGACAGGGCGGCTCCAACGCGGAGATCGCCGGGTCCCTGTTCATGAGCGTCGCCACGGTCAAGACCCACGTCTCCCGCATCCTCGCCAAGCTCGGCCTCAACAACCGTGTGCAGATCGCCCTGCTGACGTACGACGCCGGGCTGCTCGAGGACGACGGGAAGTGACGGCTTCGCGGCCCGGCGGCCCGACGGCATGACGGCCCGCGGCCCCCGGCCTCCGGTCGGCGGCACGACGCGGCACCGGCCCGGGCCTCGCACCGGGCGGGCACCGATCGGCGGCCGCTGTCGTTGAGCAGAGGGACGGGGGGCGGGGGAAGGAGCGGAGATGATCGATCTCGGGGAGTTCGGGAAGCGGTTCACCGAGGACCCGCATCCCGTGTACGCCGAGCTGCGCGAGCGCGGACCGGTGCACCAGGTACGGCTGCCGGGCGCCGACGCGCATCACGAGACCTGGCTCGTCGTCGGTTACGAGGAGGCACGCGCGGCACTCGCCGACCCGCGACTGGCCAAGGACGGGCAGAAGATCGGGCTCACGTTCCTCGACGAGGAGCTGATCGGCAAGTACCTGCTCGTCGCGGACCCGCCGCAGCACACACGGCTGCGCGCCCTCGTCGCACGCGAGTTCACGACGCGCCGGGTGGAGACGCTCCGGCCGCGCGTGAAGGAGATCACCGACGAGCTGCTCGACGCGATGCTGTCGCGCGGGCGGGCCGACCTCGTGACGTCGTTCGCCCACCCGCTGCCGCTGACCGTGATCTGCGAACTGCTCGGGGTGCCGGAGATGGACCGGGCCGCCTTCCGCGAGATGTCCACCGAGGCGGTCGCGCCCACCAGCGCGGAGAGCGAGTACGACGCGTTCGTCCGCCTCGCCGACTACCTCACCGGGCTGATCGAGGACAAGCGGTGCGCGGCGCCGGGCGACGACCTGCTCAGCGGCCTGATCCGCACCACCGCGGAGGACGGCGACCGGCTGTCCCCGGAGGAACTGCGCGGCATGGCCTTCGTCCTGCTCATCGCCGGTCACGAGACGACGGTCAACCTCCTGTCGAGCGGGGTGCGCGCACTGCTCACCCACCCCGGCGAACTCGCCGCGCTGCGTGCCGACATGACACTCCTCGACGGTGCCGTGGAGGAGATGCTGCGCTACGAGGGACCGGTGGAGAACGCGACGTTCCGGTACGCCGTCGAGCCGCTCGACATCGGTGGCACACCGATCGGGGCCGGTGACCCGGTGATGATCGGCCTCACCGCGGCCGACCGCGACGGCACGCGCTTCCCGGCGCCCGACCGCTTCGACATCCGGCGCGACGCCCGCGGCCATGTCGCCTTCGGACACGGCATCCACTACTGTCTGGGCGCGCCGCTGGCCCGGCTGGAGGCGCGTGTGGCGCTGCGCTCGCTCCTGGAGCGCTGCCCGGACCTGGCGCTCGACGGACCGCCCGGCGGCTGGCTGCCCGGCATGCTGATGCGGGGCGTGCGCAGCCTGCCGGTGCGCTGGTGAGCGGCCCGGTGCCGTCCGACGTGGGGTGCGCGAGCGGACCCCGGCCGCGAGAGGAGCGTCGCCCGTGCTGCGTACGGCCGAGATCACCGCGGAGCTGAGCCGCGAGGAGCAACGCGGTGAGGACTCCCATCAGCTGTACTGGCGCGGCACGCTGGAGTGTTCGCTGGACTGCTTCGTCTGCGAGCGGGTCGGCCGTACGACCGTCTTCGAGCGCGGCACCGAGCGGGCGTTGTGCTCGGGCAGCCGCAGCGGCTTCGCGCGCCACTACACGGCCGCGCGGCTCGCCGCCTTCGACACCACGAGCGGCCGGGACCGCATGGGGGTGCGGGCCGTGGTCGACTTCTGGTGGGCGCCCTTCACGGACACCCGCGACGGCCACAGGTCCGCCGCGCCCACCAGTCATCCCTGGGTCCGGCTGCATCTCGGTTACCACTGCCCGCGTGCCAAGGAGTCGGGCACCGCGAGCGTCCAGACCAACCTGGTGCGGCCGCACCGACTGACGTGCAAGCACTGCGACCGCGAACTCGCGGCCGACACGCGGAGCCCGTCGGTGCGCCTGCTGGTGTGAGACACCACCGCGCCGGGCGCCGCGTCCGTCGCGGCGCCGGCCCGCCGACGTGAGGGAGTGCCGACGGGCGCCGCGGTCAGGTGCGCCCGTCCGGGATCTCCGCGAGGCGCACCGGGCGGCGCTCGTGCCGGGACAGTTCGCAGGCCTCGGCGATGCGCAGCGCCTCCAGGGCCTCACGTCCGTCGCAGGGGTTGGCGCGTTCGCCGCGGACGACCTCGACGAAGGCGACGAGTTCGGCCTCGTAGGCGGGGCCGAAGCGCTCCAGGAAGCCCGTCCACGGCTTGTCGGCCGGCGGCGGTCCGGCCGGTTCCGTGGAGGCGATCGGCGTGCGGTCGTCGAGCCCGACGGCGATCTGGTCGAGCTCGCCGGCGAGTTCCATGCGGACGTCGTAGCCCGCGCCGTTGATCCGGGCGGCCGTCGCGCTGGCGAGCGTGCCGTCGTCGAAGGTGAGCACGGCCGCGGCGGTGTCGACGTCGCCCGCCGCACGGAACATCGAGGGTCCGGCGTCGGACCCGGTCGCGTAGACCTCGACGACCTCGTGGCCGGTGACCCAGCGGAGCGCGTCGAAGTCGTGGATCAGGCAGTCGCGGTAGATCCCGCCGGAGTGCGGCAGGTAGTCGGCCGGGGGCGGTGCCTGGTCGGACGTCATCGCACGGACGGTGTGCAACCGGCCCAGCCGTCCCGACCGGACGGCTTCCCGGGCCGTCGTGTAGCCCACGTCGAAGCGGCGCTGGAAGCCCAGCTGCAGAACCGTTCCGGCGGCGTCGACCTCGGCCAGCGCGTCCAGCGTGCCCGCCAGATCGAGGGCGATGGGCTTCTCGCAGAAGACGGGGAGCCCGGAGCGCGCTGCCCGACCGATCAGTTCGGAGTGGGCCGACGTCGCCGCCGTGACGACCACCGCGTCCACGCCCCAGGTGAAGATCTCGTCCACGCTGGGCGCCGCCGTCGCCCCCAGCCGGTCCGCCAGCCGGCGGGCCCGCGCGGTGTCCGCGTCGGTGATGATCAGCGAGCCGCCGACCTCGCGATGACGACTGAGGGTGGCCGCGTGAAATGTGCCGATACGACCCGCTCCGATGAGTCCGATGCGCATGGGAACAAACTGAGGGCGTACCCGGCACCCTGTCAATGCTTTGTCCGGACAATCGAACTTCACAACTTCCCGTCAACATCTCCCGGAGCTACGCTCGGGCCGTGCCGAAACCAGATGTGGATCCGACCGTCTCGCTCCAGCTCAGCGTCGACCGCAGCAGCCCGGTCCCGCTCTACTTCCAGCTCTCCCAGCAGCTGGAGGCCGCCATCGAGCACGGAGCGCTGACCCCGGGCAGCCTGCTGGGCAACGAGATCGAGCTCGCCGGACGGCTCGGCCTGTCCCGGCCCACGGTCCGCCAGGCCATCCAGTCCCTCGTCGACAAGGGCCTGCTCGTTCGCCGCCGCGGCGTCGGCACCCAGGTCGTGCACAGCCAGGTGAAGCGCCCCCTGGAGCTGAGCAGTCTCTACGACGACCTGGAGTCGGCCGGGCAGCGTCCCGCCACCCGGGTGCTCGTCAACACCGTCGAGGAGGCCTCGACCGAGGTCGCCGCCGCGCTCGGCGTCACCGAGGGCAGCGAGGTGCACCGGGTCGAGCGGCTGCGGCTCGCCCACGGCGAGCCGATGGCGTACCTCTGCAACTTCCTGCCCCCCGACCTCCTGGAGCTGGACAGCGACCGCATGGAGGCCACGGGGCTGTACCGGCTGATGCGCACGGCCGGCATCACGCTGCACAGCGCCCGCCAGTCCGTCGGCGCCCGCGCGGCCACCGCCGAGGAAGGCGAGCGGCTCGGCGAGCCGGCCGGGGCACCCCTGCTCACCATGCAGCGGACGACGTTCGACGACACCGGCCGCGCCGTCGAGTTCGGCACCCACATCTACCGCGCCTCGCGCTACTCCTTCGAGTTCCAGCTCCTCGTACGTCCCTGAGACCCGGCGTCGGCCCGCAGCCGCTTCCGGCTCCGCGTACCGCCGCGCCCGTCGCTCGTGCCCCCTCGCCCGCGCCCCCGTCGCGCCCGGCACCACGGCACCGCACCCCGGCCCTCGCCGCCCGCTGCTCGCCCGCTCCCGAAGCCGTCCACGGCGCCCCGGACCCGCCACGCGAGGAGGGCTCCCGCCGCCCGGCCGACCGCGCCGGAAAGGCCCTACGGCCACCCGCCGGGCCCACCACGCGCGGGACCCGCTGGTGGGGTGGATGATCCCCGTGATTGATACTTGGGCTTTTGGGCCGGTGCGACGCCGGCTCGCGAGGGCCTGACGGACGGCCCCCGGCCCGGTCCGCAAGGCCCGGCGCACAAGGAGCACAGCAAGAAGGGCACGGCCTCGTGGCACGGACTCGGACCTGGGTAAGCATCGCGCTCGCAGGGGCGCTGGGGGTGTCCCTCGCGGGATGCAGCAGCACCGGCGGGAAGCGGGCCGAGGACGCCCGCAAGGCGGCGGCGGCCCAGGGCAGGGCCGCGGTGAACACGCCCAAGTGGACGTTCGCGATGATCACCCACTCGGGTGATGGCGACACCTTCTGGGACATCGTCCAGAACGGCGCCAAGCAGGCCGCCGTCAAGGACAACATCAACTTCCTGTACTCGCACAACGCCGAGGCGCAGCAGCAGGCGCAGCTCGTGGACGCCGCCGTCGACAAGAAGGTCGACGGCATCATCGTCACGCTCGCGAAGCCCGACGCCATGAAGGCGGCCGTCGCGCGCGCCGAGAAGGCCGGCATCCCCGTGATCACGGTGAACTCCGGCTCCGAGGAGTCGAAGGCGTTCGGCGCGCTCACGCACATCGGCCAGGACGAGACCATCGCCGGCGAGGCGGTCGGCGAGGAGCTGAACAAGCGGGGCCGCAAGAAGGCCCTGTGCGTGCTGCACGAGCAGGGCAACGTCGGCCACGAGCAGCGCTGCGCCGGCATCAGGAAGACCTTCGACGGCGACGTGCAGAACCTGTACGTCCAGGGCACGAGCATGCCCGACGTCCAGGCCTCCATCGGCGCCAAGCTCCAGGCCGACAAGTCCATCGACTCGGTCGTCACCCTGGGCGCGCCCTTCGCCGACACCGCGGTCAAGGCGAAGGACGACGCGGGCAGCAAGGCCGAGATCGACACCTTCGACCTGAACGAGAAGGTGGCCGCCGAGCTGAAGAACGGCACACTCGGCTTCGCCGTCGACCAGCAGCCCTACCTCCAGGGGTACGAGGCCGTCGACCTGCTCTGGCTGTACAAGTACAACGCCGACGTGCTCGGCGGCGGCAAGCCGGTCCTCACCGGCCCGCAGATCATCACCAAGGACCAGGCCGCCGAGCTGGAGGACTATGCGAAGCGGGGCACCCGATGAGCACGACGGCACCGGCCCCCACGCCGTCGCCCGGCGGGAGGACCGATGAGCGCCTCCTGAAGACCTCGACCCTGCGCAGGCTGCTGAACCGGCCCGAGCTCGGGTCCGTGGTCGGCGCGATCGCGGTCTTCGTCTTCTTCGCCGTCTTCGCCGACAGCTTCGTCCGGGCGTCGAGCCTCAGCACCGTCCTCTACGCCGCCTCGACCATCGGCATCATGGCCGTCCCGGTCGCGCTGCTGATGATCGGCGGCGAGTTCGACCTGTCCGCGGGCGTCATGGTGACCAGCTCCGCGCTGGTCTCCTCGATGTTCAGCTACCAGATGACCGCGAACGTCTGGGTCGGCGTCCTCGTCTCGCTGATCGTGACCCTGGCGATCGGCGTCTTCAACGGCGTCATGCTGACCCGTACCGACCCGCCGAGCTTCATCATCACGCTCGGCACGTTCCTGATGCTCACCGGCATGAACCTCGGCTTCACCAAGCTGATCAGCGGCACGGTCTCCACGAAGTCGATCTCCGACATGGAGGGCTTCTCCTCCGCCAAGGACGTCTTCGCCTCCACGATCACCATCGGCGGGGTCGGCTTCAAGATCACCATTCTGTGGTGGCTGGCCCTCGTCGCCGTCGCCACCTGGATCCTGCTGCGCACCCGCGTCGGCAACTGGATCTACGCCGTCGGCGGCGGCGAGGAGGCCGCCCGCGCGGTCGGCGTCCCGGTCGACAAGACCAAGATCGGCCTCTACATGGGTGTCGCCTTCGGCGCCTGGATCTCCGGCCAGCACCTGCTGTTCTCGTTCGACGTCGTGCAGTCCGGTGAAGGCGTCGGCAACGAGCTGATCTACATCATCGCGGCCGTCATCGGCGGCTGTCTGATCACCGGCGGCTACGGCTCCGCCGTCGGCGCGGCGGTCGGCGCGCTGATCTTCGGCATGGTCAGCAAGGGCATCGTCTTCGCCGAGTGGAACCCGGACTGGTTCAAGTTCTTCCTCGGGGTGATGCTGCTCCTGGCCACCCTGCTCAACCACTGGGTCCGCAAGCGGGCGGAGGCGACGAAGTGACGACCGACGCGAACACGACGGCCGGTCCGGCCGCCCCGGAACGTACGGCACTCGTCGAGCTCGACGACGTCAGCAAGTACTACGGGAACATCCGCGCCCTCGAAGGGGTCTCGCTGGAGGTCCACGCCGGTGAGATCACCTGCGTCCTCGGCGACAACGGCGCGGGCAAGTCCACCCTCATCAAGATCATCGCGGGCCGGCACCAGCACGACGCGGGCACCCTCCGCATCGAGGGCGAGGAGACCCGGCTCGCCTCCCCGCGCGAGGCGCTGGACCGCGGGATCGCCACGGTCTACCAGGACCTGGCCGTCGTCCCGCTGATGCCGGTGTGGCGGAACTTCTTCCTCGGCTCCGAGCCGCGCAAGGGCGTCGCCCCCTTCCGCCGCCTGGACGTCGAGCACATGCGCAGGACCACCCACGCGGAGCTGCTGCGCATGGGCATCGACCTGCGCGACGTCGACCAGCCCATCGGCACCCTCTCCGGCGGCGAACGCCAGTGCGTGGCGATCGCCCGCGCCGTGCACTTCGGCGCCAAGGTCCTCGTCCTGGACGAACCCACCGCCGCACTCGGCGTCAAGCAGTCCGGTGTGGTCCTCAAATATGTGGCCGCCGCCCGGGACGCGGGACTGGGTGTTGTGTTGATCACCCACAATCCGCATCACGCGTACCTGGTGGGTGATCGTTTCGTCCTGCTGAAGCGCGGGACGATGTCCGGCAGCCACACCCGTGACGGGATCACCCTCGACGAGCTCACCCGCCAGATGGCCGGGGGCAGCGAGCTGGACGATCTCCGTCACGAGCTGGAACGCGGCGCCTAGGAAGCACCCCCTTCCCGGGTACGCGGCACGGTGCGACCGGCCGCACACGGGCCCCGGCGCACCGGCCGCCCCGCGCTCCCGCGGTGCAGCCCCGCCGGGGCTTAGGGCAGAATCGGCGCGATGAGCACCTACCGCGACCTCGCACACCGCGGCTCCGCGCGGGCCACCGTCCTGCGGACCGTGGGGACGCGTGAGCGCCGATCGCACCTGACGGCGCCCCGCGTCCCCACCGTCGGCATCGACATCGGCGGCACCAAGGTGATGGCGGGCGTCGTGGACGCCGACGGCAACATCCTGGAGAAGGTCCGCGCCGAGACGCCGGACAAGTCCAAGAGCCCCAAGGTCGTCGAGGACACCATCGTCGAACTGGTCCTGGACCTCTCCGACCGGCACGACGTGCACGCCGTCGGCATCGGCGCCGCGGGCTGGGTCGACGCGGAACGCAACCGCGTCCTGTTCGCCCCCCACCTGTCGTGGCGCAACGAACCGCTGCGCGACCGGCTCTCCGGCCGGCTCTCCGTCCCGGTGCTCGTCGACAACGACGCCAACACCGCCGCCTGGGCCGAGTGGCGCTTCGGCGCCGGCCGTGGCGAGGACCACCTGGTGATGATCACGCTCGGTACCGGCATCGGCGGCGCGATCCTGGAGGACGGCCAGGTCAAGCGCGGCAAGTTCGGCGTCGCGGGCGAGTTCGGGCACATGCAGGTCGTGCCCGGCGGCCACCGCTGCCCGTGCGGCAACCGCGGCTGCTGGGAGCAGTACAGCTCGGGCAACGCCCTGGTCCGCGAGGCCCGCGAACTCGCCGCCGCCGACTCCCCGGTGGCGTACGGCATCATCGAGCACGTCAAGGGCAGCGTCGGCGACATCACCGGCCCGATGAT
The DNA here is from genome assembly GCF_039543605.1 of Streptomyces siamensis. Taxonomy (NCBI): domain Bacteria; kingdom Bacillati; phylum Actinomycetota; class Actinomycetes; order Kitasatosporales; family Streptomycetaceae; genus Streptomyces; species Streptomyces siamensis. The sequence continues at coordinate 10,973 of NZ_BAABKB010000012.1, read as the reverse complement.
CACCGAGCTGGCCCGCGAGGGCGACGCCATGTGCATCGAGCTGCTCCAGGACATCGGGCAGTGGCTCGGCGTGGGCATCGCCAACCTGGCCGCCGCCCTGGACCCCTCCTGCTTCGTCATCGGCGGCGGCGTCAGCGCGGCCGACGACCTGCTCATCGGCCCCGCGCGGGACGCCTTCCGCCGGCACCTCACAGGCCGCGGCTACCGCCCCGAGGCCCGTATCGCCCGCGCCCAGCTCGGCCCCGAGGCCGGCATGGTCGGCGCTGCCGACCTCGCCCGCCTCGTCGCGCGCCGCTTCCGCCGCGCCAAGCGCCGCCGCGTGGAGCGGTACGAGCGGTACGAGCGCTACGCCGAGTCCCGCCGCACCACCCAGGGGTCCCTGTGACGGCCTCGCTGCCGCGCCAGGCGTCCCCGCCGGACGAGCCGCGGCGGCCTCCCGAGGACCCGCGCCACAAGTTCCGCCGCCGTGCCCTGACGCTGCTCATCATCGTGCTGCTCATCGGCGTGCCCGCCGGCTACCTGGTGATCTCCGCCAACCAGAGCCGCAACAGCGGCAAGGACAAGGAGGCGAAGTACTCGGCGACCGGCCTCACCGCCGGCTGGCCGTCGCGCGTCCAGCGCCGCCTCTACCAGGTGCCGATCCCGACGAACTCCACCGACGTGGCCTACTACGAGACGAACAACTGGAAGACCAGCCGTCTCTACGTGCAGTTCGGGACCACCCCGACGGGTTTGGACACCTTCCTCAAGGACGTCGGCACCAGCCGTGACGCCCTGAAGGAGGACGACATCACGATCAGCACCCGCAACCAGCAGGTCGTCGGCTGGGAGTTCACCGGCCCCGGCCCCTGGGCCGGATCGGTCCACAAGCAGAAGGACCCCGCACCCACCCAGGACATCGTCGTGAACTGGAGCACGCCCGAGCACCCCATGGTGTACGTGGTCTCGCGCACCATTCCGTGACCTTGACCGACCTTGACCGTGACCCCGACCGCGACCGCGATCGAGCCCCGGCCCCGTCCGGCGCGACGCGGCCGGCGAGGCCGATTGTCAGAGCCCGCCCGTAGAGTCGAAGACAACTGATTCGACCGATGGGCGGGAGGTGGCAGGACGTATGGGGGACGGGGTGGTCACGGCGACCGGGCAGGTGCCGTCCGTGCGGCTCGCGGCCGTCTTCCTCCCCGCGCCGCTGCCGCGCGAGGGGCGGTTCGCCTTCTGGGATCCGGACGGCACACCGGCCCCCGGCACCGTGCCCGCCGACGGCACGCCCCCGGACCACCGGACCGGCCTCACGGTCGTACGGCCGCACGGCACCGGTGTCCGCAGAGGCACCGTCCCCGCGGTGACCTTGTCGGTCGCCGAGGCCCTGCCCCTGCTGGCCGGGGCGCGCCGCGACCCCGCCGCCCATCCCGCCACCGCCTGCTGGGGCGCTGCGGCGCTGCACGCGCTGCGGCTCGTCGCACGCGGCCGGCTGCTGCCGGGTCTGACCCCCGACGGGTCCGACGCCTGGCGGGCCGGCCCCCTGGACCAGGACGACATCGCCCACCTGCGGGCCGTGGCCGCCGCACTGCCGTACGAGGGGCACGCCGTCCCCCTCCCGGGCAAGGGCCCGCTGCGTCTGCCGGAACCGGAAGCCCTGGTGCGGGCCTTCCTGGACGCGGTCGCCGACACTCTGCCCCGCACCCCGGCGGCCCCCCACACCTCGGGCAGGCCCTTCGCCGCCCGGGAGCCCCAGCGGCTGCCCGGCGCCCACGACTGGGCCGCCGAGGTCGCCGCGGGCATGGACGCCGGCGTGCGCATCTCGCTCCGCCTCGACCTGTCCGCGTACCAGCTCTTCGACGACGACGAGGGCGCCCGCCGGGCCGGCGCGGCCGTCGTCCAGGTGCACAGCCTCGCCGACCCCACGCTCGTCGTGGACGCCACGGCCCTGTGGGCGGGAGACGCCGACACGACGTTCGGGCCCCGCGCGCGCGTCGACGCGGCCCTGGCCGTGCGCCGCGCCGCCCGCGTCTGGCCGCCCTTGGACCGGCTCTGCGAACAGGACGTGCCCGACGTGCTCGCCCTCTCCGAGGAGGAGCTGTCCGATCTGCTCGGCATCGCAGCGACCCGGCTCGGCGCCGCCGGGGTCGCCGTGCACTGGCCCCGCGACCTCGCCCAGGACCTCAGCGCCGCCGCCGTGGTGCGCCCGGCGCCCGGGTCGGCGACGGACGGCACGGGATTCTTCGAGAGCGAGGACCTCCTCCAGTTCCGCTGGCAGCTGGCGCTCGGCGGAGATCCGCTCACCGAGGCCGAGATGGACACCCTCGCCGAGGCCCACCGCCCCGTCGTACGGCTGCGTGACCAGTGGGTGCTCGTCGACCCGGCCCTCGTCCGCAAGGCACGCAAGCGCGAACTGGGCCTCCTCGACCCGGTCGACGCGCTGTCCGTCGCCCTCACCGGCAGTGCCGAGGTCGACGGCGAGACCGTCGACGCGGTGCCGGTCGGCGCGCTGGCCGCGCTGCGCGACCGCCTGACCGCGGGCGTGGGACCGGTCGAGCCGCCAGCCGGCCTCCGGGCCCGCCTGCGGGACTACCAACTGCGTGGCCTCGCCTGGCTCGACCTCATGACCTCCCTGGGGCTCGGCGGCTGCCTCGCCGACGACATGGGGCTCGGCAAGACGGTCACCGTCATCGCGCTGCACCTGCGGCGCGCCCGCAGTGAGCCCACTCTGGTCGTCTGCCCCGCGTCGCTGCTGGGCAACTGGCAGCGGGAGATCACCCGTTTCGCGCCCGGAGTCCCCGTGCACCGCTTCCACGGCCCCGACCGCACCCTGGACGGCCTCGAAGGCGGCTTCGTCCTGACGACGTACGGGACCATGCGGTCCACCGCGCCCCTGCTCGCCCAGCAGAAGTGGGGCATGGTCGTCGCGGACGAGGCACAGCACGTCAAGAACCCGTACTCGGCGACGGCGAAGGCCCTGCGCACCGTCCCGGCCCCCGCGCGCGTGGCGCTCACCGGCACCCCCGTGGAGAACAACCTCTCCGAACTGTGGGCCCTGCTCGACTGGACGACCCCCGGCCTGCTCGGCCCCCTCAAGTCCTTCCGTGCCCGGCACGCCCGCGCGGTGGAGAACGGCGAGGACGAGCAGGCGGTGGCCCGTCTGGCCCGGCTGATCCGCCCCTTCCTGCTCCGCCGCAAGAAGTCGGACCCCGGCATCGTCCCCGAGCTCCCGCCGAAGACGGAGACGGACCACCCCGTACCGCTGACCCGCGAACAGGCGTCCCTCTACGAAGCGGTGGTCCGGGAATCGATGCTGGCGATCGAGACGTCCGAGGGCATGGCCCGCCGGGGCCTCGTCCTGAAACTGCTCACCTCGCTCAAGCAGATCTGCAACCATCCGGCGCTGTACCTCAAGGAGGAGGCACGCTCCGCCGCCCACGGCCCCTCCGCCCGCTCCGGCAAGCTGGCCCTGCTCGACGAGCTGCTGGACACGCTGCTCGCCGAGGACGGTTCGGCCCTGGTCTTCACGCAGTACGTCGGCATGGCCCGGCTGATCACGGCGCATCTCGCGGCTCGCGCCGTCCCGGTGGAGCTGCTGCACGGCGGCACCCCGGTCGCCGACCGCGAGCGCATGGTGGACCGCTTCCAGAGCGGGGCGACGCCGGTCCTGGTGCTCTCCCTCAAGGCCGCGGGCACCGGCCTGAACCTCACCCGGGCCGGCCACGTGGTGCACTTCGACCGCTGGTGGAACCCGGCCGTCGAGGAACAGGCCACCGACCGCGCCTACCGCATCGGCCAGACCCAGCCCGTGCAGGTCCACCGCCTCATCACCGAGGGCACGGTGGAGGACCGCATCGCCGAGATGCTCGAAGCGAAGCGGGCGCTGGCCGACGCGATCCTCGGCTCCGGCGAGGCGTCCCTGACCGAGCTGACCGACCGTGAGCTGTCGGACCTGGTGTCGCTGCGGAGGTCCGCATGACCGGTGACGCAGCCGAGGAGCGGCCGACGACCGACGCGGCGCGGGACCCCCGCCCGGTGACCGGCGCGCGCCCCGCCGACGAGGCCCGCCGTGCCCTGCGGGCCGCGCGGGAGCGGGGGGCGCGGGGGACCGGGGAGAAGCCCCGTGCGCCCGCACCGTCCGCGATGTCCGGCACCGACGGGGACGAGCTGTCCTCGGGCGCTGACACCGGCCGGGACGAGCTGCCCTCGGCGTCGAGGACCGGCCGGAGCGAGCCGTCCTCCGGGCCGGGCGCCGCCTCCCCGCCGGGGGACGCCTCCGGGGCCCATGGTGGAGGGGGGCCTGCCTCGGCTCCGACGCCGGGCGACGGAGCGACACCGGCTCCCGTTGCCACGCCGGCCCCTGCTTCCGCTCCCGTGCCGGGTCTCGCGTCGGCGGGGGGTTCCGCCTCCGGGGTGGGGCCCGTCTCCGGGGTGGGGCCCGCCTCCGGGTTCGGTCCGGCGTCCGCGTCGGGTCCCGGTTCCGGTGTGGGTCCCGTGTCTGCGTGGGGGCCCGCCTCCGGGCTCGGTCGGGCGTCTGCCTCGGGTCCCGGTTCCGGACCGGGTCGCGTGTCTGCGTCGGGCAGCGGGTCCGCGTCGGATCATGAGTCCGCGCCGGGTCCCGTGTCTGCGCGAGGGCTCGCTCCCGCGCCGCGTCCCGCGTCCACGCCGGGCCTTGCTTCCGTACCGGACTCCGATTCCGTACCGGATTCTCGTTCCGCAAGGGACTTGGGTTCCGGGCCGGGGCCCGCGGCTGCGTCGGGTGCCGCGTCCGGGCGGGGCGGCGCTCCCTCGCGCGGCCACGCGTCCACGTCGGACTCCGCGTCCGAGCCGGCCCCTGCTTCCGAGCCGCGTCCTGCGTCCGGGCCGGCCCAGGCCGCCCGCGAAGCCCTCCGGCGTGCGACGGCCGAGAGTCGCGCGCGGGCTGCGGGCGCGCATGTCGAGAACCCCTCAGGCGCCGAGAACCCCTCAGGCCCTGAGAACCCCTCGGCTGCCGAGAGCTCCTCGGACGCCGCGGCTTCGCCGGGCTCCGAGACCTCCTCGGGTTCCCAGACCCCCTCGCACACCCCGCCCTCCCCGGGCGGCGCGCCACTCTCCGAGCCGGGCGGGGCCGACGGACCGGGTTCGGTGCGTGCGGCGGGCGGGCACGGACTTCGTCCGGCGGACAGCCCCGCCTCGGGCGCCGCTGGCCGCGGCGCGCGCCCCGGCGACGTGGCGCGTGAAGCGCTGCGTGCGGCGCGGGACGAGGCGCGACGAGCCCGCGCGGATGCCGCGGCAGATGAGGCAGGACCCGAGAGACAAAGGCCGATCACCCCTGTTTCCAAGGGGGTTGAGGGCGGGAGCCGGTCCGCCGAATCGAGGACCGGTCGCCGGGCGGCCCCGCCTGGGCGGCGCCGCCGGGACCCGGAGCCGCGGGCCCGCGAACTGCGGGAGCTGCTCGCCGGGGCGTTCCGGATGCCCACCGACGACGCCGACGGCACCGAGGACACGTACGCGCCCTCCGAGCCGCCGCACGCACGGCCCCGGGCCGCGGGCCGAGAGCCCGCGGCCGGGCACCCCGCGCGCCACTCGGACCTGCCGCCGACGGCCCCGGACGCCCTCCCCGGAGAAGCGGGTGACGTGGACGGCAGAGGTCGCCGTGGCGGCTCCGCGCTGCCCGGGGGGCCGCTCCCGGCGGCCCCGACCCCCACGCCCGGGCGGCCGGGCGGCGACGACGAGCCGCCGCGAGCCGCGGACGCGACCGGAAGCGGCGCTCGGTACCGGGCGGCCGCGGACCCCCCGTCCGGAGAACCGGGCGAGCGGGGCGGGCCGTCGCGCGGCGGCCGTACCGCGCGTCCCGGCTCCGGGCACGGCGGACCGGCCGACGTACGCGAGGCGCGCCCTGCAACCGCGGACAGGACCGCGCTCACGGGCGACCGGCTGCCCCGTTCCATGGCGTCCCCGGGGCGCGACGGCGAGCTGCGCCGTACGTTTGCGGCCTTCCCGGCGCGGGAGCCGGAGACCGACGCCTTCGCCGAGACCTGGTGGGGGAACGCGTGGGTCAGCGCCCTGGAGGAAGGGGCACTGGACGCGGCACGGCTGGCACGCGGACGGACGTACGCGGGACACGGACACGTGGACGCCATCACCGTCACCCCGGGCCTGGTGCTCGCGTACGTGCACGGCACGCGCCCGCGGCCGTATCGCGTGCAGGTCAGGGTCCGGACGCTGTCGGACGAGGACTGGGACCGGTTCCTGGACGCCGCGGCCGAGCGGCCCGGACACATCGCCGCGCTTCTCGACAAGCAGATGCCCAGGTCGCTCGCGGAGTGCGGGGTCGCGCTGCTCCCCGGCCCCGGCGAGCTGGAACCGCGGTGCAGCTGCCCCGACTCCGGCCATCCCTGCAAGCACGCCGCCGCCCTCTGCTACCAGGCGGCACGTCTGCTGGACGAGGACCCGTTCGTCCTGCTCCTGCTGCGCGGTCGTGGCGAGCGCGAGCTGCTCGACGCGCTGTCCCGGCGCAGCGCGGCCCGCGCGGCCCGCGCCGCCCAGGAACAGGAACCGGCACCCGTCCCCGGCGTGCGCGCTCGCGACATGCTCGCGACGCGCGCCCTGCCGCCGCTCCCCGCACCGCTGCCGCCGCCCGCGCACCCCGAGCAGCCGCCGACCTACCCGGGCGTGCCCGGAGGCCCGGACACGTTCGCGCTCGACCAGTTGGCGACCGACGCCGCCGCCCGCGCGCACACGCTGCTCACCACCGGCCGTGACCCCGTCGCCGAGCTGACGCTGTGGCAGGACGCGGTCCGTATCGCCGCGGCCCGGCCCGGTTCCGGACTCACGGCCGCGACCCGCTCCCTGTACGCGTCTCTGGCTTCCGCGTCCGGGCGCACCGCGACCGACCTGGCGCGGGCCGTCGCCGCGTGGCGCCAGGGCGGATTCGAGGCGCTCAAGGTGCTCGAAGAGCCCTGGGACCCTCCGGCGGGCCGCTTCGACCGGGCCCGGCCGCTCCTGCTCGCCGCCGACCTGCCGGCCTTCCGTCCCTGGCGCAACCACCTCACCCACCCGCGGGGCCACGCCCAGCTGCGCCTGGGCCAGAACGGCCTCTGGTACGCCTACGAGTCGGAACCGGGCCACGACGACTGGTGGCCCCGAGGCACCCCCGACCTCGATCCGGTGGGCGCCCTGACCGGCCTCGGGGCACCCGGCGAGCTGTGACCGCCGCGGTGTCCCACGACCCACGACCGGCGCAGTCGGCCCGCCCGCGCGCCCCCCACCGTCCGGCCCGCGCCCCATTCGCCGCCCCGGCCGCACGGCCTCCGTCGTGCAGCCCGCGCCACCCCCCACGACGTGCGGCGACGACCCCCGGCCATGTCACGCGCACATGTGACGGACCCGTGTGGGCGGCGTGCACAAGCGGGGGCCATGTCCGTGACGACTGGCGCGGAAGTTAGCGTGGAGCGGTGAGTGAGACGAAGACCCCTGCCCTGCAATACCGCTTCGACGGCCCGGAAGACGCCCCCGTCCTCATCCTCGGCCCCTCGCTCGGCACCACCTGGCACATGTGGGACCGGCAGGTCCCCGAGCTCGCGAAGCACTGGAGGATCTTCCGGTTCGATCTGCCCGGGCACGGCGGGGCGCCCGCCCACCCGGCGGGTTCGGTCGGTGAACTCGCCTGGCGGCTGCTCGCCACGCTCGACGGGCTCGGCGTGCAGCGCTTCGGGTACGCGGGCTGCGCGCTCGGGGGCGCGATCGGGACCGAGCTCGCGCTGCGTCACCCGGAGCGCCTCGCCTCGCTGGCGCTGATCGCGTCCTCGCCGCGGTTCGGCACGGCGGACGAGTTCCGGCAGCGCGGCGTGATAGTCCGCACGAACGGCCTCGACCCGATGGCGCGGACCTCGCCCGAGCGCTGGTTCACCGGCGGCTTCGCCGCGGCCCAGCCCGCGATCACGGAGTGGGCCGTGCAGATGGTGCGCACCACGGACCCCGGCTGCTACATCTCGTCCTGCGAGGCGCTCGCCGCGTTCGACGTGCGCCCCGAGCTGGGCCGGATCGGTGTGCCGACCCTCGTGCTCGTCGGCTCCGACGACCAGGTCACCGGGCCCGCGGAGGCGCGCACGCTGGTCGCCGGGATCCCCGACGCCCGGCTCGCGGTCGTGCCCGGTGCCTCCCACCTCGTGCCGGTGGAGCAGCCCGCCGCGGTCACCGACCTGCTCGTTCGGCACTTCTCCACCGCCTGGCAGCCCGCCTTCGACTCGACCACCGGGCAGATGGCGATCCCGGCCGCGCCGGTCAAGCCCGTCCTGGCCGCGCCGCAGCCCGTCGCACCCGTCGCCGAGATCGCCCCGGCCGTCGTGCAGCCCCCGGCGCTGGGCCGCCCCGACCCGTACGACGCCGGGATCAAGGTCCGCCGCGAGGTGCTCGGGGACGCCCACGTCGATCGTGCCCTGGCCACGGCCGACGAGTTCTCCGGCGACTTCCAGGACTTCGTGACGCGCTACGCGTGGGGCGAGATCTGGGACCGGCCCGGCCTGGACCGGCGCTCACGCAGCTGCGTCACGCTCACCGCGCTGGTCGCGGGCGGCCACCTCGACGAGCTCGCCTTCCACACCCGCGCCGCCCTGCGCAACGGACTCACCCCGGCGGAGATCAAGGAGGTGCTGCTCCAGGCCGCCGTCTACTGCGGTGTGCCGGCCGCCAACAGCGCCTTCAAGGTGGCGCAGCAGGTCATCCAGGAGGAGACCACGCCCCAGGAGTGAGCTCCCGGGCCGGGGCAGGGGCAGGATGGACGCATGAAGCTCACGAAGAAGTCGCACGCGTGCGTCCGTCTGGAGAAGGACGGCCGCACGCTCGTCATCGATCCCGGCGGTTTCAGCGAGGAGGACGCCGCCGTGGGCGCGGACGTCGTCCTCGTCACGCATGAGCACGCCGACCACTTCGACGAGGGCCGGCTGCGGGCGGGGCTGGAATCCAACCCGGCGGCCGAGATCTGGACCCTGAAGTCGGTCGCCGAGAAGATCTCCGCCGCCTTCCCGGGCCGCGTGCACACCGTGGGGCACGGCGACACGTTCAGCGCGGCCGGCTTCGACGTCCAGGTGCACGGGGAGCTGCACGCCGTCATCCATCCGGACATCCCGCGCATCACCAATGTCGGCTACCTCGTCGACGGCGGCCGGGTGTTCCACCCGGGAGACGCGCTCACCGTGCCCGACCAGCCGGTCGAGACGCTGATGCTCCCGGTGATGGCCCCGTGGAACAAGATCTCCGAGGTCATCGAGTACGTCCGCGAGGTCAAACCGCAGCGCGCGTACGACGTCCACGACGCCCTGCTCACGGACCTCGCCCGGCCGATCTACGACCGGCAGATCGGCGCCCTGGGCGGCTCCGAGCACCTGCGGCTCGCACCGGGCGGCTCGGCCGAGGTGTGAGCCTCGCCCGCCACCGCCACCGCCACCGCCACCGCCATCGCGCACTTCGCCGCCCCGCACGGGCCGACGGCCGGCTGCTCCCGCACGGCCGTCGGCCCGTTGTCGTACCCGCCGGGTAGGTTGTCAGGCATGCGCATCGCCACCTGGAACGTGAACTCGATCACCGCCCGCCTCCCGAGGCTGCTGGCCTGGCTGGAGAGCACCGGCACGGACGTGCTGTGCCTCCAGGAGGCCAAGGTCGCCGCCGAGCAGTTCCCCGTGGACCAGCTGCGGGAGCTGGGGTACGAGACGGCCGTGCACGCCACGGGCCGGTGGAACGGCGTGGCGGTGCTCTCCCGGGTCGGCCTGGAGGACGTGGTCAAGGGCCTGCCCGGCGACCCCGGGTACGAGGGCGTCGAGGAGCCCCGTGCCGTCTCCGCGACCTGCGGACCGGTCCGCGTCTGGTCGGTCTACGTGCCGAACGGCCGTGAGGTGGGCCACCCCCACTACGCGTACAAGCTCCAGTGGTTCGAGGCCCTGAAGGCCGCGGTCGCGGGCGACGCGGCGGGCAGCCGCCCGTTCGCGGTGCTGGGCGACTACAACGTGGCGCCGACGGACGACGACGTCTTCGACGTGGCCGCCTTCGAGGGCCTCACCCATGTCACCCCGGCCGAGCGGGCCGCGCTGGCCTCCCTGCGCGAGACGGGCCTGTCGGACGTCGTCCCGCGCCCCCTCAAGTACGCGCACCCCTTCACGTACTGGGACTACCGTCAGCTCGGCTTCCCGAAGAACCGCGGTATGCGCATCGACCTCGTCTATGGGAACGAGCCGTTCGCGAAGGCCGTCACCGACTCCTACGTGGACCGCGAGGAGCGCAAGGGCAAGGGCGCGTCGGACCACGCCCCGGTCGTGGTCGACCTGGAGGTGTAGCCCGCGCGGCGGGCGCGCGGGGCAGGCGCGTCACGCCGTCGGCAGCGGCGCACCGGCGACCACGGGATGGTCGTGCTCGACCGGGCCGAGCGCCGAGGCGCCGCCCGGCGAGCCGAGTTCGGCGAAGAACTCGGTGTCGGCCCTGCGGAAGTCCGCCCACTCCTGAGGGGTGTCGTCCTCGAAGAAGATGGCCTCGACGGGACACACGGGCTCGCACGCACCGCAGTCCACGCATTCGTCCGGGTTGATGTACATCTTGCGAGGGCCCTCGTAGATGCAGTCGACGGGGCACTCGTCGACGCAGGCCTTGTCCTTCAGATCAACGCAGGGCTGTGCGATGACGTACGTCATGAGTGCTCTCCACGGTCCAGGTGTCGTTGCCGNCCATCTGGGTGTCGTAGACGGGGCGGTCGACGGCGCGCAGGACGCCGATGGGGGTGTGGTGCAGGGTGTGCGGGTCGGCGAGGCGGGAGAGGGCGAAGGCGGTGGTGGGGGAGGGGGAGTGGGCGTCGTGGACGAGGATGTCCGCTTCGTTGTCGGGGGTGACGGTGACGATGTTCAGGTCGCCGGTGTGGGGGTCGCGGGTGACGCCGCGGGTGTGGTCGGTGCCGAAGCGGATGGGCCGGCCGTGTTCGAGGCGGATGACGGCTTCCTGGGCCTGTTGCTGGTCCTTGAGGGCGTCGA